>JASJCC010000007.1 GCA_030066175.1 Paracoccaceae bacterium | reverse complement strand
CTTCTCGCCGTGGCTCTGCTTGGTGCCGGGCTTCTGTCTCATCTCCACTCCTTGGTGGTTACGATGTGCCAGAAACCCTCCCTTAACAAAGCGACATAAACTGTCCATTGGCACTGACGTCATGCAAGTGCCAGCGCAATTAGATCGGGGACTATCGTCCGTTAGGGTAATTCCCGCGCGGCCTATGGAGACCATTGGGGGAACATGCAGATGAACCGCGTCCGTACAGATGCAGGGGTGATCGCCGAGGGCGCGGCGCATAGTGCGCCAGCCGCGATTGCATGGCGATACGGGTGAGGCGAAAGCTGAACTCAACCGACTCTATCGACGCCCCAACCGACCTGTTCATCCTGCGCGGACCACCTGCCATTGTCCGCAGCGAGTTGCCCATTGAAGGTGCCATTGGTCCGAGCCCAATGGGCGACGGCCCCGAGTTCGTTGCCAAGGACGTCCGGGCCTGGATCGAGGCCCTTCTCGGCAGATCTGCCATGCAAATCGCCTGCCGGGCAGTGGTTGGCGCAAAGACCGCCTTCATAGAATCGGGTAGTCCTTGGGAGAACGGCTATGTCGAGAGCTTCAATGCACGGTTCCGCCCCTTTCGCCAATTTGCTTTGCAATCGCCTGCCGGGCAATGGACGAACTACTGAACCGGGAGAAACTCTACTCATTGAGGGAGGTCCAGATCATCGTCGAAGACTGCTCCCTCTCGGGACATTTCTCTGGCAATGCCCTGCCGGACAGTGGAAAGCACTACAACACAAAACAGCCTCACACCGCAATTGGCCATCACAGGTCGCCACCGAAAACCATCGTCCAGATGCAAACCAGGCCAACCATCCACTAACGATCAAATCGAACCAGTCAGATCAGGCTACCCACTCCAGCTCGTCAGGGCCGTTATGAGGCTCTCCCAGGGGACGGACGTGGGCAGCCTCAGCGTACGGACCACCCGCACAATTCAGTCGGACACCGCAGACCTGGCACCTGAAATCACGGAGCTCCTTGACCTTTCGGCCAAGAGCGGTACCGCTCATAATCCTCTCGATTCTAACTTCAGACCATCGTGCCGGTGATTGCGAACCCGATCTATTCTCGTCGCCGACGCCTTTGATTAGTGTCGACGTATCGATCGAAACGAGCCTGTATCTGCAAATCAGGTGACCATGCTTGCTTTTTTCTCGCCAGTAGCTGTCTACTTTAAACAAGCCATCTTAGCGGTAGCCGGCGGCCGGTGAGTGCTCAGACTTGTGGCCCGAGCCGCGAATGACCCTCACGGGAAGCCCTTGTAAGCAACTTGTGACTAGCGACTTGTTCTTTCTGGTGAACTCTTGGTCTGCAATCTGCCGGCCGCTGTTTGGATCTCTGCCGCCACCGCCAGTGTAAATGATCGAGGAGCCGTAATCAGCGTCATCCACATAACCGCCTGATAGAACGATGCTTTCCGCACCTACCGCTTCTTGTCCCACAATGTCGGCTTGAAGCGCTCTGTGAATGCCGAAGTCATAGAGTTCACGACGATCGGCGAATTGGGTGCCGATCTGAAAGTCAGCGATTTCCCCGATCGACATGCACTAATTCCCCCTTCTTAACCAAGTAGAAATTGCTAATGGCAATGACCGCAAAGATCACAGATTTCACACAATGAAATCAATAGGCTAACTCTGCAAGGTAACTTACGAAGCACCACAAGTACGGCAAGGAGCGTTGCTACCGCACGGTGCTAGGATTGTGCTAGGCGCACGGCGCTATGCTTGTAGTGCGTTGTGCTAGCAGATGCTTTTAAGACTGTGCTAGCACTGTGCTAGGGTTTTTCGGCCTAGCACAGGAAATTCGCTGCAAAGCAGAAATCCGGCAATTTGCTGTTTTGTATGGCATAAAATGGTGCCCGGGGGCGGAATCGAACCACCGACACGAGGATTTTCAATCCACTGCTCTACCCCTGAGCTACCCGGGCACGGGAAAGGGCGGGGCCCTTTGGGTGTCGGGGGTCTAGCCGAGGCTCCGGGCGCTGTCCAGAGGCTTTGGGCGGAAAAAAGCACCTGCCATGTGACAGGCCGGAGACGGGGCTTTCAACAGTTGCCGTAACCCGGTAAGGCCGCGGGATGGCGATGCGTGTGACCTCTCTTGGCGACCTTTTGCGGCATGGGTTCGATGCGGTTCTCGACGTCCGCAGCCCGGCGGAGTTTGCCGAAGACCACGTTCCGGGTGCCATCAACCTGCCGGTGCTCGACGATGCTGAGCGTGCGACGGTGGGCACGCAATACAAGCAAGTCAGCCCTTTTGCGGCGCGCAAGCTGGGGGCGGCGATGGTGTTTCGAAATATCGCGCAGCATCTTGACGGGTCGCTGGCAGCGCGTGACGGCAGTTGGCACCCGCTGGTCTATTGTTGGCGCGGCGGGCAACGGTCGGGCAGTTTTGCCTGGGCGCTGACGCAGATCGGCTGGCGGGCGGAGACGCTTGAAGGCGGGTACCGGACGTGGCGGCGGCTGGTGACGGCGGCGCTTTATGATCAGCCCTTGCCGCATCGCCTGGTGCAATTGGGCGGCTATACCGGGACGGCGAAGACCGCGCTTTTGCCGCTTCTTGCGCAGCGCGGTGTGCAGGTGATCGATCTTGAGGGGCTGGCCCGGCATCGCGGGTCTTTGCTGGGCGGGCGGCATGAGGATCAACCGAGCCAGAAACTGTTCGAGACCGGTCTGGCGCAGGCGGTGGCGCAATGTGATCCGGCGCGGCCGGTGCTAGTTGAGGCTGAAAGCAGCAAGATCGGCGCGCTCAATTTGCCGCCATCGCTCTGGACGGCGATGAAGGCGGCGCCTTGGATCGAAATCGCCGCGCCTTTGGCGGCGCGGGCGCAGTATCTGAATGCGGCCTATGACGACATCTTGTCGGATGCGGCGCGGCTCAAGGCGATGTTGGCGCCGCTGCGCTATCACCGCGGGCATGCGTTGGTGGATCAGTGGTGTGCGCTGATCGATGCGGGTAAGCGCCTGGAGTTGTGCGCGGCGCTGGCTGCGGAGCATTACGATCCGGCCTATGAGTCGTCGAAACGGGCAGTGACACCGACGCTTTTGGCGCGGGTCGAAACGGCGTCGCTGGAGGGCGCGGCGCTGGAGGATCTGGCGGATCGCATCGCGGACCGGCTTCAGGCCATGGAGATCTGACCGCTTTCATCGGTGATCTTGCCGATGATGGCGGCGGTGTAGCCTGCCTCTTGCAATCGCGCGACCAGGGGCTGTGCATCTCCGGCGACGGCCGCAAGCAATCCGCCGGCCGTTTGCGGGTCAAACAGAAGGTCTGTTTGCGCTGTGTCCGGCAAGGCGCCCGCAAGCGCGCGGTTTTGCGGAAAGAGGCTGGAGCGGATGCCCTGTTGGGCGAGCTTTTCGGCGCCGGGCAGTAACGGCACCGCGCCCAAATCGATGCGCGCCCCAACGCCGGAGGCCTCGCAGATCCCGCGCAGATGGCCCCAAAGACCAAAGCCCGTGACATCGGTCATCGCGTTTGCACCGCTCAGCTCCTGCGCGGCAGAGCTCTGCACCTGCGTCATCGATAGCAGACAGCCGGGCACCCACTCCCCCCTGGCCTGCATCTGCATCTCGGCGGCCATGATCACGCCGGTGCCCAAGGGTTTGGTCAGGATCAGGTGGTCGCCGGGTTTGGCGCCGCTGAGGGTGATGGGGGCGTCTTCGCACAGCCCTGTGACGGCGAGGCCGATCACCAGCTCATCGCCGAAGGTGCTGTGCCCGCCGACGATGTCTGCCCCGGCCGCAGCGGTGACCTCGGCGGTGGCGGTGAGGATATCCTGCATGCTGCGGCGGGCGAGGGGGGCGCTCATCCTCGGCAAGGTGATGTTCAGTGTGACGGCTTGCGGGGCGGCGCCCATTGCCCAGACATCCCCCAGCGCATGGATCGTGGCGATGCGCGCCATGACTTCGGGGTCGTTGGTTAGCGCCCGCAGGTGATCGGTGCTGAAGATCTGGCGCGCGCAACCTGTCAGCAGCAGTGCTGCATCATCGCCGGGCAGGGGGGTGACGTCGGCGCGTATGGGGGGCGGAAGCGCGGCCAGCGCATCGCTCAACGCGTCGCGCCCCAGCTTGGCGCCGCAGCCGCCGCACATCGGTTTTGGCCCCAGCGCTTCTTTCACCTCGGCTGCGCGGGGCCAGGGCAGGGCGGGCGGCGGCATCGCCGGCAGATTGCGGAACTTGTCCATAAAGGCCTGATCGATCCGGTCTTTCCAACGCCAGAGCGCGGGGCCTTGCAGGGCGATCCCGAACCGATCTGCGAGGGCTGATTTGCGCCCTAGCGAGATCAGTTTGAGGTAATCCTTTTGTGGGGTGTATCGCCGCAAACCACCCTGGCCGATCAAGCGGGCAAGGAGGTTATGGGCTAGAACAGGCGCTTGCCGCACCGCGTATACTCCGGCCTTGGGGCGTGGCGAGGCGCGCATAAAGGCGCAATCTCCGACGGCAAAGACATCCGGATCGGAACTGCGCAGCTGCGGATCAACGGTGATGAAGCCATCCTCCGTCGCAAGGCCGGTGCCTGCGATCCAGCCATGTGGCCGGGCGCCCGCGGCGCCTGTGATGAAATCCGCCTCGATCTTTTGGCCATCCGCCAGCGTCACACCTTCGGTCGTGACCTCGGTGATCTCGACCCCTTCCAGCACCTCGACCCCCTGTGCCTGCAGCGCCTGGCGCAAACGGGCGACGGTGGAAGGGCGCAATCCTGACAGCAGCTTTCCGCGCTCGAGCAGGCGCACCTGCGCCGGGCGGTTTGCGCTTTGCAAAGCGTGGGCCAACGCCATGGCAATCTCGACCCCGGCCACGCCGCCGCCGATGACGGCGACCGCCGCAGGCCCCGAGCCCTCCAGAAACGCCGACCAGCGGGAGGCGAAGGGGCCAAGCGGCTTGGCGGGTACCGCATGTTCGGCAAACCCGGGCAAAGAAGGCATGTCCGAGGTGATGCCCACGTCGATCGAGGCCACGTCAAAGCCGATCGGGGCGCGTCCCGGCACGTGGATCGTGCGGGCCGCAAGATCGATCCCCTCGGCATAGCCCAACACCAGCCGCGCGCCTGCGAAACGCGCCAGACGCACCAGATCGATGTCCAGCGCGTCGCGCGTATAGTGCCCGGCCAGATGCCCGGGCAGCATGCCGGAATAAGGCGCGGTTGGCCCCGGGTTGATCAGCGTCAGTCGCGCCCCGGGCAGCGGGTTCATCCCCCAGGCGCGCAGCACCAAGGCATGCGTGTGCCCGCCCCCCACCAGAACAAGGTCACGGGTCAGCGGCAGGGCAGAGGCGGGCAGGGCGGTCGTGTGCATAGGTCTGCCTTAGCACGCACAGCGCCCAAGGCCCACATGCGGAATCCGCCGTAAAAAAGTGCGATTGCTCAACAATTTCCGGATCGAGCCACCCTGCGCCATGTCGCCAGCTTTAACTCTGCTCCGCGATGCGCAATGTTAGCCAAGAGACAGGAGGCACACATGACCGATACGGGCATTTACAACGAAATGCACCAGAATGGCGGGATTTCCGCTGCGTATCGGAATCTTGATCAGTGGCTCGACACCATGCCGGCCGATCTGCGCAGCCTCAAACAGTCCGAAGCAGAGGCGCTGTTTCGCCGGGTCGGGATCACCTTTGCGGTCTATGGCGAAGGCGGCGATCCCGAACGCCTGATCCCGTTTGACATGTTCCCGCGGGTCTTCACCGATCGCGAATGGCGCAAACTGGATCGCGGGATCCGCCAGCGCGCCGCGGCGCTGAACGCGTTCCTCGCCGATGTTTATGGCCGGCGCGAGATTATTCGCGCGGGCCGCATCCCTGAACATTTGGTGACGCGCAATGAGGCGTTTGAGAAGACCGCCGTCGGCTTTCGCCCACCCCGCGATGTCTATTCACACATCGTCGGGATCGATCTGGTGCGCACCGGGCCGGACCAGTTCTATGTGCTCGAAGACAACTGTCGCACGCCCAGTGGTGTCAGCTACATGCTGCAAAACCGCGAGATCATGATGCGCATGTTCCCGCAACTCTTTGTCGAAAACCGCATCGCCCCGGTGGATGGTTACGCCCGGCTTTTGAAAAAGACTTTGGCCTCGGTCGCGCCGGAGAAATGCGAAGGTGAACCGCAGATCGCCATCCTGACGCCCGGCCAGTTCAACAGCGCCTATTACGAACATTCGTTCCTTGCAGACTTGATGGGGGTCGACCTGGTTGAGGGACAGGATCTCTTTGTCGAGGGCGATTTCGTGTGGGAAAAGACTACCGAAGGCCCCCGAAAGGTCGACGTGATCTATCGTCGGATCGACGATGCGTTTCTCGACCCGCTCTGTTTCCGGCCCGACAGCATGCTGGGTGTGCCCGGGCTGATGTCGGTCTATCGCTCGGGCGGGGTGAACATCTGTTCCTGCCCCGGGGCGGGCGTTGCGGACGACAAGGCGATCTACACCTATGTGCCTGATATGATACGGTTTTACCTGGGCGAGGAACCAATCCTCGACAACGTGCCCACCTGGCAATGCGCCAAGGAGGACGACTGCAAATACGTGCTCGACAACCTCGCGGACCTGGTGGTCAAAGAGGTGCATGGCTCGGGCGGTTATGGCATGCTGGTCGGCCCGAAATCAGACAAATCCACGATTGAGGCCTTTGCCGCCAAGATCCGCGAAAACCCAGGCAATTACATCGCCCAGCCGACCCTTGCGCTTTCGGCCTGCCCCACCTTTGTCGAAGAGGGCATCGCCCCCCGCCACGTGGATTTGCGCCCCTATTGCCTGGTCGGGGAAAAGATCGAACTGGTCCCCGGCGGCCTCACCCGCGTGGCGCTGACCGAAGGGTCACTGGTGGTGAATTCCAGCCAGGGTGGCGGCGTGAAAGACACCTGGGTGTTGGCGGAGTAACCCGATGCTGAGCAGACATGCCGACCACCTTTTCTGGATGACCCGTTACATCGAACGCGCGGAAACCACCGCCCGTCTGCTTGAAGTTGGGGCACGCAACGCCTTGCTGCCCGACATCTCGGGCGGGTTTCGCAACGATTGGGACGCAGTTTTGCAGGCCTCGGGCTCTGTCGATGCGTTTTTGCAGAAATACGGCGACGTGGTGCAGCGCAACGTCGAAACGCATCTCTTCTTTGACCAGGACAACCCGTCTTCGGTGATGTCGTGCCTGTCTGCCGCGCGGGAAAATGCCCGCGTGGTGCGCACCGCCCTGACCGCGTCGGTTTGGGACGCGATCAATACGTCCTATCAAGAGCTGCGGCAGTTCCAGCGCACCGAACGGTCGAAATTCCAGTTGACCGACCTGACCGAATGGACCCGCCGCACCGCCTATCTGGTGCGCGGCGCGATCACCGGGACGCAGCTTCGCGATGACGGCTATCACTTCATGGGGCTGGGGGCGAGTATTGAACGCGCCGACAACACCGCGCGGCTGATTGACGTCAAATACTATGTGCTTTTGCCCAGCGTGTCATATGTCGGCTCGGGGCTCGATCAGTCGCAATGGGCCACGCTTCTGCGGTCGATGTCGGCTTTGGGCGCCTATAACTGGACCTATTCCGGCGACATCACCGCCAGCAAGATCGCTGACCTCCTGATCCTCAACCGCAAGTTTCCCCGGTCGCTGGTCACGTCGGTCGAACAGTCCTGCGAGCATCTCGACAGCCTGGCGCGTGGTTATGGCTCCTCGACCGATGCGCAGGCCGCGGCGCGAGGGCTTTATGCGGAACTGGCTGACGCCCAGGTGCAGGACATCTTTGAAGAGGGTTTGCACGATTTCTTGGGTCGGATGCAGAGCCTGAATGCCGACATGGCGCAAAAGGTTCAGGCCGCCTATCTGCAGGGGCTGCCGGCATGAAGCTCAGCATCCGTCACACCTCTCGTTACGTGTTCGACGCACCGGTGCGCGGGGTCGTTCAGAACCAGCGGCTGTTTCCGGCGCTTTGCGGATCGCAGCGCGTGTTGCAATGGTCGGTCAACACGCCCGGCGCAACCAAAGGCGCCTGCTTTCGCGACAGCGCCGGGGATTGGGTCGAAACCGTGTCGATCCGCGGGCCGGTGAAAACGGTCGAGGTCCAGGTGACGGGCGAGGTCGAGACAACCGATACCGCCGGTGTGCTGCGCGACCACGCCGAACAGGTTGTGCCCTCGGTCTATCTGCGGAGCACACGGCAGACGGCGGCCGACGCGGCATTGCAGGCGCTGACGCATGAGGCGCTTGAGCCGGCGGGGACGCAGCCGCTTGCCCGCGCGCATGCGCTGGCAGGTGCGGTGGCCGAGGCGATTGCCTACAAACCTGGCGAGACCGAGGCCCACACCACCGCGGCAGAGGCGCTTTCCGGCGGCATCGGGGTCTGTCAGGATCACGCCCACGCGCTGATTGCCTGCGCCCACGTGGCCGATATCCCGGCGCGCTATGTCACCGGGTATCTGCAGGCGGACGCGGATGGCCAGGTCCATGAGGCCAGCCACGCCTGGGCCGAGCTTTTTGTCGAGGATCTGGGCTGGGTCGGATTTGACCCGGCAAACCAGTGTTGCCCTGACGAACGGTATGTCCGGCTCGGCTCCGGTTACGATGCGCAGGACGCGGCCCCGATCCGCGGGCTCGTGCAGGGTGGCACCCCGGCCGAGCACCTCGAAGTCGAAGTAACGGTGTCACGCCATCAACAACAGCAGCAGTAAGTTGGCCTTTACCTTTCTCGTTTTTGCTGCTGAGTGTTGCCTATGGCCGGGTACGGTCCGGCAAAGCGGGGAAACGGCATGACGTATTGCGTGGGGCTATTGCTGGATGCCGGTATGGTGCTGTTGTCGGACACCCGCACCAATGCCGGGCTCGACAACATTTCCACCTATCGCAAGATGTTTGTCTTCGAGGATCCAGGCGAACGTGTCGTCGCCATCATGACGGCCGGGTCGCTGTCGGTCACACAGACGACGCTGGCCCGGTTGGAAGAGGCGATCAATGATGAGGACGATCCAAGGTCGATCCTGAAAGCTCCCACAATTCTGCAAGTTGCTGAAATCGTTGGTAAGATGCTGGCGGACGTAACGGTCGAAGTGTCGGAAAAGATGGACCGGATGAACCAGAGCGCGACCGCCTCGATGATTGTTGCCGGTCAGCGCCGCGGTGGCCCCATGCGCCTGTTTCTCATCTACCCCGAGGGTAATTTCATCGAAGCCACCGGCGATACGCCGTTTTTGCAAATCGGTGAGCATAAATACGGCAAACCCATTCTGGATCGGGTGATCCAGCCTGCCACGTCGCTGGAAGACGCGGAAAAGGCGGTGCTTTTGTCGATGGATTCGACCTTGCGTTCGAATCTGAGCGTTGGCATGCCGCTGGACCTGATGGTGATCGAAAAGGATGCACTGTCGGCCTCGCGACGGATACGTATTGCACCGGATGACGAAGGCTTTGCCCGCCTCAGCCGCAACTGGTCCGACGCGCTGCGCGAGGCGTTTCAGCGGATCGAACCAATCCGCTGAACGGGTCGCCCTTTGGTTTTTCTCTATCTCCGTCAGCGTAGGGCCAAGGCCGCATGACAAATCCGGCGTTCAGAACAGTGTAATGTCGTTGAGCTTTGGTTCTGGCGTGGGGTTCCGCGAAATCGGCGCCACTGTCTGGACTTCTCCGGGGACAAGGAATTGCCGGACACGGCCAGACACGGGCCAGAAGCGCAGCCGCCTGGCGGCGTTGCCGCCAAGGCTTTCGGCGACGCAAGGAATCCGTTCATTGGCCAGAAAGCTTTTGGCAAACACCGCGTTCGAGGCCCCGATATCATTGAGCGCAGCGATCATGCTGGCGCCGCCAAACAGCTTGGCCTGCATCCGGTCCTTGCGCGCACCACGCTTGATCATGTCGTTGATCAGCAACTCCATCGAATAGGCCCCATAGCGCTCACTTTCGCCGGCCTGGCCTTCCCGCTCGGGCAGAAGAAAATGGTTCATGCCGCCGATGCCGGACTCGATGTCGCTGAGGCAGACGGCAACGCAGGAGCCCAAGAGCGTGGACAACACCACGTCCGGTTCCGCCGACACCTTGAATTCACCCTGGATCACGTTGACCAACTGGTTGCCCGGTTCGAACATGTTCAGCGCCCCACGCTTTGTTTGCGGTCGAGGGTCTCGTTGCACGCCTCCAACAGCGCTGGCCCCAGAGCATCAAGAGCCAGGCTGGATTTGGCGCCACCCGCCAGCATCGCCGCCCGCGGCATGCCGTAGACAACCGAGCTTGCCTCGTCCTGCACAAAAGTCGCGGCCCCCTTGTCACAGAGTGCCTTGAGCCCCTCGGCCCCATCACGCCCCATGCCGGTCAAGACCGCGGCGACAATGTTCCGGGCAATTGGAACGGCCGAATGGAAGAGCGCATCTACCGACGGTTTGTGGCCGCTGACAGCCTCACCATCCACAAGGGCTGCAAACGGTGCGGCCGGGTTTTGCAGCGTCAGGTGCGCGCCGGTTCCCGCCGCCACGATGATTTTCCCAGCCGTCACCGGATTGCGCGGCCCGGCCAGAACGATGTCGGGCGCACATTGGCGATCCAGCAGTCGGACAAGGCTCTGACCAAACCCCGCCCCGGTATGTTGCACCACAAGCGTGGGCGGGCATTGACTGGGAAAATGCGACAAGACGGTCAGCAGCGCTTCGACCCCGCCGGTGGAGGCGCCGATCAGGATCACCTTTTCGCCTTCATATCTGCGCCGCTCGGTTTGCCGCCGATCCGGGCTGTGCTGACGCTGGGCATGCCGGGTGATGCTGCGCAGTTGCGCTACGATCTGGTCGGGCGACAGGTCAGACGGCATCGAAAAGAGGCCCGACCGGCTGTTCAAATGCCCAGGGCGTTGCACTGGTCGCGCCGGGTCGGAGACCACCAGCCAGCGCACATCGAGGGCCGAAAACAGAGCCCGCATCACCTCGAATTCCGGCAGGGCCGCCATGGTGTCCGAAATTACCACCGCGTTGGGCAGGTGATCCTCGACCGTGGCATAAGTCGTCATCAGGTCATGCGCGGTACCGGCAACCGTCATGCCTTCGGCCGCGCAGATCGCCCCGTTCAACCGGTTGCGGAGCGTGGCGTTTTCAACGGCAACGATGATCTTCGACATGATCTTTCCTTTGGGTATCGTACCGCCAGCACGGCAGGACCTACAGGGTCGATGTTTTGTTTGACTTGGCCGGCGGCGTCAGAACAGCTCCGGCACGCCGGCCGCGAGGCTTTGATGGGTCTGCCCCGACAGCCGGGTGACCATGTCGTTGAGCGGCACGGTGTCCAGCGCCGGTTGCAGCCCAATCTCCGCCTGTGGCGGCAATAACTCTGAGATTGCCACGACGTAATCGGCCAGCGCGCCGGTCGATTGTACGATCATGTCCATTTCCTGCAACGCCTTGACGGTGGCGGCGCTTAGCTCGGACGGGTTGCGCACGACAATCGCCTCCATCCCGACTTCCAACTGCTCCAGCCGCTTTTGCAGCGCCCGCATTTCGTCGGCGATCAACTGTGTGGCCTGGCTTGCAGGCATATGCGGCCCGCAGGGTTCGGTTTGCGTCATAGCCGGCCCACCACGCTTTCGATGCACTGCTTCATCGAGGCAGAGGTGAACGGTTTCTTGATCATGTTGTTCAATCCCAGCCGCTTGGCCTCACCAACAAGCTCAGGTGTGGGTTTGCCTGTCACAAGGATAAAGCCCATCTTCTGCGTCGCCGGGTTGGTGCGCACGGCCTTCAAGAGCCCCAGCCCGTCCAGACCCGGCATGTTGTAGTCCGACAGGATCAGGTGGACCGGTGTGCCCGACAACCGCCCCAGCGCGTTCTGGCCGTCATTTTCGGTCAAGTAATTCTTGATGCCGATATCATCCAGCGCCTGGGTGATCAGCCCGCGGCTGGTGGCCATGTCATCCACGACCATAATCCTGAGAGAGTCCTTCAAACCCATTTCCGTCTCCTGCTGCGATGCGGTTCAGGCAGCCTGCGCCCGCTTTTGATATGCTGTGACCCCTGCGGTCTCGAACTGCGCTGATGCCACGCCTGTTAACCGTTCCGAATGCCCGATGAACAAATAGCCTGAAGGCCGCAAAACTTCGCCCAGACGGGCCCAAAGCCGCTCTTGCGTGGCCTGGTCGAAATAGATTGCCACATTCCGGCAAAAGATCGCATCGAACGGGCCTTTGAAGGGCCAAGGGGCCACCAGATTGAGTTCGGCGAAGGTGATCAGGCGCTTGAGGTCATCGGATGCCTGCATGTCGCCGCCGTGCTGGGCCGGTTCAAAAAACCGCTTTTGCATGCTGCCGGGCAACGTTTCAAGCTCGGTGTCGGGGTAGATCCCGTCACGGGCGCGCGCCACGATCACCTGGTCGATATCCGTCGCGAGGATCCGGACATCGAGGCTCGCGGCCTCGGGCAGTGCCTCCAACACCGTCATGGCGATGCAATAGGCCTCTTGGCCGGAGGAACACGCCGACGACCAGATCCGCACCCGTCCGCCGGCGCGGGCTGTGCTGACAAGCTCGGGCAAGAGCCGTTCTTTCAGCATGTCGAAATGGTGGTTCTCGCGAAAGAAGCTGGTGACATTGGTGGTCAGCGCCGAGATCAGTTCGGTCCGTTCGCCAGCTTCGTCGCTCTGCGAGAGCAGATTGAGATAGGCCTTGAAGCTGGGGGTGCCGCGTGCCTTGAGCCGGCGGGACAGCCGGGAATAGACCAGTGGCTTCTTGCTTTCCGCCAGATTGAGACCGAATTCCGCGCGCGCCAGACGCGCCAGCGCCTGGAAATCCGCATCGTCGAATTCGATCTCTGTCTGTGGCGTGACCTGTCCCAGCATTCTCAGACCGCCAATTGCAAATCTGTGGCGAGAACGGTTTCCAGATTGACGACCCGCACCATAGTGTCTTCGACCGAGATGACGCCAAGGATGCTGAGCTTTGTCATGTCGGACTTGATGTCCGGCGTTTCCTGGATCGCGTCCTTGTCGACCGACAGGATCTCGGACACCGATTCCACCAAGAGGCCGATCGTTGTGTCACCCGAGGCCGCGACGATCACGACATTACGCTCGTTTTCTGTGGTCTTGCCCAGGCCGAACCGGGCCGAGAGGTCAAAGATCGGGATCACCGCACCGCGCAGGTTCATCACGCCCAGCACGTCCGGCGGCGTGTGCGGCAGCGCTGTCACCGTGGTCCAGCGGCGGATCTCACGGATTTGCGTGATCTCGAGACAGAAGTTTTGTCCGCCAGCCGAGAAAGTGATGAATTCGAACTGCGAGTCCGAGATCTGTTCCGCGGTATCAAGCATGTTGGGGCTCCATTCTGGTGTCCAGGGAGAGAGAAGGTGAGACGGATGCCGGGTCGAGTTTGACCAGCTCGTCAGGATCGAGGATCAGCGCGATCTTGCCATCGCCAAGGATTGTCGCGGCCGACACGCCTTGGATCGCTCCATAATTGCTTTCGAGGCTCTTGATCACCACCTGGCGTTGGTCGTGGATGTCCTCGACCTTGAGCGCCGTCAGGCCATGCGTTTCCGTAGAGACCAGCAGCAAGACGCCGACACCGCTACGCTCTGGCGGCACGAGGCCAAGGTTTTCCGACACGTTCACCACTGGCACATAGGAGCCGCGCACCCGGATCACCTGGCTGTCGGTGCCGATGGTGTGCAGGTCCTTGGCGTTGGGGCGGATGGTTTCGAGGATGGAGGCGATCGGGATCACCATCGTCTGGTCGGCCACCGAAATGATGAACCCGTCCATCACCGCAAGCGTCAGCGGCAGCACGATGGTGAAGGTTGTCCCGGCACCATGGGTTGACGTGATGGACACGCGGCCGCCCAAGGCTTGCACCGCGTTTTTCACCACGTCCATCCCGACACCGCGGCCCGACAGGTTCGATACCGATCCAGCGGTCGAAAAGCCCGGCAGGAAGAGCAGGTTGTCGATTTCCTGATCCGTCAGTTCCGCGTCTGCGGCCACCAGCCCCTTGTCGATGGCCTTTTCCAGGATGCGCTTGCGATCAAGGCCGGCACCGTCATCGGAGATTTCGATGAACACGCTGCCAGAGCGGTGCGCGGCCGAAAGCTTGATCTTGCCGACCGGGTCCTTGCCGGCGGCTTCGCGTTGCTCGGGCGTTTCAAGCCCGTGGTCAACCGCGTTGCGGATCATGTGGGTTAGCGGATCGGACAGGCGTTCGATCACCGTCTTGTCGACTTCGGTGGAGTCCCCCATCGTCACCAATCGCGCCTGTTTGGAGGTTGCATCGGACGCCTCGCGCACGATGCGGGACATGCGCTGGAAGAGCGGCTTCACCGGCTGGGCGCGGATCGCCATGACGCCTTCCTGAATGTCGCGGGCCAAGAGCTTGTAGGCTTCCAGCTCGTTGCTGAGCTGCGCCGCCGTCGGCAAGTCCAGCTCCTCGATGCGCTGCGAGATCATCGCCTGGTTGATAATCAACTCACCCACCGTGTTGATCAGCCGGTCCACCCGGTCGAGATCGACCCGCAGGGTCGGCTTTGGTCCGCGCGCTTCCTTGCTGGCGGTTTGCGCCACGGGCTCTGCGGCCGGATCAGCAGGCTTTGGCGCGCTGTCCGCTTCTGCAATCACATCCACGGCGGGCTCCGGGTCGGGCTGTGCCGCGGGCGCCGGGGTCTCCGCCTCGCCGATGGTCAATTCGCAAAGACCATCGACAAATTCAAACACCTCACGCACGGCGTCCTCTTCAGCCGCGGTGCTCAGGGTCATTGTCCAGGACAGGACGGAATCCATCGGATCGAAGCTGTCGAATGCCGGCAGGGCGTCAAGGTCGGCCTTGACCTCGAGCGTGCCGATTTCGGCCAGGGCGTCGAACAGCAGAAGCGGTTCGTGCCCGTTGTCGTAAAGCGTCCGGAACGGCTTAAACCGGATCTCGAATTGCCGTTCTTCCGGGGTGATTTCCATCGGCGTGCCAAAGTCGAGCGTCAAGGCGTCAAAGCTGAACTCTTCCTCGGCGTCAGCCCCGCCGAGGTGGCTTTCCAGATCTTCGAGCACGGCGGCTTCGGTGGTGCCATTGGGCTCACGCTCATCCCGGGCGGCCTCAACCAGATCGGTCAGCACGTCGCCGGAGCGGTGGAAGAGATGCATCAGCCCCTCATCCACATCCATTTCGCGCGAGCGCACCTTGTCGAGCACGGTTTCAAACGTGTGGGCGAAATGCACAAGCCGGTCGAGCCCAAAGGCGCCGGCGCCGCCCTTGATGGAATGCACCGCGCGGAAGACCGCGTTCACAACCTCGGGGTCGTGGTTGGGGTCTTCCATGGCGGCCAGACCTTCGACCAAAGCTTCGAGGAGCTCTTCGCATTCCTCGAAGAAGGTGTCTCTGATGGAATTGCCCGACATCTTAGCTCACATGCCCGGTCAGCCGTTTCAGGACAGAGATCAGCGACGCGTCGTCAAAGGGTTTGACGATCCAGCCGGTCGCCCCGGCCTCACGGGCACGGGATTTCAGCTTGTCCGAGCTTTCGGTGGTCAGCACGACAATCGGCACGCTGGTGCGGTCGGGGCCATTGCGCAGCGATTCGATCACGCCGTAGCCATCCATGTTCGGCATGTTGATGTCGGTGATCACCACATCGGGGTCGACATCGGGAAACATCTCGACACCCTCGACGCCATCACAGGCGGAATGGAATTCAAAACCTGCCCCCTCAAGAGAGACGCGCAGAAGGTTCCGGATGGTCCGCGAATCGTCGATCGCGAGCACTTTGGTCGTCATGTCGTCGCTTCCTTGTCGAAGTGATTGGAATCAAGCCCGAGGCGTTCAAGGCTGTCGCAGAATGAGGGAGACTGATCGGTCACGCGAAAGCGCACACCGTCCGCCGCCCATTGGCGTTCCGCCACGAGCAGAATCTGCAGCCGGTGCGCATCCAAGCGAGGGACGTCGCGCGCCGATACGGCCACGTCGTTTTTTCGCGCCCCCAAGAGAAAGGGGACCAGGGGATCTTCGCCGTTGCGGGCACGTGCCTGTGCCATTGCATGAAAAAGCTCGTTTGCCATCTCTCACCGCCTCAAGGATCAAGCCCGGGACGGCACACGCGGCCCGGATGACGACGGTGATACGTGCGTTGCCTTAACAAAATGTTCCGGCTTTCGGGATTTTTGGCGCGGATTTCAGCTTTCGTATCGGGTGCGCCCGCGACGGTGCGTGTCGAGCGGCAGGCTGACATGCAAAGGCTGGTGCGCGCGCTGCGAACAGGCCTGCCGCGGACAGACATGGCAGCTGATTCCGATCGGGCTGAAGAGGGCCGGATCGCTCATGTTATAGGGCAGCGCATAGCCGACCCGGTTGGCATATTCGATGTCACAGCCAATCGCGACCACCAGCCGGCGGTCCTGGGTCTGGCGGCTGATCACCGGCCGGTCGGTGGTGCGCGACACCGTGAAGAACCGCCCGCCATCGGGCAATTCGACAAATTGCGGCACAATCATCCCCGGTACGCGAAAGGCGCCGTGTACGTCCCACACCGGGCAAGAGCCGCCTTCTTCGGCCAGCGTGAACGCCGTCGCGTTGAAGCGCTTGGTGACATTGCCGGCGCGGTCGAGGCGCAGAAAGAAAAACGGCACGCCGCGCGCACCGTCGCGTTGCAGCGTGGTCAGGCGGTGTGAGACTTGCTCAAAGCTAACGCCGAAGCTCGCCGCCAGCCGATCGATGTCATATTGCGTGGCTTCGGCCTGTTCGAGAAAGCCGTCATAAGGCATCAGCACGGAAGCGGCGAAATAGTTGGTCAGCTCCACCCGCAGACGGGCCTGCCCGGCATCGGTGGTGACCCGGCTGCCGAGCACAAGCTCATCAACAATCTCTGCGGCCTCGAGCAAACCCAACACATGTGCCAGCTGAAACACCCGGTTGATCGGGTCGAGTGCCTCAGAGAGGTAAACGCGCCGCTCACTCTCTTCGAACACCCTAAGCGCGTCGGGCATTTCATCGATCGCCGAGACCGAGGCCTGGATCCCGTGTTCCAGCCGCAAATGCCGCTTGAGCAGTGCGTACATGTCATCGGCCTCGCCCCCGATCCGCCGCCGCAGATCCGCGGCCTGACGTTCCAGCGCGTCAAAGTGATTGCCGTGATCGCGAAAGAAGTCATGGATCGCCGTCTCGGGTGAGACGCGAATCAGATCGCCGGCAGCAGACCCGCCTGACATCCGCTTGATCTGATCCATCAGGCCGCGGTGGCTTTGATAGAGCTGCAGGAACAGATCGGTCAGCTGCGGGGCATGGTCGATGGCGGCGCGCAGCTCGGTCAGGTCGGGCGCGTCGTCGGGAAAAAGCGGGTCACGCACCGCCGCCCGCAGATCGGCCAGTCGGGTGGTTTCGGCATCCTGCACAAGGTTGCGCATATCGACGCCATAGCTTTCGGTCAGCGCCATTAGCACCGCGACAGACAGCGATCTCTGGTTGTTTTCCAGCAGGTTGACATAGGTTGGGCTGATCTTCAGCCGCCGGGCCATTTCGGCCTGGGTATGGCCGTGCTGGCGGCGGAGCTGGCGAAGTTGTGGTCCGATCAGGGTCTTGGGCATATTACAACTTTACATTTGTAACGTCTGTAATAGCAAGAAATTACATGCAAACCCGAATTTTCGTGAAACTTTATTGCGCAGACGTATCTATACCGCAGGGCTTGCGAGGGAACTGCGCCAAATCGGCGACGGGAGAGCGGCTCGACATCCTAGGGAGGAAATTACATGGCATACACATTCACACGCCGCGTTGCTCTGGCTGTTGCCGCTTCGGCCGCTTTGGTCGCAAGCACGGCCACCACGGCCCTGGCAGAAGGCTGGAAGCCGCAAAAGCCGGTCGAAATGGTCATCATGGCCGGCCAGGGTGGCGGCGCTGACCGTCTGGCACGCCTGTTCCAGTCGATCATCCAGAAGGAAGGCCTGTCCAACATGCCGATCTTGCCGATCAACAAGGGCGGCGGTTCGGGCGCAGAAGCACTGCGTTACCTGAAGGACAAGGAAGGCGACGCCCACGTTGTGATGGCGACGCTGAACAGCTACTACACCACGCCGCTGCGCACTGACATTGGCGTCGACATCGAAGAGTACACCCCGATCGCGCGTATGGCGCTCGACACCTTTGTGCTGTGGGTGAACGCGGACAGCGACATTTACACCATCGAAGACTACGTTGCCGCGGTGCAGGCCGCTGGCGGTGAGTGGAAGATGGGTGGCACCGGCACCGGCGCCGAAGACAGCCTGGTGACCGCGATGCTGGAAAAGGAATTCGGCATCAAGCACACCTACGTCCCCTTCAAAGGTGGCGGCACCGTGGCCAAGAACCTCGTTGGTGGTCACATCGATTCCACCGTGAACAACCCTTCCGAGCAGATGGGCTTCTACCAGGCAGGCAAGTCGCGCCCGATCGTGGCTTTCACGCCCGACCGTATCGAAGCCTTCCCCAACGTGCCGACCGCACGTGAACTGGGCCATGACCTGGTTTACTGGATGCAGCGGTCGTTTGTGGCTCCCAAGGACATGCCGGCTGAGGCTGTGGCCTACTACACCGACATGTTCCAGCAGCTGAGCCAAACCGAAGAGTGGCAGACCTACACCAAGGAAAAGGCCCTGATGGCCGACTTCCTGACTGGTGACGACCTGCAGGCCTACTTCCTGGAAGAGCGCGCCAAGCACGACGCCATCCTCAAGGACATGGAAGGCGGCAGCTCGTAAGAGCAGCAAACTAACTTCTGTCAAAAAGACCAGGCCGGAACGCCGTTTGGCGTTCCGGTCACTCCAAAATCAAGCCAGGAATCTGAGGGGGTCCCATGCTTGTTGCCGATCGCGTGATCGCCGTGGCGCTTATGGCGCTGTCCATCTATTTCATGGTGCATGCCGTTGAGCTTCCCATCGGGTGGGAAGGCTCGTCCGGTGGGCCCGGAGGCGGCGCGTTCCCGTTCTGGCTTTCGCTGATCATGTTGCTGGCTGCGGGCGGTATCCTTGCCCGGTCCTTCCTGCAAGAGGGTCATTCCGGACCGTTCTTTGACCGCGTGATGATCATCCCGGTGGTGTCGGTGATCACCGCTCTTGTCGTCACGATCGCGCTGATCCCGATTGTGGGCGCGTATGTGGCGATCCCATTGTTTCTGCTTTGGTATCTGAAGATCTATGGCCGCCATGGCTGGCTGCTGACCGCGCCGATCGTGATTGGCACGCCTGTGTTCATCTTCTTTTTCTTCGAGGCGACGCTGAAGATCCTGTTGCCCAAAGGGGTGACCGAACCCTGGTTCTTCCCGCTTTACGCAATGTTCTTCTGAGGGTCGACGGATGGAAACGATTGCACTTCTTGCCGACGGTTTTGCCACCTCGCTCTCACCCATCAACCTGATGATCGTGATCCTCGGCGTCACGGCGGGCCTCTTTATCGGGGCGATGCCGGGCTTGGGGTCAGTAAACGGCGTGGCCATCGTGCTGCCGCTCACCTTTATCGTGCCGCCCTCGTCGGCGATCATCCTGCTGGCGGCGATTTATTACGGCGCCATGTATGGCGGGGCGGTGAGCTCGGTTCTACTCGGCATTCCGGGCGCTTCAACGGCGGTCGCCACCACCTTCGACGGGCGTCCAATGGCGCAACAGGGCAAGGCGGGGCTCGCGTTGATTGCCGCCGCCGTCGCGTCATTTGTCGGCGGTACCATCTCCGTCATTCTCTTTACGGCCTTCGCCGCGCCGCTGGCGGACCTTGCCTTGGCGTTTGGCCCGGCTGAGGAATTTGCCCTGGTCCTGATGGCCTTCACCACCTTTGTGGGCCTCGGCGGCGACGACAAACTCAAGACGATTGTAATGATCTGCCTGGGCCTCGTGCTGTCGACCGTTGGGCTTGACCTGATCTCGGGCCAGCCGCGGCTTGTCTTTGGCGATCTGCCGGGTTTCTACGCCGGCATCAGCTTCCTTGTTCTGGCCATTGGCGTCTACGGCATTGGCGAAGTGCTCTACACCATCGAATCCTCGCGCACCTCGCCGCAGGTGACCCCGGCCAAGATCACGCTATCCGAGCTCAAGGCCGGCTTCCGCGCGATGAACCGGTTGTGGAAGACGATGAGCTTTGGGTCGTTTATGGGCTTTTTCGTCGGCATGCTGCCGGCGGCGGGCGCAACACCGGCTTCGCTGATGGCTTACGGGATGGCGCGGCAAAGCTCAAAAGAGCCGGAGACTTTCGGCAAGGGCAATATTGAAGGGGTCGCTGCACCTGAGACCGCCAATAACGCGGCCTCAACTGGGTCTCTCTTGCCGATGCTGACGCTGGGCATCCCCGGCTCACCCACCACGGCCCTTTTGCTGGGCGGCATGGTGATGTGGGGCCTTGTGCCCGGGCCGATGCTGTTTATCGAGCAGCCGGATTTTGTTTGGGGTCTGATCTCGTCGCTCTACACCGCGAACCTGGCCGCCGTACTGATCAACATCGCGCTGATCCCGCTCTTTGTCTGGGCGCTGCGGATGCCGTTCACCGTCCTCTGCGCCATTGTCATGGTGCTCTGCATCGTCGGCGGTTTTGCCCCTAGCCAAAAGATGCATGACGTTTGGCTGATTGCAGGTTTCGGCGTCGCGGGCTATCTGCTGCGCAAGGCTGAATACCCGCTGGCGCCGCTGGTGCTGGCACTGGTGCTTGGCCCGCTGATGGAGAAAAGCTTTCGCCAGACGCTGATCGCTGAGCAGGGCAATGTGCTTGCCTTTGTCGAACGGCCGCTATCTGGCACATTCATCGCCCTGGCAGTGCTGTTCTTTGCGCTGCCCTTTATCAAATACCTGCGCAAGTCTGCGCGGCAAAAAGTTGCACCGGCGGAGTAAGAGCGATGCGTGCGAATAAAGAAGGAAAGACACATGGGGACGACACTCAAGCAGCTGCTGGCCGACCACCCCGAGGCCACGCCCGCGATCGGCGCACCGGGGCGCCCCTGGCTGAGCTATGGCGCGCTGCGTGCGCTGTCGGACGAGATCCGGGCGCAGCTGCGCCAGCAGGGCGTGGGCGCGCAGGATCGAGTGGCCATCGTCCTGCCGAACGGCCCCGAAATGGCGACAGCGTTTATCACCATCGCCCAAGCGGCAACGACGGCCCCCCTCAATCCTTCGTACCGCGAGGATGAATACGCCTTTTACCTCGAAGACCTGAAAGCCAAGGCGCTGGTTGTCGAGGCCGGCTATGACGGCCCGGCGCTGAAGGCGGCGCAAGGCCTTGGCCTGCAGGTGCTGCGGGTGGCGGTTGCTGAGGGCGCTGCGGCCGGGGCGTTTGATCTGGTTGGCGAGGGTGCTGAGCCTGCCGCGGCGGGTGAGCCTGCCGCCGACGACGTGGCGCTGATCCTGCACACCTCGGGCACCACCTCGCGCCCCAAGATCGTGCCGCTGTTGCAGTCCAACGTCGCCGCCTCGGCGCGCAACATTGCGGAATCGCTCAGCCTGACGTCCGAGGATCGCTGCCTGAACGTGATGCCCTTGTTCCACATCCATGGACTGGTGGCCGCTGTGTCGGCGTCCTTGCAGGCGGGCGCGTCGATCTTTTGCACCGCAGGCTTCAACGCGATGAACTTCTTCGCGATGATGAACGAGGCGCGGCCGACATGGTACACCGCGGTGCCGACGATGCACCAGGCGATCCTGACCCGTGCGGGCCGCAATGCCGAGGTGATCAAAGACGTGCCGCTGCGCTTCCTGCGCTCATCCTCGGCCAGCCTGCCGGCGCAGGTGATGGAGCAGTTGCAAGAGACCTTCGGCGCCCCGGTGATCGAAGCCTATGGCATGACCGAAGCCGCGCACCAGATGTGCTGCAACCCGCTGGGACAGCAGAAGCCCGGCGCTGTCGGGGTCGCCGCCGGCCCGCTGGTGCGGATCGCGCATGAGAGCGACAATCACCTGATCGACGGCACCGGCGAGGTAGTCATCTCGGGCGATAACGTTACGCCGGGCTACGAAAGCAACCCGGATGCCAATGCCAAGAACTTCTTCGAAGTCGATGGCCGCCGCTGGTTCCGCACCGGTGACCAGGGTGCCTTGGACGAAGACGGATTCCTGCATCTGACCGGCAGGTTGAAGGAGATCATCAACCGCGGCGGTGAAAAGGTGTCGCCGCTTGAGGTCGATGGCGTCTTGATGGACCATCCGGCGATCCAGCAGGTGGTGACCTTTGCCTTGCCGCACCCAAAGCTCGGGGAAGAGGTGGCGGCAGCGGTCGTCCTGCGCGAGGGGCAAGAGGTGACCGAGCGCGAGATCCGCGATTTCGCCGCCGCGCGCATGGCCGATTTCAAGGTGCCGCGCAAAGTAGTCATCATGGATGAAATCCCGAAAGGCGCCACCGGCAAGATGCAGCGCATTGGGCTGGCGGAGAAGCTGGGGCTGGTGGAACCGGCGTAAGAGGGTTCGGCCGGAGGCACGCGCGGCGCGTGTCGGAGCCTCCGGCGGGAGTTTAAAAGCAAGATGAAGACAAGGGGCGCACCCGGTTTTGCAACCGGTGTGTGAAAGGGATGCGATGAAGATTTGCGTGTTCGGTGCGGGCGCCATCGGCGGCTATATGGGTGTGAAACTGGCGCAGGCCGGGGCGGATGTGAGCCTGGTGGCGCGTGGTCCGCACCTGGCGGCGATGCAGGCCAATGGGTTGAAGCTGATCGAAGAGGGGGGCGAGGAGACCTCGGTTTCCGTGACCGCCTCGGACAACCCGGCGGACCTCGGTCCGCAAGACTACGTGATCGTGACGCTCAAGGCGCATTCTGTGCCTGGCGTGGTGGACAAGATGCAGCCTTTGATTGGCGACAACACCACCATTGTCAGCGGCGTGAATGGCGTGCCGTGGTGGTACTTCCACAAGATCGGCACCGATCTGGAGGGCACGCGGCTGGAGAGCGTCGATCCCGGCAACGCGCAATGGGATGGGTTTGGCCCCGACCGGGTGCTGGGCTGCGTGGTTTATCCGGCGGCCGAGGTGATCGAGCCTGGGGTGATCAAACATATCGAGGGCAATCGCTTTAGCCTCGGCGAACCGGATGGCTCGAAATCCGAGCGCGCCATGGCACTGTCAAAGGCGTTGGGCGCGGCGGGGTTGAAGGCGCCGGTGCGGCCGCGGTTGCGCGATGAGATCTGGGTCAAGCTTTGGGGCAACCTGTCCTTCAACCCGATCAGCGCGTTGACCCATGCCACGCTGGATGTGCTCTGCACCGATCCGGGCACCCGCGCGGTGGCACGTGGCATGATGGTCGAAGCGCAGGAGATTGCCGAAAAGCTGGGGGTGAAATTCCCCATCGACGTGGAACGCCGCATCGATGGCGGCGCCGCCGTGGGCGCGCATCGCACCTCGATGCTGCAGGACTTGGATCAGGGCCGTCCGATGGAGATCGACGCGCTGGTGGGGTCGGTGCAGGAATTGGGCCGGGTGACCAACACGCCCACCCCCACCATCGACACGGTCCTGGCGCTGATCCAATTGCGCGGTCGGACGGCCGGGCTTTACGGCTGATCGGGGGCTGGCCAGCGCCCGCCTTTTCGCCCAGACTGACGCGGCGAGGGGGAGTGTATGGGCCATTTGATCTATTCCGACACGTTTTGCCGGCTGGGTGAGGGGCCGCTCTGGCACCCCGTTCGGCAGACGCTCTTCTGGTTCGATATCCTCGGCAAGCGGCTATACGAGCACGACGCGCAGCGGCAGCGGTATTGGCAGTTTGACCGGCATGTCTCAGCCGCGGGCTGGCTGGATGAGCACCATCTGCTGATCGCGTCGGACCGGGATCTTTTTCGCTTTGCGCTGGAAACGGCGGAGGAGCAAAGCCTTGTCCCGCTGGAGGCCGACCAGCCGCTGACTCGGTCCAATGACGGGCGCGCCGATCCTTGGGGTGGTTTCTGGATTGGCACGATGGGGCTGAAGACCGAGCCGGGGTTGGGTTCGATTTACCGATTCTACAAGGGCACGTTGCACCGGCTTTTTGACCAGATCACCATTTCCAACGCCATCGCCTTTGCCCCCGGTGGCGCCTATGCCTATTTCACCGACACGCCGACGCGGATCATTCGGCGGGTTGCCTTGGATGACGAGGGCTGGCCGGTGGGCGCGCCTGAAACCTGGCTGGATTTGTCGGCGGAAAGGCTGAACCCGGACGGCGCGGTTGTGGATTCGCAAGGCAACCTCTGGAACGCGCAATGGGGGGCGGGGCGCGTGGCCTGCTACAACCCCGAAGGCAAGTTCCTGACGGCTGTGGGCCTGGCTGCGGGGCAGGTCAGTTGCCCGGCTTTTGGTGGCACCGATCTGAGCACGCTTTTTGTGACCTCGGCCAGCGACGGTGCGCCGGAGGATGACCGGCTGGCGGGCGTCACCTTTTCGGTGCCCACAGGCTTTACCGGACAGCGTGAACATCAGGTGCGGTTGTGACCGCTCGGGCATGAAAACAGGGGAGGGCCAATGACCCACCATGGAGACGCCTTGCGCCCCGGTGAGACCGTGCTGGACAGACCGCTGGCGGCGGACGATGCGGGGCTGGTCTTTATCGGGGTGTTGCGCACGCCTTTCCAGATCCGGGATGATTGCCCCCGCCAGGGCAGTTTTGACGGCCCGGAATGCCGGGTCGAGTTGCGGCCGGAATTCGCGCCGGCCTTGCAGGGGATCGAGCGCCATTCGCATCTTGAGCTGCTCTATTGGCTGCACCGCGCGCGGCGCGATCTGCTGTCGCAGAGCCCGAAGGCGGATGGCGAGGTCCGCGGGACGTTCTCGCTGCGCTCACCTTTGCGGCCGAACCCGATCGGAACCTCGGTGGTCAAGCTGGAGCGGCGCGAGGGCAATACGTTGATCGTCCGTGGCCTCGATTGCCTGGACGGCACGCCGCTCTTGGATGTGAAGCCCGACCGCTGTGGTTACACGGTGCAGGCGCGGGCCAAGGGGCTCGATTAGATCGCCATTAGACGCCCGGGCGCTCCGGTTCGGGGTGTCACGCCGGCCAGGCGCATCAGGTGCCAGCCGAGCACCAGGTTTGAGCTGAGCACCGGCAGACCCAGCGTTTCTTCCAAAGGTGTGATCACATCCAGCGTCCGCAGATTGGTGCAGGACAGGAACACCGCATCGACCTCCGCCTGTCCCGCCAATTCCGTGGCCGCCGCAGTGATTGATGCGGGCGCGATGCGGACGACTTTTTCCTCTTCGGCCTCTTCGAAACTGCCAAACGTGGGCGACGCGATGCCCTCTTCGGCCAGCACGTCCCGCAGCTGTTTGGAGACCGCCTCGACATACGGCGACAGGATCGCCAGCCGCTTGATGCCGAGGGCTTCACAGGCGGCCAGCAGCGCGGTCACTGGGTTGGTGACCTGGGCGACCGGCGCGGCCCCCTCGACCAAGGTACGCACCCGCGCGGGGCCGATCACCGCGCTGCCCGAGGTGCAGCCATAGCCGATCGCCGCATAAGGCTGCGCTTGCGGCAGAAGCGCGGCGGCCGCGGGCAAGTCCGCCTCCATCTGAGCCAAAGTGGATTTCGTCACCTCCAACCCGCTGGGGATGCGGCTGACCATGAGGTTGACGGATGCCGGCAACAGCGTGCGCATGTCACGCTCAAGGCTCTCGTCGGTTTGCAACACGATCAGGCCAATTCGCTTTTCTTCGGCGGGCTCGGTGGCGTAGTCGAACCGCATGTCAGCCCTCCAGCACAAGGATGTCTGGGCCGGAGGGGGGTGAGAGCCACTCGGCACCGCCAGCGCGGATCACGATGTTTTCCTCATGTACCATGAGTTTACCGCCGGGCAGAGACACGCCGGGCTCCAGCGTTAGCACCATGCCTTCGGTCAGTTCGGTGTGATCCGTGGGGATCAGCGAGGGCCATTCGGTCAGTTGCATGCCCAGCCCGTGGCCCAGCCGCCCGGCATCGCTCACCGCGGCGTCCCCGGTGCAGATCGCGTTCATCGCGTGAAAGAGATCGGCCGCCGTTGCTCCCGGGCGGGCGGCGGCAAAGCCGGCTTGCGTCGCCTCGATCAGCTTGGCGTGAGCGTCCGGCACTTCCGGCGACGGGACCCCAACCGCAAAATTGCGGTCGAAATCGCAGAAATAGCCTTGGTGGACGAGTCCTGTGTCCAGCATCAGCACGTCGCCTTGCGCAAGGGGCCGTAACGTGGCGGGGGAGATTACGTCGGCATAGCCGCCTTGGTTCGACGCCCCCGCCAGGTAAGACACCCAATCGGCGCCTTCCTCGAGGCAGAGGCGCTGAAAGTCGCGGAACACCTGGTCGAGCGCGACGCCCGCGCGGGCAATCTCGGGCACCCGCGCAAAGGCGCGCGCCGCGATGTGGCAGGCCTGGCGGATCAAGGCGATCTCCGCCTCGGACTTCACCATCCGCAAGCTGCGCAGGATTCCCTTGTCGTCGGTCAGGTGGGTGGACGAAGCCAGGCGTTGGTAGTCCGCCATCGGCATCCGCACATGTGTCTCGTGCCCCGACGGCACGCCAATCCGGCCTCCGGGCGCCAGTTCCTGCAGGGTCTCCGTCAGCAGACTTATCCCGTCATCCGTCAGGTCGGGTGATGTCCAGCTGCGGATGTCGGCCACCCCGCAGCGCGCCATCAGGTCGACCCCGATCGACGGGATCACCGCCACGGGCGCGCCGGAGGTGGGCACGATCAGGAACCAGGGGCGCGTCGGGCTTTCCCAGAACCGCGTCAGAAAACCTGTGAAATAGCGGATTTCCGGCTCGGTTGTCAGCAAAAGGGCGGCCAAATCGTTTCGGGCCATCAGAGCCTGCGCCCGCCTCAGACGGGCCGCGTGCTCTGCCGGCCAATCGGTCACGCGGCGGGCTCTTCGGTGACAAAGGTCAGCACGCGCGAGCCCGGCGTCAGTCCGAGTGCCGCCTTGTCCGCATGGTGCAGCGCCACAAGGCTCGCCGCGCCCGAGGGGGTGGTGGCAAGGCCCAGATCGGCCAACCCCGGCAAGGCCGCCTCAACCTGCGCGTCACTGAGCGTCATCACCGCGTCCGCGTCGCGGGCCAAGCCGCGCAGGGCGATCAGCGACGCCTCCTTGCAGTCAAGCCGCCCCATCGAGGACACCGGGCCATGCGTTGCCACAAAATGCCCGGCCTCCAGCGCCGCGGCGATGCACGGCGCGGCGGTGGGCTCGACCACGATCAGCCGCGGCGCGTCGCCCCAATAGGCCCGCGTGGCAGCGGCGACCGCGGCGGCGAGACCGCCGACGCCGGCTTGCACAAAGACATGGGTTGGCGGGTCTGGGACTCGCGTGGCCACCTCGGCCATCAGGGCCAGATAGCCCTGCATCAGCACATGTGGCCGCTCCACATAGCCAGGCCAGCTGCTGTCGGACAAAAGAGTCCAGCCCTTGGCGGCGGCGGTTTCGGCGGCGGCGTCCATGCTGGCCTCGTAATCGCGGCCCGCGCGCACCACCTCGGCACCCTTGGCGGCGAGCTTTTCGGCAAAGCTGTGCGGGACGGTGTCGGAGAGGTAAACCACCGCTTTTGCACCGAAAATCCGTGCGCCGGCAGCGACCGACAGGCCGTGATTGCCGGCACTGGCGGTGACATAGGTCTGGCCGTTCAGGGCGGTGGAGAGGTCTTCAGCCCCGGTTGCCACCGCATCGCAGGCAATCACATGCGCCGCGCCCAGCGCCTTGAAACTGCCGAGGCCCATGCGCCCACGCTCATCCTTTACATGCAGGCTGGCGATGCCCAGTTGCGCGGCCAGGTCGGGCAGGGATGTCAAAGGCGTCTGCGCATGCGCCGGGCATTGTGCCAGCAGCGCCTGCACCGGGGCGACGTCGGCAGTTGGGAAGGGGATGCCCTCGGGCAGGTCGAAGTCGTCCGTGCCGCGAAACCGGTTGTGGATCAGCTTGGGTGTCATTGCGCCTCCTGTCCCCTGCATATGGCGGGGGCGGGCGGCGGTCTGTCAAACGAGAAAATGCGATGGGCTGGCAAAACGCCCGCGAATACCAGCGTCGCGAGCTTACAGATCGCGCGCCACCATCAGGCGGGCCAAGTCGATCATCCGGGCCGAAAACCCCCATTCATTGTCGTACCAACCGAGGATCCGGACCTGAGGGCCGCTGACTACGGTTTCGGGGAGCGCGATGATCAGGCTTTCGGGCCGGCCGCGCAGATCGGTTGACACGCAGGCATCCTTGATCGCGGCTATGACGGGGGAGGCCTCGGCGATCTGGCGCAAACTGTCAGTCATGTTCGCCGGGGGACGCTTCAAAGTGACCACCAAGTCGATGGCCGAGACCGAGATCGCCGGTACCCGCACCGCCGCCCCGGTCACCCGGCCGGCGATTTGCGGCAGAACACCATCGATCAGCCGTGTAGCGCTGGTGGTGGTCGGCACCATCGACACGGCGCCAGCCCGCGACCGCGCCAAAGTCGCCCCGCGCGGCGCGTCCACCATTGGCTGGCTGCCAGTATAGACATGCACGGTTGTCATATGCCCACGGCTGATGCCGCAGGTGGCGTGCAGCGCCTTGAGCAACGGGGCCATGGCGTTTGTGGTGCAGGACGCGTTGGAGATGATCCGGTGATCCGCCATCTCGCCTTCGTTGGCGTCCAACACGCAAGTCATGTCGGCGCCGTCACAAGGGCCGGAGATCAGCATCTGTGCCGCCCCGCTGTGCAACCCGGCCTTGGCCTGCGCGCGTGTGGCGAGTTTGCCGGTACACTCCATCAAGAGGTCAATGTGGTCCAGCTGCAACGCGGCCACATCGGGGGTGTCGGTCACCGGGATGCGGTGATCGTCGACAATCAGGTGACCCGCGTCAAAATCCACATGCCCGGGATAGGGGCCATAGACGCTGTCATACTTGAAGAGGTAGGCCAGCGTCTCGACCGGTGCGATGTCGTTGATCCGCGCAATCGCGATGTCGGCATGCGCGGGGGAGGTCAGAAGCTGGCGCAGGATCGTCCGTCCGATCCGGCCAAATCCGTTTATCGCAAGGCGCATGTGTTACTCCTGCGCGGCAGTGAAATCGTCCCGATCTCGGGTGGTCGTGCCGCGCAGAAGACGGCGTGTCAGAACGGCACGTGTGCGGCCACACCTTTTGCCTCGGCAAGCTCTACCACTTTCGCGGCCACGGCAAGGTCTTGCAGGCCAACGCCGGTGCCATCAAAGAGCGTGATTTCGTCGTCCGAGCTGCGGCCCGGATGGGTGCCGTTGATCACGGCACCGATCTCGGCGATGTCGCTCTCGGCGATCAGGCCAGCGGCGATGGCGTGTTGCGCCTCGCCAATGCTGACGCTCTGGGCGATCTCATCGGTGAATACCGTGGCGCGGGCCAAGAGCGCTGCCTCAACCTCTTGCTTGCCCTTGGTGTCGGTGCCCATGCAGGAGATATGGGTGCCGGGGTTGACCCAATCGGCCATCAGCTGCGGGGCAAAGCTCGAGGTGATGGTGATGATCACGTCCGCCTGAGCGCCCATATCTTCGAGGCTGACGGCCTCGAACGGCAGGCCAAGTTCGCTGGCGGTGTCTTCCAGCCGGCTCAGCATTTCCGGGTGATAGTTCCAGCCGATCACCTTTTCAAACCGGCGCTGGGACGCGGCGGCGCGCATCTGAAAGGCGGATTGATGGCCAGCGCCGATCATGCCCAGTACCTTGGCGTCGGGGCGGGCGAGATGTTTGATCGACACGGCCGAGGCCGCAGCGGTGCGCAAGGCGGTCAACAGGTTGCCGCCCACCAGTGCCTTGACCCGGCCGGTATCGGCGTCAAAGAGGATCACGGTGGACTGGTGGTTGGTCAGGCCCTTGGCCTCGTTCCCCGGCCAATAACCGCCAGATTTCAGACCCATGGCCAGGCTGTCGCGGTCAAAGCCGGACTTGAAGCCGTAAAGCGCGTCGGCGTGGCCGATCGCTTCGCGAATGACTGGAAAGTTGTAGGCTGCCCCGGTTGCCATGGCGGCAAAAGTGGCTTCGACCGCGTCAAACGCCGCCTCGGGCGTCATCAGCCCGGCAATCTCACCCTCTGGCACGATGGTCACAAGGTTTGCCGGCATTGCTCCATTTCCGTCGGCCATACCGTCTCCTTTCCGGGCGCTGCGCCCCTGTCGTCGTCTTGGGGATTAAGCTGCTCCCGGCGTGTCCCTCGCATGCACACCGGGAACAGGCACGCGGCACAGGTCTGCGCCGCGTGTGTTTGGGGTCAGTAGGCCTTGCCGCGGGCCGACACCGGCCACAGGGTTTCGACCTTGCCGTTGCGCACACCGACATACCAGTCATGCACGTTGCAGGTGGGATCACAGTGGCCCGGCACCAGCTTGAGCTTGTCATTGACCTTCAGCACGCCATCGGGGTCGGCCACTACGCCATGCTCGTCCGAGCATTTGACGTATTCCACGTCGGTGCGGCCATAGATGAAGGGCAGGCCGCTATCGACCGACTGCGCCTTGAGGCCCGCATCGACGATGGCCTTGTCGGCCTTGGCGTGACTCATCACGCTGGTCAGGAGGAACAGAGCGTTTTCCCATTCGCCCTCGTCGATGCGCTTGCCTTCTTTGTCGAGGATGCGGCCGTAATCGGCGTCCATGAAGGCGTAAGAGCCGCACTGCAGTTCGTTATACACACCCGAGTTCGACTCGAAGTAGTAGGACCCGGTGCCGCCGCCGCCGACGATGTCACACTCCAGCCCCTCGGCCTTCAGCCCATCAACCGCGTCGCGCACCATGTCGATAGCGATCTGGGTCTTGCCCTGACGCTCTTCATAGCTGTCGAGGTGCTGCATGGCGCCCTGATAAGCCTGGATCCCGGCGAATTTCAGTCCCGGGGCCGCGTCGATCGCCTTGGCAATCTCGATCACCGCGGGTGTGGTGGTCACGCCGCAACGGCCCGCGCCGCAGTCGATCTCGACCAGGCATTCGATTTGGGTGCCGTGCCTTTGCGCGGCTGCCGACAGGTCGGCCACGTTTTCGATGTCATCGACGCAGCAGATCGCGCGTGCGCCCAGCTTGGGCATGCGGGCCAGACGGTCGATCTTTTGCGGCTCGCGTACCTGGTTCGATACCAGCACGTCCTTGATGCCACCGCGGGCAAAGACCTCGGCCTCGGACACCTTCTGGCAGCAGACGCCGCAGGCGCCGCCCAACTCGACCTGCATCTTGGCCACGTCGACCGATTTGTGCATCTTGCCGTGCACCCGGTGGCGCATGCCGTGCGCCTTAGCGTAGTCGCCCATCTTCTTGATGTTGCGCTCCAATGCGTCGAGGTCGAGCACCAGGCACGGGGTCTGGATGTCGGCTTCGTCCATGCCGGGCACGGCCGGCACGTCATAGCCCACTTCAAGTTCGTCGATATTCGTCAGGTCTTTCATCAGTTCACTCCTTGTCGGATGCGCCGCGGTTCAAAGCCGCGTCAAAGCTAAGAGAGGGGTCGGGCGGGGTCGCCCCCGCCACGATGGGTCAGTAGCCGACGACCCAGGGCAGCTTGTCGAGATCGACATTGCCACCGGTAATGATCACGCCCACGCGCTTGCCGCGGAAGACGTCGGGGTTCTTCAGAATGGCGGCCAGCGGCGGGGCGCAGGACGCTTCCATAATGATCTTCATGCGCTGCCAGGTCAGCTTCATCGCCGCCACGATCTCATCCTCCGAGGTGGTCAGGATGTCGGTCACGTGGTTGCTGACGAAATGCCAGGTGTTTTCCTTCAGCGGCACCTTGAGCCCGTCGGCGATGGTGTGCGGCGCGTCGTCGGCGATGATGTGGCCGGCCTTGAAGCTGCGATAGGCGTCGTCGGCCTGTTCCGGCTCGGCGGCGTAGATCTCAACCTCGGGCGCCAGGGTCGACAGCGTCAGGCAGGTACCCGACACCATGCCGCCACCACCGATGGGCGCGATCACCGCATCCAGACCGTCAGTCTGCTCCATCAACTCTTTGGAACAGGTGCCCTGACCTGCGATCACCCGCGGGTCATTGTAAGGGTGTACAAATTCCGCGCCGGTTTCGGCCTGCACCTCGGCGAACACCGCCTCGCGACTGGTGGTCGACGGCTCACATTCGGTGATGATGCCGCCATAGCCGCGCACGGCGTCTTTCTTGGCTTGTGGGGCTGTCCGCGGCATGACCACGTGGCAGGGGATACCGCGACGGCCCGCGGCATAACTCAGCGACAGCGCGTGATTGCCCGAGCTGTGTGTCGCCACGCCCTTTTCGGCCATCTCGTCGGTCAGGCCAAAGACCGCGTTTGACGCGCCGCGCACCTTGAAGGCGCCGGCCTTCTGAAAGTTCTCACACTTGAAGAACAGCTCTGCGCCCGTCAGCTCATTAAGGTAAGACGAGGTCAGCACCGGGGTGCGGTGGATATATGGCTTGATCCGCTCATGCGCGGCCAGCATGTCCTCGTAGCTGGGCAGGTTTGTGATCATATCCTTCATTGGGCGGCCATCCGTGTTGCTGCGTTTCCATGACGATAGACTTCCTGAGCCGCGGCAACGCCCGAGCCAAGCGTGATCGGCAGGCCGAGATCGGCCATGACCATCTCGGCCGTGGCAATCCCCGACAGCGCCATCGCGTCGGTCATGCTGCCCAGGTGGCCGATGCGGAACACCTTGCCGGCGACGTCACCCAGGCCGGTGCCAAACGCCATGCCGTATTCGGTCGCCGCGCGGGCCACGATGTCAGAGGCGTTAAAGCCTTCCGGTGTGCGGATCGCCGTGACGGTATTCGAGTAAAGCTCGGGCGACACTGCGCAGGGTGTCATGCCCCAGGCGAAGGTGGCGGCGCGCACACCCTCAGCGATGCGGGCGTGGCGGGCAAAAACGTTGTCGAGACCTTCGTCCAGCAGCATCTCGGTCGCGAGCTTCAGCCCGTTCATCAGACCGACGGACGGCGTGTAGGGATAGGCGTTGGCGGCGTATCCGGTGCGCATGTCATCGATGCTCCAGAATGTCCGGGGCAGGCTATTGGACTTCGAGGCCGCGATGGCCTTGTCGCTGAACCCAACGATGGCCAGACCCGCCGGCAACATGAAACCCTTTTGCGAACCGGTCACCGCCACGTCGACGCCCCAGGTGTCAAACTGGAAATCCATTGACCCGATCGAGCTGACACCATCGACCAGCAACAGCGCACCGTGGCCCGCCGCATCCATCGCGCGGCGCAGGCCGGCGATGTCCGACACCACACCGGTGGCGGTTTCGTTATGTGTGGCCAGAACCGCCTTGATCTTGCCTTCGGTATCGGCGCGCAGGATGTCCTCGAACTGCGCGACCGGCAGACCTTCACCCCACGGCACGTCCACTTGCGTGACGTCGAGGCCAAAGCGATTGCACATGTCGATCCACTTGTGGCTGAACATGCCGTTGCGCGCGGCCAGCACTCCGTCACCGGCATTCAGCGTGTTGGTCAGCGCCGCTTCCCAGCCGCCGGTGCCCGACGCAGGAAAGATGAACGTCTCGCCATTGGTCTGCTTCAGCACCTTCCGCACACCGTCCAAAGCCGGGTGCAGGATCGTGGCAAAGAGCGGCGAGCGATGGTCGATCGTCGGCATGTCGCAAGCTTTGCGGATCGCTTCAGGGATATTGGTCGGGCCGGGGATAAAGACCGGGTTCTGAAAACTCATGCGCTGTTCTCCTTCATTTGAGGGACCTGATACGCGCCCCGACCTCCGGCAGCAATTTTTTTGAAAATGTTTTTCAGAAATGCGGCCATGAGAAAAATTGATTTGCATCAATGGCTTGAGTTTTTCATAATGTGAAATGAGTTTTCAGAAGGGTGAAAAAATGAGCGATTCTCCGGATGCCGAGGGCGCGGAACGGCGTGCCCGCGGCCGGCCGCGGGCCTGGGGGGACACCTCGGCGCAGAACACGATCAAGTCGCTCGACCGGGCGATGGAGGTGCTGGAACGCCTGTCCGAAGTGGGCGGCGCCACGCTGTCGGATCTGGCGGCGGATCTGGGCCAGTCACCCGCCACGGTCTACCGGGTGCTCTTTACGCTCGAGGCGCGTGGGATCGTCGATTTCGAGGCGGATGCGCAGACCTGGCATATCGGGCCGGGCGCCTTTCTGATCGGGTCGCGGTTCCTGCGCCGCACGTCACTGGTGGAACGCGCGCGCCCCGTGCTGCGGGCGCTGATGCGCGAAACCGGCGAGACCGCCAATCTTGGCGTCGCGCGTGAAGGCCATGTGCTCTTTGTCAGCCAGGTCGAGACGCACGAGAGCATCCGGGCGTTCTTTCCGCCCGGAACGATGTCGCCGATGCATGCCTCGGGGATCGGCAAGGCGCTTTTGGCGCATATGCCCAAGGATGAGACCGCGCGCATTCTGGCGCAAAACGGCCAGCCGCGGTTCACCAACCGCACGCTGGTCGAGCCGGCCGCTTTGATCGCGGACCTGTCGCAAGCGGCCAAGCGCGGTTACGCGGTGGATGATGAGGAAAAAACCATCGGCATGCGCTGCATCGCGTCGCCGATCTTTGATGTGCATGGCGAGGCGGTGGCTGGTCTGTCGATCTCGGGTCCGACACAACGCATCCCCGATGACAACATCCCCGCGCTCGGCGCCCAGGTGATCGCCGCGGCAGAGGAAGTGTCCAAGGGGATCGGTGGCGCCGCGCGCGCTTAAGCGACGTTCTGCAAGCTAAGCTCGGGTGTGACACCCAGAGCAAAGCACACATCGCGCGTCAGTTCCGGGCGGTTCAGCGTGTAGAAATGCAGGTCTTCGACGCCGCCATCAATGAGGTCGGAACAAAGCTCGGCGCAGACCGCCGTGGCCAGCAGATCCTCGCGCCCATCGCGCTGCGCCTTGTCGAACGCGTCCGACAGCCAGTTGGGGATCGTCGCGCCGCAGCTTTCGGCAAAGCGGCGGACCCCTTTCCAGTTCTCGATCGGCAGGATGCCCGGCACAATCGGCTTGTCGATGCCGGCCTTTTCGCAGGCGTCGCGAAAGCGAAAGAAGGCCTCGGCCTCAAAGAAGAACTGCGTCAGCGCCTCGCTGGCGCCGGCATCCAGCTTGCGTTTGAGCCAGTCCACATCCGCCTGCGCGCTCTGCGCTTCGGGGTGGATGTCGGGATAGGCGCCGACGCGGATGGTGAAATCACCGGTGTCGGCCAGCGCCTCGATCAGCTCACAGCTGGTGGTAAAGCCGCCCGGATGCGGCACAAAGCTGTCGGTCCCTTTCGGTGGATCACCCCGCAGCGCCACAATATCCGTGACGCCCGCGGCGGCAAAATCCCGTGCGATCTGCAGCGTTTCGTCCCGGGTTGCCTCGACACAGGTCAGATGCGCCGCGGTCCGCAGGCCCGAATGTTTGTGCAGCGTCGCCACCACCTCGCGCGTCAGGTCGCGGGTTGTGCCCCCGGCGCCATACGTCACGGAAACGAAACGCGGATCCAACGGGGCCAGCACCTGCACCGTGTCCCAAAGCCGAAAGGTGCCTTCCACGTCACGCGGCGGGAAAAATTCGAAAGACACATTCGGGCGGGTCATCGGCACACTCCTGAGCAAGGGTTGTGTTTTCTTCGCACATGCAGCATCATGAGACAAACTCATAAATCTCATCAAGAACATGAGCGCAGCATGCATATCGAATTCCGTCACCTGCGCACGATCAGGGCCATCCACGAGGCGGGTGGCCTGGCGAAAGCCGCTGATCAGCTCAACATCACGCAATCGGCGCTCAGCCATCAGGTGAAAGGGCTGGAGGATCAGGCGGGGGTGGAGCTCTTTGTCCGGCGCTCCAAGCCCATGCGCCTCACGGCTGCGGGCTTGCGGCTGCTCAGGCTGGCCAATCAGGTGCTGCCGCAGGTCGAGGCGTTGCAGGACGAATTTGCCGGGTTGCGCGACGGCTCATCCGGGCGTCTGCACATCGCCATCGAATGCCACGCCTGTTTCGAATGGCTGTTCCCGGTGCTCGAAGCGTTCCGCAAATCCTGGCCGGATGTGGATGTCGATATTCGCCCCGGATTGGCGTTTGACGCCATGCCCGCGCTGGTCAAGGAAGATGTCGATGTGGTGATCTCATCCGACCCGGAGGACCTGCCGGGAATCACGTTCAATCCGCTTTTCGATTATGCGCCGGTGTTTGTGGCGGCGTCCTCGCACCCGCTGGCGGCGAAAGACTATATCGAGGCCGGGGATTTTCGGGGTCAGACGCTGATCACCTATCCGGTAGACCGCGCGCGGCTGGACGTGTTCAGCCAATTGCTGACCCCGGCCAAGGTGGAACCGGCGGCGATCAGACAGGTCGAGCTGACCGCCGTGATCCTGCTGTTGGTGGCCTCAAACCGCGGGGTGTCGGTGCTGCCCGATTGGGTGGTGCGCGAGGTCAAGTACAGCTCGGATTACGTCACGCGCCCGCTCACGGCCCAAGGCATCACCCGCCGCCTTTATGCGGCGACGCGAGATGATGATCTGGGAAAACCGTTCATGCAAGAGTTGATCCGCCTGGCCGGGCAAGAGGCCAGGCGCCTGCAAGACGCCTAAAGCGCAGACAGATCGGACGCCATCATGCGCCCGTCACGGCCTTCTTGCAGCTCGTAGCTGACTTTCTGATTGTCGGCCAAGCCGGTCATCCCCGACCGTTCAACCGCAGAGATATGAACAAACACGTCCTTGCCGCCGTCCTCCGGGGCGATGAAGCCGTAGCCTTTGGTGGTGTTAAACCATTTCACGGTGCCGTTCGGCATAATTCCGCGCTCCTCTTCGTATTACTTCCCTTACCCGTTTGACGGGCTCCCAATCACTTCGTTTCACAGGCAAGGGTGGGCTCAGAGGCGGCCGTTCCACGGGCTGTTTACCGAAGGTCACGACACTTAAGATTGCACGGGTTCGGCAAAAAGCAAGATTTGTGCCCTCGCATTTCCGTGATCGCTGGCATATCTGACCTGCAAAGCGGAGGAATTAGGCATGATCCTGTATGGTCTGGGCAGCTGCGACACCTGCCGCAAGGCGCGCAAGGCGTTGCCAGGGGCGGCGTTTGTCGATGTGCGCGCCGACGGGGTGCCGGCGGAGGTGTTGGCCGCCGCGTTTGAGGTTTTTGGCGACAAACTGCTGAACACCCGTTCGACCACGTGGCGCGGATTGTCCGAGGCGGATCGGCAAGCGCCGCCGCCGGTATTGCTGGCCGCACATCCGACGCTGATGAAGCGGCCGCTGATTACCGACGGCGATCAGATGTATCTGGGTTGGGATAAGGCCACTCAGGCTGCCCTAGGTGCGGGCGATGCGTAACGCCGCGCTGACCCTGGGGATCATCGCCGGGGTGATGGGGATGATCGTGGGGTTTTTCGGTTACGGCTATACCGAGCTTGCCCGCAACTTTGCCGAGGTCGAAGAGGTGTTCGGCATGTTCGACCGGCCCGAGGTGGTGCGCGTGGTGTCGATCCTATCGCCCCTTCTGGCCATCGCTGGCGGGGCCATGGCCAAGGCGCGGGCTTTGTGGGGCGGGATCTTGATGCTGATATCGGCAGCGGGGATGTATTACGCGTTCGGCTACAACGTCTTCACGATGTTCCCGATTGCCTTTGCCGGGTTGGGCGGCCTCTTGGCCATTGCCGCCGGCAAACCGGACGAGCCGAAGGCGCATTTCTGAAAAGTTTCAGGCCGTGGCGGCGAGCGGCTCACGCTGACGGCTGAGCAGCCGGTCGACCGACAGCGCACCGGCGCCTTTCAGAACCAGAGTCACCAGCAGCAGCATCCAGAACGCGCGCTGATCCAGGATCACCGCATCCGGTATCTTGTCGAACCACGCGCCCAGCGTTTCGGCATGGGCGATGCCTCCATGACCGTAAAGGTCGGTCAGGCTTTGCACGACAACAAATCCGATCATCCCCAATGCTGCAAGACGGGTGAAAAGCCCGATCACCACCAGCACCGGCAGGATGAACTCGGCCCAAGTGCCCGCGGTCACCACCAGCCAGTGATAGACACCCAACTGCGAGGTGTCATACAGCACCGCCTCCATCTGCTTAGGGAAGATCTGCGCATAGGCGCCGGTGGAGGGAAACAGGAAGCCCAGGATACCGTCGCCGAGTTTGGTCAGGCCCGAGGCCCAGAAATAGACCAGCAAGGTCGCGGCAAAGATAAACCGGGCCAGAAGTGGCAGCAGGCCCTGCGTGTGCCGTTCCAGCATGGAGAAGGCGGAGTTGTGCAGCGAAATCAGGGCATTCATGGGTCTGTCCTTTGGATGGAAATGTCGGTGATGGCGCCGCCCTGCAGCAAAAGCGACAGCGTCGCGCCCAGATCAAACGCGTCCCCCGCGGCGTCCACGGCTTCGCCAAACGGCGCGCCATTGCTCAGCGCTGTGATGAACGCCGCACCACCGGCGGGCAGCAGATGCGGTTCGGGGTCAAATTCGGCGCGCAGGATGATGACATCCTCGGTGCGAGCCTCTGGCTTGGGCGCGCCTGGCGTCATGGTGAACGTATAGATCGACCAAAGCGGCCAGGGGGAGCGGACAACCTCGACCGCCGGGGCCAGCGTCATATGCGCGGCCATCAGCGCCTCTTCGTCCAGCGATTGCAGGATCGCCGGATCCGCGACAGGCGCGTCCGCCGCGTGATAACTGCGCCGCAGCGCCAGCTCCAGCCGCGCCACTTCGGCGAGGTACTGGATATGGCCGAGCGCTTTGAACCCGGCGAGGAACTCGGGAAACCCGGCGCCATAATGCATCATCAATGGGGACACGGGCGGTGCACTGCGCAGGAACACCCCGGCCACATGGGCAAAATTTTCCGCGCCGATCAGCTTTTCGACCGCCGGAAAGCCGGTCGCCAGCGCCTCACGCAATGACACCGCGACGTTATTGCGGTACACCGCATAGCGGCGCCCGGCGGGCCGGCCCTTGCCGTCGGTCAGCCCGGGGGGGACGGGCTGCGCGGCATCTAGAAGGGCCGTGCGAAAGGCGGCTTGAGAGGTCATGCCGCCACCCGGGCCAGCGCTTTATCCGCCCGGCGCGCTTCATCTGCAAGCACCGGCCACTCCGGCACGTCGGTATCCCATTCAATCAGCAGCGGCCGCGGGCCGGTGCGTTGCAATGTGTGTTCCAGCAAGGCCCAGACCGGGTCGGCGACCTCGCGGCCATGGCTGTCGATCAGCAGCGGCAGGCCGTGGTCATCTTCGTCCTCGTCATGGCCGCCCAGGTGAATTTCCCCCACCGCGTCGATCGGGAAGGCGTCGATATAGCCCTGCGGCGCATAGCCCAGATTGGTGGCCGACACAAAGACGTTGTTGACGTCGAGCAGCAGGCCGCAACCGGTGCGCTTGACCAGTTCGGCCAGGAAATCGGTCTCGGACCAGGTGCTTTCGGCGAAGGCCAGGTAGCTTGAGGGGTTTTCCAGCAACATGCGCCGCCCCAGCACCTCTTGCACCTCGTCGATATGATCGGCCACGCGTTGCAGCGTGGCATCGGTATAGGGCAGGGGCAGAAGATCGTTCAGAAAATGCGCGTCATGCGTGGACCAGGCCAGATGCTCAGAGAAACTGGCGGGGCTGAGCCAGCCTACAAGGTGCTTGAGTCGGGCAAGGTGGTCGGGATCCAGGCGGGTCTCCCCGCCGATCGACAGGCCCACCCCATGAACGGAAATGGGAAACCGTTCTGCCAAAGCGCGCAGCTGCGCAATCGGGCGGCCGCCATCCCCCATGTAATTCTCGGCATGGATCTCGAGCCAGCCAACCGGGCCTGCATCCTCCATGATCTGCGCGAAATGCTGGGGTTTGTACCCAACGCCGGGCAGCGGAGGCAAAGAGGAGTTGTGGTCGAACATGGCGAAATCCGGGATCGTCGATGTGAAGCGGGGCCCGCGCCCCGCTCCACATTAGCACTTAGGAAGCGGGCAGGTCACGCTCGAGCGCTTCCAGCGAGCCCATGCGCGCGGTGCCGTCGGCCATCGCCGGCAGCTCGATATCGGTGCAGGTGCCCGAATCGACCAGCGTCCAGGCGTTGCCCTGATAGTCCACGGTGGACGAACCGGCGCAGGTGGTGCCGGGGCCGGCGGCGCAGTCATTCTGGCCGGCGAGCGACACGCCATAGCACTTTTCCTTGGCTTGCGC
>JASJCC010000208.1 GCA_030066175.1 Paracoccaceae bacterium | reverse complement strand
ACGGCGCGCAATGCGACGGGGTATCTGCCGCTGGATGTGACTGACCCGGCCAGCCATCATGCTCTGGCCAAGCAGCTCGACGGTCAAGCGCTGGCCCTTATCGAGATACACCCCGGCGTTGCACACCAAAAGATCGATGGCTTGACCGTCGAGCTGCTTGGCCAGAGCATGATGGCTGGCCGGGTCAGTCACATCCAGCGGCAGATACCCCGTCGCATTGCGCGCCGTTGCCAAAACCGCGTCACCCCGTGCCTGAAGCGCGACATCCAGGGCCGCGCCGATGCCGCGATTGGCGCCGGTGATCAGAACCTTCATCTATGCTCCGTCAGTTGCTTTTGCGGGTTGGGGTGAAGGGCAGGGGGGCCACGGGGATGCCATCCTCGATCAGCGCCTTGGCCTCGTCGCCGCGCGCCTCCCCCCAGATTGCCCGTTCCGGAACGTCGCCCAGATGCATGGCGCGGGCTTCCTTGGCGAATTCCTCGCCAACATAATCCGAATTCGCCTCGACATGGGCTTTCAGCTCAGCCAGCGCCTGTTTAGCCGGGTGCGCAGGCGCTGCGATGGCGTTGGCCTCGTCCGCGCTTGCCTCGCCACCATTCACCCGCGGCGCCATGATCGCCTTGTCAACGTCCGTCGCACCGCAGATCGCACAGCTAATATGGCCCGCCGATTGCAGCTTGTCGAAAGCGGCAACGGAGTGGAACCAACTGTCAAACCGGTGGCCATCGGCGCATTTGAGGCTGTATTGGATCATCCAGGCATCCTGAGATTAGATACTCCAAAGATAAAGATATCCTGGCCCTGTTCAAGAAGTCCTTACGCCTCAGGCAGATGCGCGAGCACGGTTTCCACCAGGGTATTGAGGTCGGTTTCCGGGCGTAGCAGACTTTGCGCCGCCGCGCCGCCGGCTTTTTGATCCGCCGCGGCATGCAGCGTCCCCAAAGCCTGCGCAAGAGACGCGGCATCATGGACCGTTACCGCAGCATTTGCCTTCTTCAACACCTCAAACGGAGACGCGAAATTGGCGACATCCGACCCATGCAGAATCGCGCAGCCAAACGCGGCCGGCTCATATGGTGTATGCCCGCCGCGATCCGTCAGGGTGCCACCGATAAACACTCGTCCGGCCAGCGCGTACCAGAGCGCCATTTCCCCCATTGTATCCGCCAGATAGACCGCGTCGGGCACGGGCTGATCACCCGCTGACCGGCGCGCCAGTGGCACGCTAGCCTCGCGGATCAGACCCGCCACTTCGTCGCCGCGTTTGGGATGTCGCGGGGCCAGGATCAAGCGCAGCTTTGGGTCCTTCAAACGGGCCTTTTTGAACGCTGCGAGCACTATAGCCTCTTCACCCGGATGGGTCGAGGCGGCAAGCCAGGTTTTGTCGCGCGGAAACGCCTCCCGCAGCGCGGCGTCAGGGACGGCGTTTTTGGGCGGCGTGTAGTAGGATTTGAGATCAATAACAGGGCCAATGGCCTCAGACCGCACGCCAAGCGCCCGCAGATGCGCAAGACTGGCCGCATCCTGCGCCGAGACATAGGCCAATTTCCGCATGACCCGCCGTGCAAGCCCGCTTAACCGCCCCCAGTTGCGCGCGGTGCCTTTGCGCATACGGCCGCCCAGCAGGATCACCGGACCGGGGTAGTTTAGCACCCGATGCGGCCAAATCTCGGATTCCAGAGTGACATGCGCCTGCACGTGCCAATCCCTGAAAAACCGCTTGGTCACCCAGGCGAGATCAAGCGGCGCCGGGATGGCGGTCGTGCGGGACAAGCGCCAGCTGCGCACGAGATCCACACCGGTATCTGAGTTGCAGGTGATCACCAGGTGCCATTCCGGCCGCGCCGCATGCAGCGCCTCAATCACCGGCCGAGCCGAGTTCAGCTCGCCGTTCGAGGCGCCATGGATCCACAGGTGTTTACCCTGAACCGCAGGCATTAAACCCAACCGCGCCGCAACCTGACCCTGCGGCAGCGCCTTAGCCAAGGCGACAAACGCAAACAGGGAAAGGATCAGGCGATAAACCAGCACAAGCAAGCTCCGTCAAACAGGTCTTAGGCGCAGTAGGGTGCGCAACGGCGACGCGCAAGCTTGCTAAGCGAAGCAGTCACGGTCGAGCAACGATTTTTGCAACTCTGAACGGGTTTTGTTCGGGCGTCACAAATGGCGATACCGTCCAGATACTTTTGACCGCCGATTGGCCCCTTGGGAAGTAGGATAGCCGCGGAGTGGGCGCCCGATATGGGCAAACTCGACCTTCGCGATGCGCAGCTGAGCCAAGAAGTGGTTTGCGGCTCTATTGATCTCTGTCATCTCACGCTTCGCAGCTTTCCGGTAGGTTTCCCGGATTGATACCCATGTTGGCGGAGGAAGCATGATGCAGAACGCAAGTGATTATGAGCACGCCAGACGGCGCGCAGTAGCGAAGTACCAGTTTTATAGTCATGTGGCCGTCTATGTTGCGGTGATGGCGCTGTTGGTGGTGATCAATTTGCTCACATCGCCGGGAACCATTTGGTTCATATGGCCATTGATCGGTTGGGGATTGGCTGTGGCCCTTCACGCGGCGCGCGTTTTCCTGTTGGCGGATAGGAATACAATCGTTGACGCTCTCACCGAGCAAGAGTTGCAGCGCGGAAACGATGCCGGGCAGGGCAACTGATCGTAACGAAAGGTACCGGTGCGATTTCACAGCGCGCGTTTGATATTGTTCTGTGGGGGGCAACCGGTGCAACGGGCCGGCGCGCGGCACATCATTTGGCGCGACGGTGCGCCGAAAGCGGTCTGCGCCTGGCCGTCGGAGGACGCAATCGGCAGAAACTGGAGGCCGTGCGAGATGACCTGCCGGCTGCTGGCGATCTGATCCCGCTTCTGGTGGGCGACAGCCATGACTCGACTTTTCTGGCAGAGATGACCGCGCGCACGCGGGTTGTGGTGTCAACGGTTGGGCCCTTTGCACTTTATGGCAGTGAGCTGGTGGCGGCGTGTGTCGCGAATGGCACGCAGTACTGCGATCTGACGGCGGAACCGCAATGGATGCGCGCGATGATCGACGCGCATGACGCGATGGCCCACGAAACCGGCGCGCGGATCGTGCATGCCTGCGGGCACGATTCGATCCCCTCCGATCTGGGTGTGCAGTTCCTGCAGGAGGCTGCGGTTGAACGCTTTGGCACCCCCTGCCAGCGCGTCGCGACCCGGGTGATGCAGATGAGGGGCGGCTTTAGCGGGGGCACCGCGGCGAGCTTTCTCAACGCCATGCGGCTGCGCGAAAGGGATCCGGATTTTGATCGGCTTTCGCAAGACCCCTACGCGCTCTGCCCGGAGGGAGAGCGGAACGGCCCCGACGGGCCAGACCGCATGATGCCGGTCGAGGTGACCTGGGATGCAAACCTGCAGGCCTGGACCAAGCCCTATTTTATGGGGCCGATGAATTCCAAGGTAGTGCGGCGGACCAACGTGATCATGGGCTACCCCTACGGCCGCGAGTTTCGCTATGAGGAAACCGGTCTGACCCGCGGTGGGATCGGCGGCTGGTGGGCAGCGATGCGCTCGACACTCTTCGGCCGCCTGTTCCTGATCGCCATGGCGATCCCTGCGACTCGTGGGTACCTTCAGCGCAGGGTGCTGCCGAAATCCGGCGAAGGGCCCAGCAAAGAGGTCCGCGAAAGTGGCTCCTACGAATTGGTGCTGGTCGGCGAGATGCCCGACGGCACGATCCTCAAGGCCCGCATCACCGGCCAAGGCGACCCAGGTGTGCGATCGACCACACTAATGCTGACCGAGGCGGCGCTTTGCCTCGCCGAAGATGCGGAAAGCCTGCCTGTTGGCGGTGGTTTCTGGACACCTGCCGCTGCTATGGGAAAACGGCTGCGCGATCGGATTATCACCTACGCCGGGCTGACCTTCGAGATGATGGACGACAGGTAAATGTGACTGGGCCCACCGCGTGATTTCGCTCCCACCATTTGCATTGGTGGTTTGTGCGTCTTCTGCAGGACAGCATACTCCAATGCGCGATCTTTATCGGATCGCGGATATGCGATTAGTCCGAACACGCTGGCGTGGGAACTCGTTTTTTTGCCGAACGCAGTTCTACCCGTCGGGCACCGCGTAAACCGCGGGGATGTCCCAGGCTTCGGCGATCTGGCCGTTGACGATGCGCCAGACCACAACAGCATCCGTTGTTATCGGCGCCCCCTCCAGAACCATCACGTCGCGGACATGCACGACCAGCAGTTCGTTCCCCACCGGGGTGACGGATACCGGCTGCACGTTGAACGAGCCTTGGGTCTTGCCGGCCATGGCCGCGAAGAAGCGCTTCAACCCGTCGACGCCGTGGTAATCCCCCTGCAGGTCCGGCAGTTTCGGGTTGTAGAAATGCCAGACGAAATCGTCGGAAAAGAGCGGTGCCGAGGCGTCGAGATCGCGCAGATCCAGCTGCATCAGCAAGGCGACGTTGGGATGTGGCTCGGTCATCGCTGGTCTCTCCTCCGGCGGGTCATGGGGGACGGTGCCATAGCGGCTGGCCCTTCGCCTTGAGAGATGTCAAACGACTGGCGTCACGGCGTGTCTTCGGGTGACATCAGCAGGTGCGGCTCAACCGTTTTGCCCAGAACCTTCCACGTCTTGGCCCCGTCGAACAGCCGAATGGGCAAATAGGCGATGCGGGCCGGATCGTCAATATTGCGCATGTTCACCGCGCTCATGTCCGAGCCGTCGGGGCGGCGGTCGGTGTGATCGTAATGCGTGATGCAGCCGCATTGGGTGCAGAAGAAAAACGTGAGTTCCTTGTTGCCCCAGGAATAGGCGCGCAACATGCCGTCCTCAGCCGTGACCCGGATGGCCTTGCGCTGTTGGTAGGCCCATAACGCGCCGTAGCGGCGGCAGATCGAGCAGTTGCAGCGGGTCAATTGGCGAATGCCCCGGGTCATCTCGATCTGCACGGCGCCGCAATGGCAGGAGGTGGAATAGGGCATCGGAGTACCGCTTGTTTTGACCGGTTGACCGCGGGCGTGGTGCGCTTTCAGCGACAGATGCCGCTAGGGCCGGATGTCTGCGCACTGCGCCATGAACCCGGCGAGCAGCGCTTCGTCAATCGGCGCGCCAGGGAGCAGTTTGATATGTTTACTGGGTTTGCCAGAGCCCTTCAGTACGCGGTCCGGATCGGCGAGGTCTGCGCTGCGCAGGAACCCGAAATTCACGTGTTTCTTGGAGCCAAACAGGTAAACAACCGGGACTCCCTGCGCATTGAGAAACGCGGGCACACCGTATTGCATCTCTTCGACAGCCCCGGGCATCGAGGTGTGCACAAACGCCCTGAGCTTGGTCATCAACGCAGCCACCTCGGCGCTGCGTGCGGCGATATAGGCGTCAACGGTGTCGGTCTTGCCTGCCATGAGGTGCCTCAGATCACGGCTTCGGCTGTCGCAGGTGAGCGCGCGATATAGTCCTGCGCCAGGGCCACCACCGGCGCGATGCTGGCCTTGTCCATGTAGTCAAAGCCGTTGCGCTCTTCGTCGCTAGCCACTGGATCGGGGTTCTTCCACGCGGCAATCAGAAGCATGGTGCGGTCAAACCAGGTGAGCTCAGCCGGCACCTGCCGACCCCGCAGGGCGACATGTTTGGCCTTGGCGACAAATTCGGCGGGCAGGCTGTCACCCACCCAGGCATCAAGCTTTGGCCCCGGCGGCGCGCCCGAGACGGTGACCATGACAATCGGCTTGTCCAACAGTTGCGACAGGTGTTTCTGCACCCAATCGGTGATCAGCAGCTTGTAGTAAATCACCGGCGTGGCGAGGATCAGGAAATCGAACGCCGCCGGGTCGACACTGTCTGTGCCGACATCAAAGACCGGCAGTCCCGTCGCCTCGCCAATCCACTGGGCGTATTCCGCCGTGCTGCCGTATTTCGTGGCGTAAAGAACGGCACCTTCCATCGCAAAACCCTCCCCACCGCAAGGCCAGACCACTGGCCCCTTGTCTTATCGCGCGCCAGATCGGCGGCGGCCTTGACGCATATCAACAAGGTCAACCTATCCGCGTGCTATGTGGGGTCTGCCGCGGGTCAATTCGGCGCCAGACCAATTACTTCTGGCAAGGCTTGCGGCGCATTTTTTCAAGCGTTGGAGGGTGCTTGTGGTGGGCTCTCAGACTTCAAAGACAGGACCGCATGTTGAGACCGACCCGGCGATCACGTCGATTCAGGTGTTGGAATGCGGGCGGGCCGAGCAACATCGGGAACACCGCTATGGCAGCAATCTGCCACAGCTTTGGTGGGTGTTTTTCGGGCGCGATTAGGTGCCCTTGCCGCTGCAATGCTTCCTGATCGCACATCGCGACGGGCTGGTGCTGTTCGACACCGGGATCGACCCGGCGATCCAGATGGACAAGGGGTATATCAAACAGGCGGTTGGGCGGTTTCTGCTGCCGCGGATCTTTCACCTGCAGCTGAGCGCCGAGGATCGAATCGATCACGTTCTGGCGGCGGCAGGCGTGGCTGCGACAAACATCAAGACCGCCATCCTCTCACATCTGCATTTCGACCATGTGGGTGGGATCGCGCAGATACCACAAGCCGATCTGCTGGTCAGCGCGCGGGAATGGGCGATCCTGTCCGAACCACATCCGGAACGCGAATGGATCCTGGCCGAGCATATCGACATCCCTTCGGCACAGTGGCGGCAGATCAGCTTCACCCCGTCGGACGATCCACTGTTCGAGGGCTTTGACGGCATCCACGATGTGGCGGGTGATGGCACGATGATTCTGTTGCCCACACCCGGCCACACGCCGGGTTCCATGTCCCTGCTGATCCGCCAGGACGGCTGGGATCCGATCCTGCTCGTGGGTGATCTGACCTACGAGGCGGCCCTGCTTGAACGCGACGTGGTTCCGGGCACCGGCGATCGCGAGACGCTCTTGGCCTCTTACGCCAAGGTCCGGCGGCTGAAGGAACGCCTGCCGGGCCTGACTATCGTCGCCTCACACGACTTCACCGCCGAAGAGGCGGTTTTGCGGGCCATGCAGCGCGCACCAGA
>JASJCC010000207.1 GCA_030066175.1 Paracoccaceae bacterium | reverse complement strand
GTCGACGGACAGGTAGAAATCCTCGTAACAGCCATTGCCGTCGGTTTTTACCGTGCGGTAGACGGGATCGCCGACAGGTGGGTCGTAGCGGACAATGACCTCTTGGTTGGGCAGCGGCGGATTGGTGCAGCCGCGTGCGACGATGCGCCGACATTCGCGGAACCGTTTTTCCAGTTCGGCTGCCACTTGGTCGATATCGACGTCTTCGCCCTTGTCTTTGGCTTGTTGCAGGATCTGTTCCAACATGCGTTCGAAATCGCCGTCGTCACAGCGCGTGATCCCGGTGTCGATATCAATCGCGGTCTTGGCGCGCAGGTCCACCTGCAGGACGCCTCCGCCCACCGGGATCAATGTGTGATCGCGCGCCGCCCAGCTTTCGATGGTTGCGCGTTCGTCGGTGCAGATTTTGGATTTGTCCGGCGGTTTGATCGACACCAAGAGCTCGACGCGTTCGCCTGGGCGCAGCATGGCCTTTTCGGGTACCAGTTGCACATCCCAATCCGCCGGAATGCCCGATTGCCGGAAATAGAACAGGGTGTCGACGTCGTAGGGGTTTCGCAGGCCATAGCGTTGTGACACCCGGGTGAAGGGGCTGGCCGTCACGCTTTGGACCTTGCGCAGGTTTTCTTGCGCCCAGTTGTCGTATTCGTTGGTGTCTGTGCCGACTAGGTTCGTGAGATCGACACGCACACAGCTATGCGGATCGCCGTCATCGACGGGGGTCCATTCGACATATTGGATCGACTGTCCTCCCGACGTGATCTGGTTGACGTGTTTGATCCCGAGGAACGTGTCGAAATCTGCCTCGCCGCCGACCGTGTGATACGGCTCTGAGATCCGCCATTTCACGTCGAACCCAAAGGCCGAGGCCGGGCCGTCATTGCGAATGCGGGCGTAGATCCGGTTGACTTCACCAATGACGGGGTTTTCGCGGTTGGCATGTGCCGGCGGTCCGGCGGACAGGTTGAACCCGTTCTTGGGAGAGTCGATCCAGATATCGGGGCTGAAATAGGAATAGAACTGCCCGTTAATCGTGTCGCCGCGGGTGATATTGACGTTGTAGTCGGTGGCCGGTGCGGCATAGCTGATGTTGATATTGTAGGCCGCCCCACCGGTGCCGGCATTCACGGTGACCGTGATCCCGGTGCCTGGGATGGTGGTGCTGTCGCCGACGCCAAAGGTTGCGTCATCGAGCGTTGCGGTGGCCGGCGTGGCATCGCGAATAATGACCGGGCCTTCGCCCTGCGGCACCTGCTCGTTGACATAGTAGACGAGCACGCCCGAGGCCGGCAGCGCGGCGTCGAAATCCATGTTCGTGTTGTCGCGTGCTTCGATCATGTAGAACGCGTCTTCGTCGCCAATCGTTGCCGCACCTTCGCTGAGGCCGATTGCGATGGCCTTGCGGTTGGTGCCGGTTTCGCTGGTCAGGAAGAGCTGCAGATTGTTGTTATTGGTCGTGGAGCCTCCGGCCGGTCGCGGGATGTAGGTCACCGTCGCGCCGTGTTCGGTGAGCCAGTCGGCTTTCTCTTTTTGCCAGGCCAGCACGTGCACGTTGTTGTAAAACCCGCCCATATTGTCCCATTGATCGACATATGCGCGGGGGAAGACCACGCCGGGATAGGCGTAGAGGTCGACAAAGCCGAATTGGTGACCCAGGCCGTGCGTGTATTGCGCGACGCTGTTCTGGTAGGAGTGCACCGACACAGACAGCGGCCGTGGCAGACCCGCGGGCATATCATAAGGCCATGGGCCGGTGGTGGCCCGGTCTTCATTGAATGCCGGATCGTTGGTCACAATCACGATGCGGTCGATATCGTCCGCGGTGGCTGCTGTGCCTTTGTCGAACACGTCCGCATCCGCGGCGATCAATTTGTCCACGACCTCTTGGGTCAGTTCAACCAGCAGGCTGCGGGTTGGGTGGTAGTAATAGTTGCGCGGGTGATCGAGGCTGATCGGTCCTCGATACTCGGGCAGTAGTTCGACTTCGCCAAGGCTGACCTCGTCGTAGTAAGACACCACATCCGTCATGATGTTCTGCAGGTTGGGCAGCGGCGGCGTTACAGCCACGTCCGAGAAATTGGCGCGTACAACCAGCAGGTTCTGGTCGCCCACAGGCGCCGGAGGGTCGGTCAGATCGGCGCTGGCGACCACGGCATAACCTTGGCCGGGTTTGCCCTGGTTGACCGCTGTTCCCGCAACCCGGATCGTCCACTCACCCACCGCGGGCTGGTTGACCAACACCATTTCGACGTTGTTCAGCGCGTCCGCAGCGCCCCCCGTTGCAGAGACGCCGTTGTTGAACACATTGCCGCGGAAGGTTTGTGTGCCGTCCGGTGAGATCACTGTCAGGTCGAGATTGTTCACAACCGGGGCTGCGGAATTCACCGCGCCGGGCGGTTCGGTCCATACAAGCGTGATCTTCAAGGGTTCGCCATTGGTGGCCACTTGCAGCGGCAAATCGATGGTTTCGCCGGTTTCCAGGCCATCGACGTGGCGATAATCCCAGACCCTTGTGTTGCGCGCATCCCCGTCAAAGAAAAGTGCGTTTTCCGTCAGCAGACGCCCCCAGCCTTCGCCCGACGCTGTTGTGTCGGGATAGCCGGCAATCCCTGCGGCATCGACAGTGCCGTTGAGCAAGGTTGCCTTCAGCAAAGCGCCTGAGGGCGTGAACGCGTGCGAGGGCTCACGTGTGCCCGAAGGATACCAACCTTCGGTATAGTATTGCCGCACTAGTGCGGCATGCCCGGCAACGGCGGGTGCGGCAAAGCTTGTTCCGCCGTTGCTCTTTGTCGCACAGTTTGTGCCACCGTCGGCCGAAGTGATGTTCGCCCCCGGCGCCATAAGGTCTGGCTTGCGCCGTCCGTCCAATGAGAACTGGGTGATGCCAGTGGAAAAGTCGCCCTGGTCGGGTTGTTGCAGAGTTGCATTGACCACAAGTGCGTTTTTCGCAGAGTCGGGCGGCCGGATCGTCCCAAAGTTGTCCGGACCGATTATGACCAGATGATCTTCTTGATCCCAGGTGAATTTGTCGAGATCCACGCTGAGCTGGGTATAGGCCGAGGTCGATTTGTCATCCCAGCTGTTGGTGTGGATAAATGCGCCATCCGAGGCCGCCGCGGCAAGGTACGCATAAAATGATACCGTGCCACCGGTGATCCAATCCAGATCCAACAGATTGCCATGTGTCAGTCGCGCCCGCGGGGCCTGGCCGTTATTGGCGTTGGGATTGGCGGACAGGGCGTCATTGTTGAAATCCTCGCCCGCAGCGTTGGCCGCAGAAAAGGTTCCGTGGTCGTCCTGCGGATCCCCTTTGGCATTGCGCAGACCGACGACCTTGCGGTGGGTTGGCCCCGGATTGGCGACGTTTGGATCGTTGAAAAAGCAGTTCGCCATGTCGATGACGCCGTCAATATGGCCGATGACCTGCCCCTCGCCGCGCAGACCTGCATCCCAGATCGTTCGGGAATTGTTGGTGTTGGTCTGCAGCACCCATTGCGTCGTGCCGTTGTTCAGAGTGATGTCGCCAAGCTCTTCGATGAACTGGACATCCTCAATCGTGGCAAGCTCCAACGCGTCATCCGGCGTTTCGACCCGGACCTGCGCCCTGAGAATGCCGTTTTCGGGCTCGTCCGTGACGGTGAGGATTTCGACACCGCGTTCTTTCAACTCTTCAACAAATGCGTCTGCCGAGGTGTTTTCGAACGCCATGACCATCAGCACCAGCCCCGGCTCGGCCGCGCGCTCCTCTGAGGTGAACTTTTTCTGTCCGAGCTCGGGGTCGATTTTCAACTCCGGGCCATAGCGCACAACGGCGCCGACGGCCGGGTCGCTGTTCAGCTGTGCCAGCGCCTCGGGGGCGACTTTTTCGAGAAACCCGTTCTGCGCGACGTAATTGTCGAAGGACAGGCCATAGGCACGGCTCAGGCGCGCCTTGTCGGCGCTGGTGACAGGCTCATTGAACTGAACGATAAGCCAGCCGGGCGCGTCGAGCCGTTCAACACGTTCGACGGACTTGAGATCAATGGTCTGGCTGCGCAAGGACAAGGTTGTTTCTTGTTGCGCTGTGCCCAGGGTAGGGACGGTGAGGATCAGGGTTGTTCCAAGAAAACCGGCAAGTTTGCTTAGTCCAGATGATGATTTGGGTTTCAATGGCATTTTCGACGCTCCTATGCTGTGAGATCGCCGATGCTGCGTTTTCAAATAACAACGGTTCACACGGCGATCCAAATTCGAACGCAACCGACTCAACTAAAAAGGGTACAGCATAGCGCATCCTCACCAAGGTCTTTTTCAATTATCGGCATACGTTCGCCGAAACGGTGGTTTTGTTCGGCGGGTGGAAAGGGGTGCTGGGAATGCTGTGCGCGTGGGCTATGCCCGTGCCGTCTATCCTGTCGGGAAGGGCTTGAGGTCAGAAGCGGGCGTTTGTCTAAGCTACTGACAACATGAAAAATTCCTGTTCCCGGAGTGTAAGATGGTGAATTTGCTTCACCACTGTCGGCGACTATAACCGGCGGCGCAATCTGGCATAGGTCATGTCTGCCAGGACGCATGCGTTACCGGCGTTCCACCAGCACTGACCCCACCGAATAGCCCGCGCCGAAGGAGCAGATGACGCCTTTGTCGCCGGGGGTCATGTCGGCGGAGTGTTTGGAGAAGGCGATGATTGATCCGGCCGACGAGGTGTTGGCGTAGTCTTGCAGGATGTTGGGTTGTTCGCCGGGCTCGGGCACGCGGCCGAGGACTTTTTTGCCGATGAAGTCGTTCATCGTCTTGTTGGCCTGGTGCAGCCAGAGGCGGCTCAGGTCGTCTGCTTGCCAGCCCGCCTCGTCCATATGGCCGAGGATGTGGGCTGAGACCATGGGCAGCACCTCTTTGAACACCTTGCGGCCATTCTGCATGAATTGCATGTCGCGGCGGTCTTCCATCTGGTCGTGGGTGCGGCGCAGAAAGCCGTTGTTGTTGCGGATGTTGTTGGAGAATTCGGTGGCGCAGCGGGTGCCGTGGATGTCGAAGCGCGGGCCTTGGGCGTCCTCGGCACGCTCGATGACGACGGCAGTGGCGACGTCGCCGAAGATGAAGTGGCAATCGCGGTCGCGCCATTCCAGGTGGGCCGAGCAAATCTCGGGGTTGACCACCAGCGCGCGGCGGACCGAGCCTGCGCGCACCATGTCGGCGGCGGCCTGGATGCCGAAGGTGGCCGAGGAACAGGCGACGTTCATGTCAAAGGCAAAGCCGCCGGCGCCGAGGAGCTGCTGAATCTCGATGGCGATGGCCGGGTAGGCGCGTTCATGGTTTGACGCAGCACAGATCACGAGGTCGATCTGGTCGCCGGTGCGGCCGGCCATGTCGAGCGCCTGTTGCGCCGCGTCGAGGCCCATCTCGGCCATGATGCCGGGGTCGTCGTCGCGGCGGGGGGACAGGGCGGGGAACATGCGGGCGGGGTCGAGCACGCCGGATTTGTCCATCACAAAGCGGTTTTCGATGCCCGAGGCAGAGAGGATGAATTCGGGCGAGGAGTGGCCCATCGGTTCCAATTCCCCCGCCTCGATCCGGGTCGCGTGTTCGGCGTTCCAGCGGTCGGCATAGGCGTTGAAGGCGACGACCAGCTCGTCATTGGTGATGATCTCGGTTGGGGTAAAGACACCGTGTCCGGTGATGGCGGGCTGATGCATGACGTCCTCCGGGGATGGCCATCACCAAGCCTAAAGCCGGCGCCAAGGTCAAGAGACGAGGGCCTTAACGCGGCGGCAGGGCGGGGCTTTGCCGGGGTCAGACCGGGTTGGGCACGGGTTCTCCGGCGAAGAAGGCGCGCAGGTTTTCCACCGCCATGCGGCCCATATCCTCGCGTACCTCTAGCGCGGCGGTGCCCAGATGCGGCAGCAGCACGACATTGTCGAGGGCGCGCAGGGCGTTGGGGACTTGCGGTTCGAATTCGTAGACGTCGAGGCCCGCGCCGGCGATGGCGCCAGTTTGCAGCGCGGTGATCAGGGCGGCCTCATCCACCACGTCGCCGCGCGAGATGTTGATGAAATGCGCGTGGGCGGGCATGGCGTCGAAAACGGTGGCGTCGATCAGGTGGTGGGTGGCTGCACCGCCCGGGACGGCGGCGACGAGGACGTCGACATTTGCGGCCAAAGCTTGAGGGCTGTCATAGGCGGTGGCGTCGAAATCGAGCTCTTTGGGCGAGCGGCTGGCATAGGCCACCGACATGCCAAAGCCGAAATGTCCGCGGCGGGCGATGGCCTGGCCGATGCGGCCCATACCGACGATGCCGAGGCGTTTGCCCGACATGTGCAGGCCGAGCATCTGGGTCGGGTGCCAGCCTTGCCATTCACCCGCGCGCACCAGCCGCTCGCCTTCGCCGGCGCGGCGGGCGGACATCAGCATCAGGGTCAGCGCGATATCGGCGGTGGCGTCGGTGACGGCGCCGGGCGTGTTGGTGACGGTGATCCCGGCGGTTTTGGCGGCGGCGGCGTCGATATGGTTATAGCCGACGCCGAAATTGGCGAGGATTTGGCAGCGCGGGTCTGGCACTTCGGCGAAGATGTCGGCGCTATAGGCGTCGCCCAGCGTTGGCAGCACGCCGTCATAGTCTTGCAGTGAGGCGATGAGTTCCTCGCGGCTCATCGGGTCAGGGCGGTCGCGGAAGGTGACGTCGAAAAACCCGCGTGCGGTGTCGACAACAGAGGCGGGCAGGCCGCGGGCGATGAAGACTTTGGTCAATGCATACGCTCCCCGTTTGGGATGGGTTGATCGGGGCCGATCAGGACGATGTCGCCATTGGCGTCCGAGAGGCCCAGCACCAGCACCTCGGACCGCATCGGGCCGATCTGGCGGGGTGGGAAGTTGACTACGGCCATCACTTGCCGCCCGACCAGTGCCTCGGGCGTGTAATGTGCGGTGATCTGGGCGGAGCTTTTCTTTTCGCCAAGCTCCGGGCCGAAATCGATCCAGAGCTTGATCGCGGGTTTGCGCGCCTCGGGATAGGGCTCGGCCCGCACCACCTGGCCGACGCGGATGTCGACCCGCAGGAATTCGTCGAAGCTCAGA
>JASJCC010000209.1 GCA_030066175.1 Paracoccaceae bacterium | reverse complement strand
GCCTGGTCCGCCGATGGCCCATCACGTGATCCGGCGGTGATCGATCTGCTGAACAATGCGCGGGGTAAGCGGGATTGGTCGCCAGACCAGATCGTTGGCCTGATCCTCGGCTTGCAAGGCCCGCAGCGCTTCGTTGCAGAGCGCGCCGAGGATCAGGCCAACGATCTGGTCTGGCGACCAATCCCGCTTACCCCGCGCATTGTTCAGCAGATCGATCACCGCCGGATCACGTGATGGGCCATCGGCGGACCAGGCATAGAAGCCCGCGCCGGATTTGCGCCCGGGCCGGCCGGCCTCGAGCAGCTGCGCAGACCAGTTCCGGCCCTCCTCAGACCCGGTGATCTGGGCAAAATCGGCGAGGCCCGCGACATCGCGCTGTTCAAACGGCGCCCGCGCCCAGCCCCAATCGCGCAAGGCGCTGTCGATGACATAGGGATCGGCGCCTGCATCCAGCAAGCCATCCGCCGCGCGGTGAAAGGCCAGTTCCAGCCGCCCCGCAAGGCTGTCACCGGTGGAAAACACCTGCACCGGCACCCGGCCCAATGCGTCTCCCAAAGCCAAGGCAGCGGCGGTCTGCTCAGGGCGGATGCCCGGCCCGCAGATGATCTCGAGCAGCCGGGTGGCGAAGGCCGGCGGGGCAAAGCGCAGGCCCAATTCCTCGACCCGGCCGGCGATTGTCACCGCCCGCGGGATATGGGCGGGCGCCGGAACATCACCCTGCCCACGCGCACAATGCAGGATGATGTCGGCCTCGGTGACCATCTCGGCGCTATCACCGATGGTCAGGTTGGCCAGGCGCCTGTCGGCCACGGTCTGGTCCAACCCGCCGCTTTTCACGCCTTTGTCAAAGACTGCGCGGATCTGCTGTAGCCCGGCCTCGCGCGGCTCGGCCTCGCGCGTGCCCCAATTGACGCGCAAGCCTGCGTTAAGTGCGGTCAAAGCAATCTGCAGCGCCAAGGCGCCGCCGCCGAGCACCGCGATCCGTTCGATTTTTGGCAGTTGTGTGCCGGCCGGTAGATCAAACCGCCGGGCCAGGCGTTCGGCCAAAAGCAGATGCCGCAGCGCCTTGGAGCGGTCCCCCTTGAGACTGTCGGTAAACGCCTCTTCCTCCATGCTCAGCGCCGCGTCGAAGGGCAAAAGCGGTGCGGCTTCGACAAGGTGGACGATCTCTTGCGCAACCGGGTTGTCCTGCGCCACGCCTTCGCGCGCCTCGGACACTGCCGCCTGATACGCCGCCATATCGGCAAACTGGCTGCGGTCGGCGCTGAGGCGCCTTGGGTCATCACCCATGGCGATCAGCTTGGCCGCAAATCGGGCCGCCCCTTCCAGCACATCACCATCGACCAGCGCATCGAGAAGCAACTGCCCCGGCGGCCGGTCGGCGGCCACCGTGCGCCCGGACAACATCAGGTCCAATGCCGCCTCGGCACCCAAAAGCCGCGGCAGGCGCTGTGTCCCGCCGGCACTGGGCGGCAAGGCGAGCTTGATCTCGGGCAATCCCATTCGCGTGCCGCGCCGGGCAATCCGGTAATGCGCCGCCAGCGCCAGTTCCAGCCCGCCGCCCAGCACCGTGCCGTGCAGCGCCGCGATGACCGGCTTGTCACATTGCTCGACGCGTTCGCAGACATCCCGCAGGAAGGGCGCTTGCACCCCGTGATCGTATTCCTGCAATTCGGCCCCTGCCGGAAAGGTCGTCCCCTGCCCGGCCAGCACGATCACCGACACCGACGCGTTCGCCTCAGCCGCCTCGACCGCCTCCAACAAACCCACACGCACCGCATGCGACAGAGCATTGACCGGCGGATGATTGACCACCAGATACGCCACCCCGTCGCGAGTGGAACTCTTGACCAACGCTGTCATCTGCCTGCTCTTCCGACCCCGGTTGTCCGGCATCCGTCACCGACTGCACCCTTTGGCTGGGGATATTAGACGGGAAAGCAGGTTTTCAGGCAAGCTTGGCCTGCGCCCTGCCCGCATCCGGCGCGCAAAGCGTGGCCAAAGGGACTCGGCTGCAGGTTCAGACCGGCATGTTGTCGAACTGGTCTTCGACCGCTTCGTCGGCCTCTTGCCGCGCCGAGACATGCGCGACCGCCCAGGCCGGTGCGGTGTCACCTTTCGCTTCCAGCAACATCACCGCCTGTTCGAGCTGTTCAATCAACTCGGCGCGAATGTCCTCATCTGCCGCGGCAATATCCTGTCGCAGCTCTTCGATCCGTGCCTTGAGTTGTTTCGACATTGCATACCCCTTCGCATCTCTGCCAACGTCCCCGTCCTGTGCCCGGGAACGGCGTTATCTCTTGCTTGCCTCGGCCGCGCAGTTGCGGCAGAGCGCGGTTTCCGGCAACACGTCCAGACGCGCCTCTGATATTTCTTCGCCGCAGTTCAGGCAGAATCCGTATTCGCCTTGGGCCATCCGCTGCAACGCACTCCTTATACGTGCAATTTCAGCTTGCCCTTCTACTCCGAGTCGTTCAAGCACCTCTTCGTCCTCGCGCTCAACCGCCATTTCCTCCCAATCCTTGGAATGCGGCTGCTCCAGCGCCTCTTCGATCCCTTCAAGACGAACGCCCAACTCTTTCAACCGGTTGAGCAAAGCCAGCTTTTGGCGATGATGTGACATGTACGGATCCCTTGCTTGAACCTGTCTCACCCTGCGCCAGAAGCCGGCGGGCCACCTTGACGCAGGTCAAGCACGAATGAGTTCTTGCAACACATTCACCAAACCTTATATGTTACAGCGAAACGGAGGACAGGATCATGATGACACCCGAAGTGACCGGATTTTTCGACGACACCACCAACACGATTTCCTATGTCGTGCGCGACCCCAATGGTACCGCCTGCGCCATCATCGACAGCGTGCTGGACTTTGACTATTCCTCGGGCCGGACCGACACCAAATCCGCCGATGCGGTGATCGATTTTGTTCGTGAAAAAGGCTATGAGGTTCAGTGGCTTCTGGAAAGCCACGTGCATGCCGATCACCTGTCGGCCGCGCCCTATATCCAGGAAAAGCTGGGCGGCAAGATCGGTATCGGCGACCGCATTACCGTGGTGCAGGACACGTTCGGCAAGGTCTTTAACGAAGGCACCGAGTTCCAGCGCGACGGCTCGCAATTCGATCAGCTTTTTGTCGAAGGCGACAGCTTTCACATCGGCCAGATGCGTGGCGACGTGCTGCACACGCCCGGCCATACGCCTGCCTGTCTGACTTATGTGATCGGCGACGCGGCTTTTGTCGGCGACACGCTCTTCATGCCCGATTTCGGCACCGCGCGCTGTGACTTCCCCGGTGGGTCGTCCGAGACGCTTTACAACTCGGTGCAGAAAATCCTGACGCTGCCGGATGAGACGCGGATCTTTGTCGGACACGACTACAAGGCGCCGGGGCGCGAAGAATACGCCTGGGAAACCACGGTGAGCGAACAAAAGGCCCGCAACGTGCATGTCGGCGAAGGCAAGTCGAAAGACGAGTTCGTCAAGATGCGGGATGAGCGGGACGCCACCCTGGCGATGCCCAAGCTGATCATCCCGTCGCTGCAGGTGAACATGCGTGCCGGGCAATTGCCCGAACCGGATGACCAGGGCGACGTCTTTCTAAAGGTGCCGGTCAACAAGATCTGACCGGCCCGCTCCGGCGGCCGCGAACCCGCCGGGTTTCACGCAACAGGACAATTTGGAAACGGAACATCATGGAACAGGACTGGATTTGGGGGCTGGTCGGCGGCTTGCTGATCGGCACCGGCGGCGCCATCTATCTGCTTGTGAACGGGCGGATCATGGGCGCAAGCGGCATTATCGGCGGACTGGTTGACGGCTCAGGCCATTCCACGAAATGGGAGCGGATCAGCTTTCTGATCGGCGTGGCGCTTTTGCCGGTCCTGCTGCTGCCGCTTTACGGCTCAGTCGACACGCATATCACCAGCAACCTGCTGGTGCTGGTGGCAGCCGGGCTTTTGGTCGGCGTCGGCACCCGCATCGCCAATGGCTGCACCTCGGGCCACGGCGTCTGCGGCATCTCGCGGCTCAGCCTGCGGGGCATGGTGGCCACGGTGTTCTACATCCTCGCCGGCGGCATCACCGTGATGCTCTTTCGGCACATCCTGGGGGTGATCTGATGCAGCGCAACGTTTTTGCCTTCATCGCCGGCGGGTTTTTCGGCGCCGGCCTCTTCATCTCGGGTATGACCGACACCAACAAGGTGCAGGGCTGGCTCGATGTCTTTGGCAACTGGGATCCGACGCTGGCCTTTGTGATGGGCGGCGCAATCATCCCGATGGCGATTGCCTGGCGCCTGACCAAGGCGCACCAGACGGCGATGCTGGGCACTGTGTTCCCGCCACCGCCCGAACCCAAGCTGGGCCGCAATCTGGTTGTCGGGTCGGTGATGTTCGGCATGGGCTGGGGGCTGTCTGGTCTGTGTCCGGGTCCGTCGATTGCCGCGATCAGCTATGGTGGCACCGGGGTCTTTGTCTTCCTGGCGGCGATGCTGACGGGCATGGCCTTTGCGCCCGCGATGCGGCGGCTTATGGACAGGCCGGTTCCGGCGGAGTAAGCGAAAGAGATGCAGATACGCCCGCTTTCCCCCCGCTATAACGTCTCCCCGCAAATCACCGTCGAGGATGTGCCGGCGCTTGTCGAGGCGGGGATCACCACGGTGATTTGCAACCGCCCGGATGCCGAGGTGCCGCCGCCGTTTCAAGCCGACGCGATTGGTGCGGCGGTACAGGCGGCGGGGCTGCGGTTTGAGGTGCTGCCTTTGACGCACCAGACGATGACACCGCAAAACGTGATGCGTCAGGCCGAGATGGTCGCCGCGTCCGATGGTCCGGTGCTGGCCTATTGTGCATCTGGCACGCGCTGTTCGGTAATTTGGGCGCTGGGTCGGGCGGCAGAGATGGCGCCGGACGATATTCTGCGCGCCACGGCTGAGGCAGGGTACGACCTGGGCGGATTACGGCCAACGCTCGAGGCGCTTCACGGGCGCTAGAGCCAGTCCCTGGCTGGGCGCCCGCGCGCCTCAAGTCTCGTCGAAATCGAAATCGAACTCCGTTGCCGCAAAATCACCGAGTGAGTCGTCTGGTTCCGCACCACCCTCTGTTTCACCAGGCAGATCGGTCGAGACCGTCTCAAGCTCATCCGCAAAGTCTCCGCCGTCAAAGTCCAGCGGCGGCAAATCGGGCAGTTCATCAACTTCGGCCGCGAACGATCCTGGCGCCGGTGCCGGCGCCAGGTCGATCTCGGGTTCGGCTGCGGGCGCGGGGTCTGCCGGCGGGTCAAACGCCGGCGCGTCATCGGGCATGGCGGCAGACGGTGCCTCTGACGGCGCCGATGCCACGGGCGGCCAGTTCAGCCGGACCGCCCGCATGCCGTTGATCTGGCCAAGCCGGCCGCGGGCGATCACCTTGCCTTCGGCGGCAATGAGCTCCAGCCCATCCATCACACCGGCGGGCAAGGGCAGGATATCCCCCGGCTTCAACCCGCGCGCCTCGTTCAATGGCAGGTTGATGCGGCCCAAAACGGTGTCGAGCCGCGCCGGCAACAGCTTCATCCGCGCCTCATGCGGGCCGGCAGCCCCCTGCCCTTCGCCTGCGTCAGACCAGCGGTCCAGATCGCGGTCAGGGAAGATGAACTGGATCACCCCCTTGCGGCGGCCCAGCGCGAGATCAGCCTCGACGCGGAACAACCGATAACTTGACGCCTCCAGCAACAGGCTGGCGGCGCGGGCGTCTTCGACCATGGCGCCAAAGCTGTAGCCCTCAAGCTGCGGGCGCAGGGGATCCTCACCCAGATTGGCAACGAAACGCTCCAACGTGCCGTCGATCAGCGGCGCCATCATGGCGGCATCCGTGGCTGTCAGTGGCCGGTCATCCGCTGGCATCTGGGTGACCTGCAGGATCGTCTGCACCTCGATCACGCCGGTCATCACCTCACGATCGATGGTGACAAGGCCCAAGGCGCCGCCGGGCCCCTCGAGCAAAATCAAGAGATCGCCGGCAGACAGAGCATCTGTCACGGCATCCTGATCCAACCGTTCCTGCATCTCTGCCTGATTGACCAGCGCGAGGCCCCATTGCACATCCGCCGTGCGCGACATGGCGCGGCGCAGCGCCTTGGCGGGGGACATCGCGCGCGCCTCATACGCGCGGCGTGCCGCCTGAGCCTTCTGGCCCAAAACATCCTGTCGCACTGCCTTATTCATGCAGGAATTTGCCTGTGGTCGCATTGCTCGTGCCTTGGGTTATCGCCGGATTTGGTTACCAAGGGCTTTAGCGAATTAAGATTTCACTGCGCGGCCACGGCGATATCCGCCGGAAGCTCTACCCGAAAGGCCGCCCCACCCTGCCCTGGCAAGTAGGAAATCGCGCCCGCCAGGCGGGTCATGATCTGCCGGGAAATCGCCAGCCCAAGGCCCGCACCGCCGGCTTTCTGATCGCTGACGCGGGCGAATTTTTCAAAGATCATCTCTTGCGCGTCACTGTCGATGCCCGAGCCGTTGTCGATGAAATCGATGATCAGGCGTCCTTCGCGCTGGGTCACCCGGATGGTCAGCTTGGGCGCCTCGGCGTCGCAGTATTTCCGCGCATTGGCGACCAGATTGATAAAGACCTGGCTGAGGCGGTCGAGATCGGTGTTGAGCCAGATGCGCTCGGCCTCGGGGTCGCGTGAGACCTGCAACGCATCCGCGCTTTCATTCGCCGTGGCCGAGGCAATAGCGCGGTCGAGAACCTCGGACAGCACGCCCTGGCGCAGGTTCAGATTGACCTGGCCATTCTCCAGCACCGACAGATCCAAGAGGTCATCCAACAGACGGGTGAGGCGGATCGCCTCGTCATGGATGATCGAGGCGTATTTGCGCAGATCCGCCGGATCCAGCTGATCGCTGTCACGCAGGATTTCGGAAAACGCCCGGATCGAGGTCATTGGCGTGCGCAGCTCGTGGCTGATCTGGCTGAGGAAGGCATCTTTCTGCACCGACAGCTGGGTCAATTTCTGGTTGGCGCTGCGCAGCTGGCTGGCGGTGCGGGCCAGTTCCTGCGACTGCGCCTCGAGCTGGGCGGAGTATTC
>JASJCC010000211.1 GCA_030066175.1 Paracoccaceae bacterium | reverse complement strand
GTGACGAGGTATTGATGCTCCATCGGGTGCAGCGGGAAATAGATGCCAGCCATGGCCCCCACCTCGCGCGCCCAGAGGCCACCGGCATTGACCACGTGTTCGGTATGAATGGTGCCCTTGTCGGTGACCACTTCCCAAGTGCCGTCCGCGCGTTGGGAAGTCTCTTGCACCATGCAATGGGTCTCAATCGTCGCCCCACCCATACGCGCGGCCTTGGCATAGGCGTGGGTGGTGCCGGAGGGGTCGAGATGCCCGTCGAGCGGATCGTAGAGGGCGCCCTTGATGCCGTCGAGATTGACGATCGGCGCCAGCTTGGCGATTTCCTCCGGCCCGACAATCTCGGTCTCCAGCCCCATGTAACGGTGCTTGGCCCGCTCGGCGAGCAGCATGTCGAAGCGATCGTCATTGTCGGCAAGCGTCACACCGCCCACATGGTGCAGCCCGCAGGACATACCCGTCAGTTCCTCCAAATCGCGATAAAGCCGGATCGTATAGCCCTGAAGCGCGGCCATGTTGGTGTCGCCGTTCAGCGTGTGAAAGCCCCCCGCCGCATGCCAGGTACTGCCGGAGGTCAGCTCTGAGCGCTCCACCAACATCACATCCGACCAGCCCAGCTTGGTCAGGTGATAAAGCACCGAACAGCCGACAACACCGCCGCCGATCACAACAACACGAGAGGTGGTTTTCATTGGGCGCGCCTTTCGGTTCTGTGGGTGATGGTTGGGATGAGTGTATTGCCGGCACCGGTTCCGAAGCGTCTGCACACGACAGTCCATGTCGCAAAACACGGCTGCATCCATGGATGGCGCTTTCAACGCCGCATGTGCAACGGATGCTTCCCTTGGTCTTAACCCTTTGCTAACCTCCAGGTTGTGCGGTTGGGAGGTTTGATATGATTTTGCGACGCCTGCTGTTGTGTTGTGCCGTGGCGCTTTCCCCTCCGGCCCTGGCGGATGATGCGCCTGAACAGCTTGTCGACCCGACGTCTCTGTCCCAGCGCCTCATGCAGCTCAACGACGCGACGCCATGGTCGCAATCCTGCTGCAAAACCTGCCGCAAGGGGCAAGCCTGTGGCGACAGCTGCATTTCGCGGAGCAAGACCTGTAGCGCGGGCAAAGGGTGCGCCTGCCAGGGCTGAGGCTCTTACTCGCGATGAGTGGCGTCACAAACCCGCTCTAAGGCCTGCTTCTTAGAGTGCGTCACCATACGCCCGCCACGCGCTGGACTTGTCCCATGGCGACGGAATATGTCGCGCAAGGGCATTCCACCGGCCCGTGCCGGCGCAAGACTGCGGGGGACTCTGCCGCGAAGGAAGCCGCATGAAAACCCACGCTCAGGCCGTCGTCATCGGGGGTGGCGTCATCGGATGCTCGATCCTCTACCACCTGGCCAAGGCGGGTTGGACGGACGTGGTGCTGCTTGAACGGGATGAGCTGACCTCTGGCAGCACCTGGCACGCGGCGGCGAATATTCACGGGTTGCATGACAGCACCAATATCAGCCGGATCCAGCACTATACGATGGGGCTGTATAAAGACCTTGAGGCCGAAACCGGGCAGGGCTGCGGGGTGTTTCAACCCGGCTCGCTCTATCTGGCGCAGACCGAGAACCGCGAACACCAGCTGCGCCTGCAGGCCGCCAAGGCACGGCTTTACGGCATGAATTTCCACGAGATTTCCCGCGATGAGGCGGAGCGTCTGCACCCGTTGGTGGATTTCGACGGTATCCGCTGCATCATGTTCGAACCCGATGGCGGCAATGTCGACCCGTCGGGTGTGACCGCCGCCTATGCGGCCGGCGCGCGTCAGCGTGGGGCCGAGATCCATCGCTTTACACCCGTCACTGCCACCGATCCGCAGCCTGACGGCAGCTGGATCGTGCGCACACCGAAGGGCGACATCAGCACCGATTGGGTGGTGAATGCCGCCGGGCTTTGGGGCCGGGAAGTGGCGAAGCTGGCGGGGATCGACCTGCCGCTGCTGCCGACCGAACACCAGTATTTTGTCACCGAAACCATCCCCCAGATCGCCGCTTTGGACCGTCGGCTGCCCTCGGTCGCCGACCGTGATGGCGAGTATTACCTGCGGCAAGAGGGGCAGGGGCTGTTGGTTGGCGCCTATGAACGCGACGTGCGTTTCTGGGCCGAAGATGGCACACCTCTCGATTTCGCGCATGACCTCTTTCCCGACGATCTCGAACGCATCGAAGACAACATGATGCGCGCCATCGACCGCGTCCCTGCGGTGGGCGAGGCCGGGATCAAACGCGTGATCAACGGCCCGATGATCTGGTCCCCGGATTCCAATGTGCTCTTGGGGCCGGTGCCGGAAAAACCAGGCTATTTCTGCTGCAATGGCATCATCCCGGGGTTCTCGCAATCGGGTGGCATGGGGCTGATGGTGGCGCAGTGGATCACGACAGGTGAGATGCGGTACGACATGTTCCCCTGGGACCTGGCGCGCTTTGGTCCCTGGGCGACGCGTGAATTCACCCGCGCTCGGGTCGGCGACCAATACGCGCACCGCTTTGCCATCCATTTCCCCAACGAGGAACGCGACGCCGGCCGGCCCCTGCGCACCCGGCCGGTCTATGAGTTGCAGCGTGAGATGGGCGCCGTCATGGGTCTCAACTACGGCTGGGAACACCCGCAATGGTTCGCGGATGGGCCCGGCGCCAAGGACACCAATGGTTTTAAACGGCAGAACTGGTGGGGGCCGGTGGGCGACGAATGCCGGATGCTGCGCGACCGTGCCGGCATCATCGACATCTCGAACTTCGCGAAATACCGCGTGGAAGGGCCGGGGGCCGAGGATTGGCTGAACGCGCTCTTTGCCAACCGCCTGCCGCGTGTCGTGGGCCGGTCCTGCCTGACGCCGCTGATCGGCAAACGCGGCGGCATCGCGGGGGATTTCACGGTCACCCGGCTGGGTGAGGAGGACTTCTGGGTGATCGGCTCGGGCATGGCCGAACGCTATCACCAGCGTTTCTTCAACGCGGTGCCCTTGCCCGAGGGCACCAGTTTCACCTCGCTGACCGAGGCCTGGTGCGGCTTTAACGTCGCCGGGCCGCAGTCGCGTGCCCTGTTGCAACGCCTGACCAACACGTCGCTGGAGACCGCGGATTTCCCGTTTATGCGCAGCCGGATGATCGATATCGCCGGTGTCGAGGTGATGGCCCTGCGCGTCTCCTTCACCGGCGATCTCGGGTGGGAGCTGCATTGCCGGACTGAAGACCAACTGCGCCTCTACACCGCCTTGATCGACGCCGGCAAAGACATCGGCGCCGGCCCGGTCGGCGCCCGCGCACTCATGAGCCTGCGGATCGAAAAGGGTTATGGCTCATGGTCCCGCGAATACAGCCCGGAATACTGGCCGCAAGAGGTCGGCCTGGCGCCGCTCTGCAAACTCGACAAGGAGTTCCTCAACAAAGACGGGCTTATGCAGGTCATCGACAACCCGCCCCGCGAAACCCTGGTGATCCTCGCGATCGACGAGGCCGACGTCACCGCCTCCAACGCCGATTGCACCGGAGGGGAGCCGATCTTCAAGGACGGCCAAGGCATCGGCCGCGTCACCTCGGGCGCCTACGGCTACACAGTGGGCATGAGCCTCGCCCTCGGATACGTCACAGACGCTACACCAGGCGACGATGTCGAGGTCATGATCCTCGGCCGCCCGCACCGCGCCCGTATCCTCGAACATCCGCCCTTCGATCCGCAAGGTCACCGCCTGCGCGCCTGAGCGTCTTTCAAGGATCGGCGCAGCCGACAGGCTCTGCCTGCATGTCCTTGACAGACGCTCGGGCCGCCAAACACTCGAACAGGCCTGTTTGATGGCACAGATGCCATCAAACGGCCTCTCAGCAAAACCGCCGAACCCGCACCATAAGCGCAGCGCCAAGACCAACGCGTCACCTCAGACAGGGGCTGAATAAACCGGCGCGGTAGCGCACCTTTGGATCACGCCTGCCGAAAGAAACGCGCCTAAAGGGGGCGGATCTTCAGCTGCGTTATGCGGTTGTTCTCACGCGCCATCACCTCGAACCGAAAGCCATGAAAGCTGAACACTTGGCCCACGGTCGGGATCGTCTGCGCCTCGTGGATCACCAGACCGGCCACGGTGTTGGCCTCCTCGTCCGGCAGGTTCCAGTCAGTCGCGCGGTTGAAATCGCGAATCGTCATGGCGCCGTCGATCCAGTAATGCCCATCCTCGGCCTTCTGAACCTGGTGTTCGCCATGCGGATCGAACTCGTCGGTGATCTCGCCCACGATCTCTTCGAGGATGTCCTCCAAAGTGATCAACCCTTGTAAAGATCCATATTCATCCACCACCAACGCAAAATGCGTCCGGCGACGCAGGAACTGACGCATCTGTTCGTCCAGAGCCGTGGTGTCGGGCACAAAATAGGGCTTCATCGCCACGTTGGTGATTTGGAACCCTTTCAACGCATCCCGCGCCACGTCGGCATCACCGATGATCTTGTACATCGCGCGCAACAGGTCCTTGGCGTGGATCACACCGATGATGTTTTCCGGATCGTCGCGATAGACGGGCAGGCGGGTGTGGCTGCTCTCCAGACATTGCTGCAGGATGTCCTGCGGCTCGGAATCGGCATTGATCATCTCGATGCCAGATCGGTGCAGCATGATCTCTTCCACCGTGCGGTCGGCCAGGTCCAAAGCGCCGAGGATCCGGTCACGGTCTTCCTTTTCCACCACGCCTTCGGAATGGCCCAGCTGCAGCGCACCGGCGATTTCCTCGCGCACCGCTAGAATGTGGCTGTCGGGGTCGGTTTTCACACCAAAGAGGCTCAGCACACCGCGCACCAGAACACGCACCACCTCAACCACTGGCGAAAACACCTTCACTACCAACGCAATCACCGGTGAGACTCGCGATGCCGCGGTTTCCGGGTTGGTGATGGCATAGGTCTTGGGCAGCACCTCGGCAAAGATCAGCACCAAGAGCGTCATCACCAGCGTCGCCAGCGCCACACCGGATTCGCCAAAGGCGCGGGTCAGGATCGCCGTGGCCAGAGACGTGGCAAGGATGTTCACCAGGTTGTTGCCCAAGAGGACCGAGCCGATCAGGCGTTCATTGTCTTCGGTGATCCGCAACGCAGTCTTGGCCCCGCGCGATCCCTTGTCGACCGCCGCGCGCAGCTTGCCCCGCGACGCCGCCGTCAGTGCGGTTTCCGAACCCGAGAAAAACGCCGACAACATCAGCAGGCCCAGAATGGCCGCGGATGTGATCCAAAAGGCTGCGTCGAGAGTGCTGTTGTCGGCTTCCATGTTCCAAGGGTTCCTTTATCCTGAGCAGGTTATGGGGCCGCACCGGCCTGCATTCAAGGGGAAGGCCATGCAGGTTCTGGATCTGGGTGATTTGGACGGGCCGGTTCTGGCCTTCGGCGGGCCTTATTCCAACCTCGCGTCCTTACGGGCTTTGCGAGCGCGGGCAGCGGTCTTGGGCATTCCGGCGGCCCGCGTGATCTGCACCGGTGACGTGGTGGCCTACTGCGCCGAGGCGGCGGAATCCGTGGCCGAGATGCGCGACTGGGGTGTCGCATGCGTCGCTGGCAATTGCGAAAAGCAACTCTCCGCCGGGGCCGCCGATTGTGGCTGCGGGTTCGAGGCGGGCTCGACATGCGATCTGCTTTCGACTGGCTGGTATGCCCACGCCACCGCCGCATGTGGCCCGCAAGAGCGCGCCTGGATGGCGGCCTGCCCGGATATCGTGACGTTCACGCAGGACGGGCAACGCTGTGCGGTGATCCATGGCGGGGTGACCGACATTGCCCGTTTCATCTGGGCCTGCACGAAAGAAAGCGTTTTTGAAGAAGAGCTTGCCGCGCTTTCTGAATGTGTCGGCCCGGTCGATCTGGTGATCGCCGGGCATTGCGGGATACCTTTTGATCGGCAGGCGGCGGGGGTGCGGTGGGTCAATGCCGGGGTGATTGGCTTGCCACCGAATGATGGCGCAGCCGAGACGCGGTTTGTGGTGCTCGACAAGGGCGATGTCACCGTCCAGCACCTGCGCTACGACGCCGAGGCAACGCGGCAGGCGATGAAAAACGCAGGCCTCACGCAGGGCTATCACGAGGCAGTTGTCACGGGGTGGTGGCCGTCCGAGGACGTGCTGCCGCCGGAGCTCCGGCGCGTTCAGTCCTTGGCCAGCGGGTGATGCTCCAGCACCAACTCTTTCAACCGTTCCTCCAGCACGTGGGTGTAGATCTCGGTTGTGGCGACGTCGGCATGGCCGAGCAGGGTCTGGATCGAGCGTAGATCGGCACCATTGGCCAGCAGATGCGTCGCAAAGGCGTGGCGCAGGGTGTGTGGTGTCACCTTGTCGGGCGCGACACCCGCTTTGACCGCGAACTCCTTGATCAGGATGTAACAGGCATGCCGGGTCAGATGGCCGGACTTGCCACGTGAGGGAAACAGGAAGGGTGACGGGGTCATCCGCTTGTCGCGCAGGGCGGCGTCCTGGGCGTCACGCCGGTCCAGCCAGGCCGCCATGGCCGCGCGGGCCGGGGGCGACAGCGGCACCATGCGTTCCTTGCCGCCCTTGCCGCGGATCAGCAGCATGCGCGGGTCGCCGCGGGCGGCCGAGAGCGGCAACTCGACGAGTTCGCTGACGCGCATGCCGGTGGCGTAAAGCAGTTCCAGCAGGCAGGTGTTGCGCAGGCGCTGGGTGGCATTGCCTCCGTGGTTGCGGGCGGCCTCCAGCAGCCGGTCGACCTCTTCGACGGAAAGCGTCTTCGGCAGGCGCTTGTCGCGGCCCGGCCCGCTGATCTGGATCGCGGGATTGTCGCTGCGCCAGCCCTCCTCGAAGGCGAAGCGGTAAAGCTGCTTGATCGCCGAGAGCCGCCGTGCGCGGGTGGCGCGGGCCAATCCTTGCGCGTCGCAATGCACCAGGTAGGCCTCGACATCGGCGCGGGTGGCCTCGGCGAGCGTTCGCGACTGCCCGCTGAGCCACTGGTCGAAATCCTTCAGATCCCGTGCATAGGCGAGTTGGGTGTTTTTCGCAGCGTCAAGCTCCGCCGCCTGGGCCTCGAGGAAGGCCGATATCCACTGCAGGCTCATCCGCGGGTGTCCAGAATCATCACCTCGAGCGCGAGCCGGCGGGCCG
>JASJCC010000210.1 GCA_030066175.1 Paracoccaceae bacterium | reverse complement strand
GCCGACGCGGTGGCCCGCCGCCGTCAGCCCGGCCATGTCGAAGAGCCCCGAGCCGATAAAGGTGTTCGAGGTCGGGCAATGGATCAGCGCGGCCCCCACCTCGCGCAGCCGATCCCGTTCGCGCGGCTCCAGGTGAATGGCGTGACCATAAAGCCCCCCTGCCCCCAAAAGCCCAAACATTTCATAGGTATCCAGGTAATCGCGCGCCTGCGGAAACAGCTCCTTCACCCAGGCGATCTCATCATGTTGTTCGCTCAGATGCGTCTGCATCAGACAGTCCGGGTGTTCGCGCCACAACGCCCCCAGTGCCTCCAGCTGCTCGGGCGAAGAGGTTGGCGAAAAGCGCGGTGTGATCACATAAGATGCCCTGCCCCGCCCGTGCCAGGCCTGCAACAAGGCGCGGCTGTCGTCATAGGCGCTTTGCGGCGTGTCGCGCAGACCCTCCGGCGCGTTTCGGTCCATACAGGTCTTGCCAGCCAAGACGCGCATGCCCCGCGCCTCCGCCGCGGTGAAAAATGCGTCGACCGATGCGGGATGGATCGTGCAATAGCCGCACATCGTCGTCGTGCCCTCGGCCAGCAGCAGATCCAGATATCGTCCAGCGATTTCAGCGGCATAGATCGGATCGGCAAAGCGCATTTCCTCGGGGAACGTATAGGTGTTCAACCAGTCGATCAGCCGCTTGCCCCAACTGGCGATCATCGCGGTTTGCGGATAATGCGCATGCGCATCCACGAACCCGGGCAAGAGCAGCCCGTCACAATGATCGACCACCTGCGCCTGCGGAAACTGTGCCCGCAGGTCGTCAGCAGGCCCGTTGGCAACGATCTCCCCCCCGGCCACGGCGATGCCACCGCGCCGCTCATGCTCAACCGTCTCCCAACCCTGCAGAAACGGGTCCTCCGGAAAGGTCAGTGTCTGCCCCAAATGCAAAACGGTGTCGGTCATGCCTGCCCCCTTTTGCCCGGCAGCCTATGGATTTCCGGCACAGAGGTAAATTCCCGCAACCCATTGTTTCTTGGCGTGGGCTTGCCCTAGTCTCGGGCGCAATCGGCAAGAGGGCAAAGCGCATGACAGAAGAGCTGAATGCAGTCGCTCCGGACACGGATGAAGACGCCTACGCGCTGGATCGCAAGGCGGTTGCGCAGATCCTCTACGCGGTAGACATCGAGGACCGCGATCACCTGATCGCCCTGATGGACCCGCTGCACCCGGCCGACATCGCCGACCTTCTGGAACAGATCAACGCCTTTGACCGGATGCGGCTGATCCGGCTTTACGGCAAGGAGTTCGATGGCGAGATTCTGTCCGAGCTGGACGACACCATCCGCGAAGAGGTGATCGGCATCCTCAACCCGCAGGTGCTTGCCGACGCCGTGCGTGAGCTGGAAAGCGACGATGTGGTCGACCTGCTGGAAGACCTTGAAGAAGCCCAGCAAGAGGCGATCCTCGAGGTGCTCGAAGACAGCGACCGCGTCGCGGTCGAAAAGTCGCTGACCTATCCGGAGTTCTCCGCCGGTCGCTTGATGCAGCGCGAGGTCGTGATGGCGCCCGAGCATTGGAATGTCGGCGAAGCCATTGATTACCTGCGCAATTCCGACGCCTTGCCTGAGCAGTTCTACCACATCACCCTGGTCGATCCGAAACTCCGCCCGGTGGCCAATGTGACACTGGGCAAGCTGATGGGCTCTCGCCGCGAGGTGCTGTTGCGCAGCATTGTCGAGGATGTCTTTCACGTCATCCCGGTGACGCGGGACGAAGGAGAGGTGGCTTATGCCTTCAACCAATATCACCTGATCTCGGCGCCTGTTGTGGATGAAAACGAACGCCTTGTGGGTGTGATCACAATTGACGACGCGATGGCCGTGCTCGACGAAGAACACGAAGAGGACATCCTGCGCCTTGCCGGTGTAGGTGAAGAAAGCCGCCTGTCGGACAGCGTGGGTGAGACGACGCGTCTGCGGTTTCCCTGGCTGGCGGTGAACCTGATCACCTCGGTCCTGGCCTCGATCGTGATCGCCCAGTTCGAAGAGGCGATTGCCCAGATTGTCGCATTGGCCGTGCTGATGCCGATCGTCGCCTCGATGGGCGGCAATGCCGGCACCCAGTCTTTGACCGTGGCGGTGCGGGCGCTGGCGACCAAAGACCTCACCGGCGCCAATGTCTGGCGCGTGCTGCGCCGCGAGGTGGTGGTGGGCCTGGTCAACGGTCTGGCCTTTGCCGTCATCATGGGGGTGGTCGGTCTGATCTGGTTCGGCTCGCCGCAGCTTGGCGCGGTGATTGCCGCGGCGATGGTGATCAACCTCGTCGTGGCTGGGCTCGCGGGCATTGGCATCCCCGTGGTGCTGGAAAAGGCGGGCGTCGATCCGGCGCTCGCCTCCGGCGCCTTTGTGACAACCGTCACGGATGTGGTTGGTTTCTTTGCCTTTTTAGGCCTCGCGGTTGTGGTGCTTTTGTGACCTTGGACGCGCTCAAGGCCGCCGCGCGCAAAGCCGCCTTTGCCCGCCGCAAAGCAGCCCATGCCGCCGATATCGGTACCGCGGCCAGTGTTCTGTCGAGCGTGCTCGCCGGCCACCGCGGCCTGCCGCTCGCCGGCTACATGCCCATCCGGACCGAGATCGATCCCCGCCCGGCCATGGCCGAAGCCGCGGCCCATGGCCCCATCGGCCTGCCCGTGATCCTCGGCGCAAACCAACCTCTGCGCTTTTCGCGGTGGGAGCCGGACATGCCCCTGCGCGACGGTCCCTTTGGCGCACAGGTCCCCGCCAGAGATGATTTCTTTGACCCCGAGATCGTGATTGTCCCACTGGTGGCTTTCACCCGCACAGGCGGGCGCCTGGGCTATGGCGGCGGGTTCTACGACCGCACCTTGGAACAGCTCCGCGCCAAACGCCCCACTCTCGCCATCGGCTTCGCTTATGCCGCGCAAGAGGCCGACGATCTTCCACTGGAGCAAACCGACCAGCCGCTCGACCTGATCGTAACCGAAAGTGATGTGATCACAGCTGGAAAAGGCTAACCGCCAAACCTGGGCGCCCATAGCGCAGCGCCGCCACCAACCCCACAGTTACAAAAGAGTATTGCGGTAAGGCCGCCGCCAGAAACCTGTGCGCGGGCGCAGCCCGCGCGCCTTTGGATCACCCCTATCCCAAAGCCCGCCAACCGATGTCACGGCGACAAAACCCACCCGGCCAATCCACCGCGTCGGCCAGCGCATAGGCCCGGTCCCGCGCCTCTTGCAGATCCGCCCCACGCGCCGTCGCGTTCAGCACGCGTCCGCCGCTCGCCACGATCCGCCCCTCGGCCGTGCCAGTGCCGGCATGGAACATCATGTTAAAGCTGTCCTCGGACAGGTCATCGAGCCCGCCAATCACAGACCCCTTCTCATAGCTCCCAGGATAGCCCTCAGCCGCCAGCACCACCGTCATCGCGTGGTCATCCGCCCAGTTGACCTGGGCCTCATCCAGCCGCCCCTCCGCACAAGCTTGCATCAGGTCCAGCGCCTGCGCCCCAAGCCGCATCATCAGCACCTGGCATTCCGGATCGCCGAACCGCACATTGTATTCCACCAGCCGCGGCTGACCGTTTTCGATCATCAACCCGGCATAAAGCACCCCGGTATATGGCATCCCGCGCCGCGCCATTTCAGCCATGGTCGGGCGGATGATTTCCGCCAAAGCCTTTTCGGCCACGGCCTCTGTCAGCACCGGCGCCGGCGAATAGGCGCCCATGCCGCCGGTATTGGGCCCGGTATCGCCTTCGCCGACGCGCTTGTGATCTTGCGCTGTACCGATGGGCAGCACGGTTTCGCCATCCACCAGCACAAAGAAGCTCGCCTCTTCGCCGGTCATGAACTCTTCGATCACCACCTCGGCCCCCGCCCCACCAAAGGCGCCACCGAACATGTCGTCGATCGCGGCATGCGCCGCCTCCGCCGTGTCGGCCAGGATCACGCCTTTGCCAGCGGCGAGCCCATCGGCCTTCACCACAATCGGTGCGCCTTGTGCGCTGACATAATCCTTGGCCGCGGCGGCATCGGTGAAATGCCCATAGGCGGCCGTGGGGGCGTTGACCGCGGCGCAAATCTCCTTGGTGAAGCTCTTCGACGCCTCGAGCCGCGCCGCAGCCGCGCTCGGGCCAAAAACCGCAAAGCCCGCATCGCGCAGCCGGTCCGCCACGCCGGCGGCCAAAGGTGCCTCGGGGCCTATAATGACCAGATCGATCATCTGACCCCCAGCGAACTCCGCCACCGCCCCGCCATCCTCGATATTCAACTGCGCGCATTCGGCGATCTGCGCGATCCCGGCATTGCCCGGCGCCACAATCAGCTTGTCACATTTGGGGTTCTGCATCACCGCCCAGGCGAGCGCATGTTCCCGCCCGCCACTGCCAAGGATAAGGATGTTCATGTGATCTCTCCGATCTTCACAGGGTGCGCGGCAACCCTTGGTTTTGCATGTGGCGCGTTCTAAGGTTCTGCTCAGGCAAGAGCAAGCAAGGCAGGCGCATGGACCTTATCGACGACGCGGCCGAGACCGGCAACACCCCCGAATTCACTGTGTCCGAGTTGTCTGGCGCGGTGAAGCGAGTGATCGAGGGCGAGTTCGGATTTGTCCGCATCCGCGGCGAGGTGGGGCGCGTGTCGCGGCCGCGCTCGGGGCATGTCTATCTTGACCTCAAGGATGATCGCGCGGTGATTGCGGGGGTGATGTGGAAAGGCGTGGCCGCGCGCCAGCAGACCCAGCCCGAAGAAGGGATGGAAGTGGTCGCCACCGGGCGCCTGACAACCTTTCCGGGGCAGTCGAAATACCAGATCGTGATCGAAGACCTGCGCCCCGCCGGCGCTGGTGCGCTGATGGCGATGCTGGAAAAGCGCAAAGCGCAGCTGCAGGCCGAGGGGCTGTTTGATGCGGCGCGGAAGAAACCTCTGCCCTACTTGCCTGAGATCATTGGCGTCGTGACTTCGCCCTCGGGCGCAGTGATCCGCGATATTCTGCACCGGCTGCGCGATCGGTTCCCGCGCAAGGTGCTGATCTGGCCGGTGGCCGTCCAGGGCGCGGCCTGCGCGCCCGAGGTGGCGCGCGCCATTACCGGCTTTAATGCGTTGTCGGATGGCGGCGCCCTGCCCCGGCCCGACCTGCTGATTGTCGCGCGCGGCGGCGGATCGGTGGAGGATCTTTGGGGGTTCAACGAGGAAATCGTGGCACGTGCCGCCGCGGCCTCTGACATTCCGCTGATCTCCGCCGTTGGGCATGAAACCGACACGACGCTGATCGACTTCGTGTCGGACCGACGCGCGCCAACGCCGACGGCAGCGGCGGAACTGGCGGTGCCGGTGCGGATGGAGCTTTTGTCCTGGGTGGACGAGGCCGGGGCGCGCATGACCCGCGCGATGGGCCAGCGGGCCGAAGCGCGTGGACAGCGCCTGCGTGACCTCGCACGCGCGCTGCCCCGCCCTGAGGCGCTTTTGCAGGGGCCACGGCAACGGCTCGACACAAGAGGCGACCGGCTGCCGCAAGCGCTGATCCGGCTGGTCGATCGGCAGCGGCTGCGGCTGAGCGATCACGCCGGCGCGCTGCGTCCGGGCACGTTGAGCCGTACGGTGACGGCTGAGCGCCAGCGGTTGAGCGATCGCATCGCACGGCTGTCCCCCGCTTTGGAGCGTCTGGTAAAGGGCCGGCGCGAGGCTTTGGCACGGCGGGCCGATGGGTTGAGCCTGCGGCCGCTGCAGCGCGACATCTCTGTCGGGCGTGAGCGTCTGGATGGGCTGGAGCGGCGCCTTATCGAGGCGGGGCGGCAGCGCAACTTGGCATTACGGCAGCGGCTTGATGCGCTGGACCGCTTGCGCGAGACGTTGGGCTATCGCGAGACCTTGCGACGCGGCTATGCGGTGGTGCGCGCGGATGGGAATGTGGTCACCACGAAGTCCGCCGCTGAAAAATCGGCTGGGCTGGAGATCGAATTTGCCGACGGGAAGCTCAAGATCGGCGGCGGTGCTGCGCCCCGCAAAGCCAAACCGAAGCCCCCGGAACAAGGCAGCCTGTTCTGATCCAAAGGCGCGCGCCCGCTGGGCGCGCACAGGGTATCTCTGGCCCCGCTTTGGCGGGGCCATCGGGCCGCACAGTTCCACGCTGGGGGCTTTAATCGGACGGTGGCTTGGCTGGGTAGACCTTGGGTGTCAAACCCCGATTTTCGGGCCGAGGCACATCATCGGTTCGTCATTCTGGCGTGCCTCATAAAGCGTCGTGCTTTCGGGGTCGTTCTCAAAGACGGCACGTAAACCACTGCCATCGCGGAAGAAACTCCAACATTGCGGTCTGGGGTTGTCTTCGTAGATGAAGCAGATCTGTCCGGCCTCTTCGTACCAGAACCCGTCTTTGCATTGGCCATCCAGAAACGACCAGCGCACCTGGCGATCGGGCAGGTATTCCTCGACCCCGTAGGCTTGGCCGCCAAGGCCGAAATAGAGCGTTTTACCGGTGACATAGGCCTCGAATTCCGAGGCGGACATGGGTTCGGCGGCCCAGAGCGGGGCGGCCAGAATCGAGAGGCAGAAGGCGATGACGTTTTTCATAGCTCGACCCTGCCAGAGTGCGGCAGGCGGGGGAAGTCACATCCTTAACAGTTGATTAATGCGGCAGGGCTTCGCCGCTCATCCACTTGCGTGCGCGCCGGTCCATGAGGCGGCGCCAGACCGGCGGGACCAGCGCCAGCACCGCCATCACCGGCAGCGAGTGCGGCAGGATCGGCATGGCGGCGCTGTCCAGCTCTAGGCCCGGATACGGGCGATTGGGGCGGGTGTGATGGTCGGAATGGCGCGGCGCGTTGAGCATCAGCGCGGAGGAAAAGCCCTGCGGCGCGTTCCAGCTGTGCTGCGGGCCGACCGGCTCCCATTTGTTCTCGGCGATCTTGCGTCGGCGTAACCCGTAATGCTGGACATAATCGGACAGCAGCAGCTGCATCTGCGCATAGGCGGCAAGGCCGAGCAGCAGGACGATCCCGACCCAGCCTGCGAGCCCAAATGCGATAACAAGCGAGGCGAACGACAAGCCGGCATAGGTCCAATAAGGGTGCATCTCCTGCGTAGGAGCCCGTTCGCGTAGGCGCGATTCGGCGCGGTAGCCTTCGATTAACTCGCCCT
>JASJCC010000212.1 GCA_030066175.1 Paracoccaceae bacterium | reverse complement strand
ACGAATTCGATGATCGCCATCGGCGCCATGTCGCCATAGCGGAAACCGGCCTTCAGCACGCGGACATAGCCGCCATTGCGCTCGGCAAAACGCGGGCCGATCACCTCAAAGAGCTTGGCGACGTGCTTGTCCTGCTTGAGTTGCGCCGCGGCCTGGCGACGAGCGTGCAGGTCACCGCGCTTGCCCAGCGTGACCAGCTTTTCGACGACGCGCTTGAGCTCTTTGGCTTTGGGCAGCGTGGTCTTGATCTGTTCATGTTCAATCAGCGAGCCTGCCATGTTCGCCCACAGGGCCTTGCGGTGTTCATGGGTGCGGTTCAGGCGGCGATAGCCTCGTGCGTGACGCATTTTTCTTACTCCTTTGTGCCCTCTACAGGCGTTTTTGCTTTGTTCGACCGCCGATGCGTGTCAGCGGCTCTCCTTGGGGCCTCACCCGGCCTTTGCCGGAAACCCGCCCCGGACCTGATCCGGGGCCTACCCCAGGCTCGACCCGGGGCCTCGTTATCCCTCACAGAGCGGCCCGGCTCCGCGAGGTCCCGGGTCAAGCCCGGGACGGGGTCATCTTAGAACGAGTCTTCCAGCTTTTTGGCCAGATCCTCGATATTGTCCGGCGGCCAGTCCTCGACATCCATGCCCAGGTGCAGGCCCATGCCCGACAGCACTTCCTTGATCTCGTTCAGCGACTTGCGGCCAAAGTTCGGCGTGCGCAGCATCTCGGCTTCGGTCTTCTGGATGAGATCGCCGATATAAACGATGTTGTCGTTCTTCAGGCAGTTTGCCGAACGGACCGACAGCTCCAGCTCGTCGACCTTCTTGAGCAGCAACGGGTTGAATTCCAGACCATCGTCTTCGTCCGCGCGCGACGCCGACTCGGGCTCGTCGAAGTTGACGAAGATCGACAGCTGATCCTGCAGGATGCGTGCGGCAAAGGCCACCGCGTCCTCGGGCGTGATCGAGCCATCGGTTTCGATCTTCATCGTCAGTTTGTCATAGTCCAGCACCTGACCTTCGCGGGTGGGCTGTACGTCATAGGCCACCTTCTTGACCGGCGAATAGATCGCATCGATCGGGATCAGGCCGATGGGGGCATCTTCGGGCTTGTTCTTGTCGGCCGACACATAGCCGTTGCCGGTGTTCACCGTCAGTTCGATGAAGAGGTCCGCGCCTTCGTCGAGGTGGCAGATCACGTGATCGCGGTTCAGCACCTCGATCCCGGCGGTCTCAACAATGTCGCCCGCGGTCACAACCGCCGGGCCTTTGGCATTGATCGACAGACGCTTGGGGCCTTCGACCTCCATGCGCAGGCTGACACCCTTGAGGTTCAGCACCATGTCGGTGACGTCTTCGCGCACACCGGCCACGCTGGAGAACTCGTGCAGCACGTTGTCGATCTGCACCGACGTAATCGCCGCACCCTGCAGGCTCGACAGCAGAATGCGGCGCAGGGCGTTGCCCAGCGTCAGACCAAAGCCGCGCTCAAGCGGTTCGGCCACAATCGTGGCCTGGCGCGCCGGATCATTGCCCGGCTTGACCTCAAGCTGCGTCGGTTTGATCAATTCAGCCCAGTTCTTGTGGATCATGCGTCCCTCCATACCTGCCTGTGCCCCATGTCCAAAAGGCGCAGACGCCCGAGGTTAAAATGACGAATTGGGACCCGGCACAGCGGCCGGGCCCCAAAGGGTTTTGTCCGTAATCAGACGCGGCGGCGCTTTGGCGGGCGGCAGCCGTTGTGTGCGATGGGCGTCACGTCGCGGATCGACGTGATGTTGAAGCCGACAGCCGCCAACGCACGCAGCGCGCTTTCGCGGCCGGAGCCGGGGCCCTGCACTTCGACCTCAAGCGTCTTCACGCCGTGTTCCTGCGCCTTCTTTCCGGCATCTTCGGCGGCCAGCTGCGCGGCATAGGGTGTCGACTTGCGCGAGCCCTTGAAGCCCATGGTGCCGGCCGACGACCACGCGATCGCGTTGCCTTGCACGTCCGAGATCAGGATCTTGGTGTTGTTGAAGCTGGAGTTCACATGTGCGACGCCAGCAGCGATGTTCTTGGAGACCTTTTTCTTGCCCCCGCGACGGGTATCACGTGCCATATCTGCAGTCCTCCCTTACTTCTTCTTGCCGGCGATGGGCTTTGCAGGGCCCTTTCGCGTGCGTGCGTTGGTGTGGGTGCGCTGACCGCGCACCGGGAGGTTGCGGCGATGGCGCAGACCGCGGTAGCAACCCAGATCCATCAGACGCTTGATGTTCATCTGCACTTCGCGGCGCAGGTCACCTTCGACGGTGTAGTTGGCGTCGATGTGTTCACGCACGGCCAGAACTTCGGCATCGCTCAGCTCGTTCACGCGACGGCTGGTGTCGATGTTCACGGCTTCGCAGATGGCATTGGCCGAGCTGGGGCCGATACCGGTGATATAGGTCAGGGCGATGGGCACCCGTTTGTTGGTCGGGATGTTGACGCCGGCGATACGTGCCACGTGTCTTTTCCTTTTCGTTGCGGTTCCGTAACGCCGGAACCTTTTTTCACAACGGAAGCCCGGCGCGTCACGCGATCCGGGCCACAGTCATATTCCAGGTGATAAGCCAGCCTCGAAGCGCTCCGATTCGGCATTTTCCCTTCCGGGATGGCGCTACGTATGGGCGATGGGTCGCCACGTCAACCCCCGTGTCAAGGGTTTCTTTCAACGCTCCGGGCGAAACCTCGGATCATCGCGATATTTCCCGTTTAGGAATATCATATCGCACTGAAGAAAGCCGCTTCCCGGTTCGTCCGCAGCGTCCTCAGACGCCGCCTTTAGGTGACCAAGCTCCAAGTCCGCAATAGAATGCAGAAAGAAGCCGCGTTCAGCCAAAAAAGCAACTCGACCAGGCAACGAATGTCGAGCCACTTCAATAGAGACCACGTCGCAAGACTCCAGAGTCTCCTTCGCACCGCGCATAACGTTGATTTCGAGCCCATCGACGTCGATCTTCAAAAGGAATGGGCCCGAAAGTCCGCGCTCAGCGACAAACGTGTCCAGCCGCATCGTCTTAACGTCGTTTACGGTGTTTTCTACCTTCGGGTTGATACCCGGGCGGACAAGCTGGCCATGCGATGGTCGTCCGAGACCCTCCAGTTTGTGCATCGAGACGAACTCGGCCTCGCCATCGTTGTCGCTGCAGGCTGCTTCAATCAATTCGTAGTCATGGTTTGCATAATTCTTGTGGATCGCGTCGTACCACTCGGACATGGGTTCAAACAGATACTGCTTTGTATCCGGAAACTCCTCCAAAAGGGACTTGGTGCGCATCAGGATTCCAACATCCAAAATGCAGGTGAATTCCATCCCACACTGACGTAAATGCCGAAAAACGCTACCTTGATCTGTCGCATTGCTGATAGTCAATTCTTCCTCCTAAATCCGAGTGCTATGCGCAACAGGCTCTGCGCAGTTCGCCAAGACCGCATACAACCACCGGCGAGGCTTGTCATTCAATACTCACATGCGGAGGAAATTGGCAGTAGCCAACCGATGTCAAATCGAAGATCGGTGCCGCTCAATCGACGATTGCGGCTATCTCGCCCCGGACCGCTTCGATTTCGCCCAGACCGTCGACCCGAACCAGTTTGCCTTTGGCGTAGTAGTAGCCGATCAGCGGCGAGGTCTTTTTGTAGTATTCCATCAGCCGGATCTTGAGGCTTTCCGCGTTGTCGTCGGCCCGCGCGGTTCCACCGGCAGCGACGGCCTCTTTCGCGCGGTTGACAATGCGATCCACCAACACCTCGTCATTGACGCTCAGTTCGATCACGCGGTCCAGCGTTTCGCCGGTTTCGTCCAGCAACGCGCCCAGAGCATCGGCCTGCGCCAGCGTGCGTGGAAAGCCGTCAAAGATGAACCCGCCCTCGGATCCCTTCTCAAGCTGTTCGCGAATGAGGCCGATCACGATCTCATCGGTCACCAGTTCCCCGCGGTCCATCACCTCGGCTACGCGCTTGCCCATCTCGGTGCCCGAGGTCCGTGCCGCGCGCAGCATGTCACCAGTCGACAGTTGCACCATGCCCCGCTCTTCCATCAGGATTTGCGCTTGCGTGCCTTTGCCCGCGCCGGGCGGTCCCAAGAGAATGATGTTCATCGACGTGCAGGTCCCCGTTTCTTGCGGCCTTTACCTTTGCCGCGGAGCTGCGACTTTTGAATGAGACCTTCGTATTGATGCGCCAGAAGGTGGCTTTGCACCTGCTGGATCGTGTCCATCGTCACGCTGACGACAATCAGCACCGAGGTGCCGCCGAAATAGAACGGGATGGCATATTGCGCCCGCAGGATTTCCGGCAAGAGACAAACCGCCGCCAGATAGCCTGAACCCAGAACCAGCACGCGGTTGACCACGTATTCCAGATATTCGGCGGTCTTTTTGCCCGGACGGATACCGGGGATAAAGCCGTTCTGGTTTTTCAGATTGTCGGCGACATCATCCGGTTTGAAGCTGACATTGAACGTGTAGAAATACGCAAAAAAGATGATCATCAGCGCAAAGAACAGCAGATAGAGCGGCTGCCCAGGCCCGAAATAGGCAAGGATCGTCGACATGATCGGACCCGAAGAGCCTTCGCCCGAAAACGTGCTGATCGTCGTCGGCAACAGCAACAGCGACGAGGCGAAGATCGCCGGGATCACACCCGACGGGTTCACCTTGACCGGCAGGTGGCTGTTCTGTGCTTCGGTCATCTTCATCCCCACCTGACGGCGTGGATACTGGATTGTGATTTTTCGGAGCGCGCGCTCCATGAACACCACAAAGGCGATCACCGCCACCACCATCACCATCACACCGACAATCACGGCGGGGCTGATGGCGCCGGACCGACCCGATTCAAAGAACTGCGCCAGAGCGGCGGGCACTTCGGCGATGATGCCGACAAAGATGATCAGCGAGATACCGTTGCCGACGCCGCGGGCAGTGATCTGTTCCCCCAGCCACATCAGGAACATCGTGCCACCCACCAGAGTGATCACGCAGGAGGCGCGGAAATACCAGCCCGGGTCTGTGACCAGATCGCCAGCCTCAAGGCTGACGGCAAGGCCGTACGCCTGCAACGTGGCCAGGAACACCGTGCCATAGCGCGTGTACTGGTTGATCTTTTTGCGGCCCTGTTCGCCTTCTTTCTTCAGCTGTTCCAGCTGCGGCACCATGGCCGTCAGCAGCTGCACGATGATCGAGGCCGAGATATACGGCATGATCCCCAGCGCAAAGATCCCCATGCGGCCCAGCGCCCCGCCAGTGAACATGCTGACCATGCCGGCAATGCCCTGGCCCGCCTGCTCGACAAAGTCGCGCAGGGCAGCGCCGTCGATGCCCGGCACCGGGATAAAGGTGCCCAGCCGGTAGACGATCAGAAGCCCGAGGGTAAAGAGGATGCGATTGCGCAGGTCGGTGGCTTTGCCAAGTGCCGCCCAGCTTGTGTTCGCGGCCATTTGCTCTGCTGCAGATACCATGCGGATCTCTCTGTATCAGACGAACGCCGCCTCGACGTGTTTCCCGTCGGGCGGCGTTTCAGGAAAACTTATGGGTATGTAAGCGGCGCGTGGGCCGCTCACAAGACGTTATTCCGCCGCTGCCGCGCTCGTGACCGTGAGTGAGCCGCCGGCTTTTTCCACGGCTGCGATGGCCGACTTCGACGCACCGGTGACGGCGATGGTCAGCTTGCCGGTCACCTCACCCTTGGCCAGCACGCGAATGCCGTCCAGCTTGCGGCGCACCAGGCCCGAGGCCACCAGCGCGTCTTCGGTGATGTCGGCCTTGCCATCGAGCTTACCCGCATCGACGAATTTCTGGATCAGGCCCAGATTGACGACGGCATAGCTCTTGCGGTTGGGCTTGTTAAAGCCGCGCTTGGGCAGACGCTGATAGAGCGGCATCTGGCCGCCCTCATAGCCGTTGATCGCCACACCCGAACGAGATTTCTGGCCCTTGATCCCGCGGCCACCGGTCTTGCCCATGCCCGAACCCGGGCCGCGGCCAATGCGCTTTTTGCGTTTGGTTGCGCCGGGATTGTCGCGTAGTTCATTGAGTTTCATGTCGCTTCTCCTTGCCGGATGTGACCCCCGAAGCGTATTGGGCCAACCACGGCGTTTCTTGATTTTGATTCTGCGGCCCGAAGACCACTGGCGGCGTATAGCCGGGCCAAGGGTGGCGATCAAGGCCAAAGGCAATCATCCCAGGTACCCTACCGCTTGGAGCAAGACAAACCCGTCAACCGCGCTACACTCCTGTCATGATCCGCTTGTTACCCGCCACGCTCAGCTTTGCGCTGGCCGCCGTTCCGGCCCACGCCACATATGATTGCGCCGCCGATGCGATGGTGGTCTTCGACGGATCGGCGTCGATGTCCGAGATCGGCTGGGACTCGACAGTCGAGCCGCGCATCGGCGAAGCGCGCGCCGCCATGCGCCGGGCCATGCCCGACATCGCCGAACGGCGCCGGCTGGGGCTTTTGGTCTACGGCCCAGGCTACAGGGGCGCGTGCGAAAACATCTCGTTACGCTTTCCACCCGTGGTCGACGCTGCCCCGCGTATCATCGATGCCATCGACACACTGACCCCCGGTGGCATGACCCCGCTCGCAGAGTCGGTCGTGGCGGCGGCAGAGGTCATGGACTACCGCAACCGCCCGGCCGTTGTGGTTCTGGTGACCGACGGCAACGAAACCTGCGGCGGCACCCCCTGTGCAACCGGTGCCGCGTTGGAAGCGGCGGGCTGGAACCTGACCGTACATGTCATCGGCTTCAAGGCTGATGTCGAGTTCTTCAGCTGGGACAACCCTGAACAGCGCGCCTTTGCCAAAGACGCCACCGTCGCGCGCTGCCTCGCGGATCAGACCGGCGGGATGTTCGTATCGACCGACACGGTAGACGAGTTGACCGCCGCACTCGAGCGTACGTTGGGCTGCACCGTGATCGGGCGGGTTGACTAGGCGACAATGAAAAACCCCGGTCGCAGGGACCGGGGTGCATTCAAAACCGAGGTCCCGGGTCAAGCCCGGGACGGGGAGTGCGGTTAGCCGCGCTCTTCGACAATCTCGACAAGATGCGGGATCTTGTTGATCATGCCGCGGACCGAGGGGGTATCTTCGAGTTCGCGGGTCTTGTGCATCTTGTTCAGGCCCAGGCCGATCAGCGTCTGGCGCTGCTT
>JASJCC010000214.1 GCA_030066175.1 Paracoccaceae bacterium | reverse complement strand
TTTGTATTCGCCGTTGCGCGCTGCCATCAGAATGGTGAGCTCGTGACCCGATGCCCTGGCCTGCGTGTCGACCGAAAGCGCGGACGAGGCCGCGCTCTGCCATCCCTGTGGGCTTTGTAGACAGCTGCTTTACGAAAGTGCCAGGGCATCGGGTCACGAGCTCACCATTCTGATGGCAGCGCGCAACGGCGAATACAAAGCGGTCCCTGTGACCGAGTTGACGCCGTTTCCGTGGCCCGCCTGAACCGTTTGCATGACAGGCTTTGCGGACGAAGACATCTATGCCGGTCTGGCGGTCTTTGCGCTGATCATCTGCAACGCCATCGCAATCCCGTTCTTGAAGCCTGTGCGGCGGCTGCCCTGGTATGCGTCTTTCACCGCCGGCACGACGGCGGTCTACGTCTTCCTCATCCTCTTGCCAGAGATCGACGGTGACCATGCCACGCTGGGACAGGCGATCCACTTGGTCACGCTGGCGGGCTTTGTGATCTTCTACCTTGTCACCGTTTTCCTCGCCAAGAGAGAGGGCAGGAACGAGTCGCAGACCTACACGTTCGAGATGGCGCTGGCCTTTGTCTATCAATTCCTGCTCGTTCTGACGCTCCACGAAAACCTGCCCATGGATCCCTGGCTGGCGCCGGTTTACGTGTTGGGGGTCGGCCTGCATCTCGTCCAGCACCGCCACGGCATGGTCGCCTCGCTCGATCGCGCCCGGGACGCTATGACCACGGCCATCTTGGTGTCCGCGCTTATTGCCGGCTGGCTGCTGGGCTTGGCCACGGAATTCTCCGAATCCATGCTCGATACACTGACCGCACTCATCGCCGGCTCCATGATGTTCCGCGCTTTTCGCGAAGATTTCGAGACCGAAACACAACTCTACCCCTTGGCGTTCGTCGCCGGGACCGCCTTGCTTGCTTGTACCCATTTGGCCGCCGCCTGAGCTGGTCACCGAGGCGATGTAGGACCGCCAGAGGATCGGCGCGAAATCAGTCTTCGCGATATGATCCCGGGGGTGAACATCGAAACCATTTTGGGTGCCTCGGTGCAAAAAAGGTAATGGCAATGGCATCAGTTTTGGGCTCGTTATAGTTCAAGCAAGCAGGCCTCAAAAAGCTTCGCAGTATCGAGGAAACTGGACTCAGGGAAGTCTCGCGGCAAATCAAAGCTTCTACCGGATTTCACTGCTTCCTAATGGAAGCTTGTGCCGATCCTGCAAGTGTTCTTTGCGCATGAAGCGAACGGCCGCTTCCTTCCCTATTGTTTTGATGCTGCGCAAACGATCGACGTCTTGAATGGGCTCTTAGCGGTAGTTCGCTGCAACGAGGTTCAACGACCGCTGTGCGGACAAAGCCGCCTTCGGGGTCTGTAGCATCGAGCGACGCTTCCGGCCCTTACCAGCCATTCATCCGGTCAGTCCGCGCCGCAATGCGGCTTCACCGAACCGGACTTTCGCTGCGAGCGCGAAATCCAAGGGTGGTCGAACTCACACATTGCAGACAAAGCTACCGACTTGGACTTCGGTCTCGCGCAGCGTGAACGGCCCTTAACCGACTTTTACCACATGTCGCTACGCCACAATACAGATTGATCAAGCAGACCTTGTAAGAAGGACAGGCGCGGGTATCCTTGCGAACCCGGCCCTACAAGAGCAGCGTCTTCACAACTTACAATGCCTGCGTGGAACTTACCACGTGGATGGCGCTGCACGCTTAGTAAACCCAGCGCGCGCCCGGGTGGTCGATCTTATGGCTCAGTTGCCGGTTCCAGCCAACCTCAAATGGGGTGATACGCGCCATGCGGGCGTCACCGGCAACCGATTCACGTCAGCGTCACGACCATTCCATGTGGACATGGAATATGCTACGTAAAACCAAACATCTTGCCAAACGGTCATTCATATCGTGTTTCTCGCAGCTTACGGCATCTTTGGTGAGAACGTCAAAACGGGAGAATCTCTCATGTCACGTTTTTCTTTGAACAGCAGGGCCAAGTTGGTAACTGCTATTGGGGCGCTTTGCCTGATGACCACCGGAGCACAGGCGCAGAACCTTGTTGTCGATGGTAGCCTTTGCGTCGGAAATGATTGCCCGACCTCCCCTGCCTTTGGCTTTGCCACTATTTTGCTGCAGGAGAACAACTTGCGGATCAAAGCGCTGGACACCTCGACCAGCGCGTCCTTTCCGACCACTGACTGGCAAATCACTTTCAACGAAAGCGCCAATGGCGGGAGAAACAAGTTCTCGATCGTAGATCTCGATAGCGACCGCACCCCCTTTACCATCGAAGCTCGCGCTCGGAACCATTCGCTTTACGTCGACGATGGCGGTCGCATCGGCATTGGCACCTCGACCCCGGTGGCCGATCTGCATGCCAAGACCGGCAACACCCCGACCCTGCGTCTGGAACAGGACGGCGCTTCGGGCTTTACCTCGCAGATCTGGGATGTGGCTGGCAACGAAGCAGGCTTTTTCATCCGGGATGTCACAGGTGGCAGCACCCTGCCGTTCCGCATCCGGCCTGGCGCCGCGAATGCGAGCCTGGTGATCGACGGTGATGATGAGGTGGGCATTAGCGTCGGTACAAACCCGCGGGCCAAGCTGCACATCAGCAATGGCGGCGCGGTGCAGCCGGCCCCGAATGCCGAAGACGACATGATCATCCAGGATGACGGCCCGGTGCGTTTCGCGTTGATCAATCTCAGCCCTGTGGGCGGCGCCAACGAGATCTGGACCTTTACCAACAACAACACGATGCGCTTGTCGGCTGGAACAGATGATCCCGAGTTCATACTGGACGACAGTGGCAATCTCACCATCCTGGGCGCGTTGACCGAGTCCTCGGACAAGCACGCCAAGATGGCGATTGAACCCGTTTCGCCGGATGAAATCCTCGCCAAGGTCACCGCGCTGCCGATTGCGGAATGGACCTACAAGCACGATGCCGAGGCCGGGACCCGTCATATCGGTCCGATGGCGCAGGATTTCTATGCCGCCTTCGGCACCGGGGCGGATGAGCGCGGTATCTCCACGCTGGACAGCGCTGGGGTGGCCCTGGCTGCGATCCAGGCGCTGGCGGCAGAGAACGCCGAGCAGCGCGCGGAAAACGCGGAGCAACGCGCGCTGAATGCCCAGCTGATGGAGCGGCTTGAGGCGCTGGAGCAGCAATTGAACTAAGCCAAAAACGTTTCGATAGCGCAGAACACCCCGCCCTCTCCAGGGCGGGGTTGGCGCCGGTACACTCATTCACCGTCACATAATCCTCTACAGCTTCCGTTCGTTGATGAGCCGCTCCTTGCTGGGCAACTTGCTTGCAGGAGTTTTCTTCACTCGCGACGAATGTCGAAGAGCCTTGCTTTGAGACCTCTTCTGGGCATCTGATCAATTGGAATACTGCGTTCGAAGCGGCCTTGCAGGGATGCAGAGGAACAAGCCGCTACTGGACAATTTGAACGTCCGTTTTAGCGAGTTCCATCGAGAGAATTGGCATGCGCGCTGAATGACGCCTTCCCGCCCTTCGCGACGACTTCTGCGGACTTCATCAAGGCTAAGTATGGGCTCCTAATGCCCATTCGCCGCGGTTAGCGTAGATGAACGTTGTATGCTGTAATCGGCCATTGTGCGAGAGGGCTGCATATGCCTCTGAGACGTAAAGAGCTCACGGGGAAGCCATGTGTGGCGTTTCGAGTACCCCAACACCATCCCGTCACTAACCGTGCTCTGGGGTGGCCCAGAACTCGGCGAACTAACCTGAGTTCCAACGGGTAAGTCACGTGCCGCATGATCCCAATGCAGCAGATGCTACAAGTTGGTAGTGCGCAATAAACTCCATCGCATATGGGCAATGAACTCGTTGCAGTAGGGTTGCAGTAGGTCGGTACGCCAAGGCCGCTTGCTAGCTTCCGTTTGAACACAAGTGGCCAAAGTCTACGCTGAGTGTTTGATGCCCGGATTTCGTAGTGCGATCCGTTCGGTTGCATGGCAGGAAGCATTATTGGACAGGTTCGTTATGGCAGCGCGACCACCACGCACGCCGAGCAGAAATACAGCGATTGCAAGCTAAGAATGCCGCGCTGAGCAGCATGTATCGCACCAACGACAAAACCGTTGCGAAATGGCGAAAACGGCAAAGGGCAGAAGATTGACAGACTGGGCCAAGGGCCCCTCGTTCAACAATTCTGGTGAGCCAGAAGAGGCCATTGTTGTTGCATTTCGTCGCAACAGACCTTTGCCCAGAGACGATTGTCATTGCGCGACTGTTTGTCCGCCTCTGTCGACGAGAGTTTCATCAGAGGACTGCGCGTCTGAGATGGATTTCGAAAGAAATTGGAGGGCGTGGGAGTGAACGGAAATCTCTGTGTGTCAGGCAAATGATTGGATTTTACTGGAAAACAGAAGCAATGGTGCCCAGGAGAGGACTCGAACCTCCACGTCCATACGGACACTAGCACCTGAAGCTAGCGCGTCTACCAATTCCGCCACCTGGGCAGGTGTCGTGATGCGTGCGTTTAAGCGGCTCTCTCAGTGGTGTCAACGGCCTTTTTCGCCCCTGCGGCGCGCGCGGCAATGGAACATCTTGTGGCGTTGGCCGGTCGGCGTTATGCCCGGTCGTGGACGCACGCTTGGGGAGACACGGGATGTCGAAACTGGTCACCATTTACGGCGGATCCGGCTTTGTCGGGCGCTACATTGCACGGCGCATGGCCAAGGAAGGCTGGCGTGTCCGCGTTGCGGTCCGACGCCCGAACGAGGCGATCTTTGTGCGCCCCTACGGCGTGGTCGGGCAGGTCGAGCCGGTGCTCTGCAATATCCGCGATGACGCCAGCGTTCGCAGCGTGATGCAGGGCGCGGATGCGGTGGTAAACTGCGTGGGGATCCTGGCCGAGGCAGGCAAGAACAAGTTTGACAGTGTGCAGGCCGAAGGGGCCGAGCGGATTGCCCGCATCGCCGCGGACGAAGGCGTGGCGCGGATGGTGCAGCTTTCCGCCATTGGCGCGGATAAGGACAGCGACAGCGATTACGCGCGGACCAAGGCGCTGGGCGAGGAGGTTGTTCTGCAGCACATGCCGGACGCGGTGATCCTGCGCCCCTCGGTGGTGTTTGGCCCTGAGGATCAGTTCTTTAACCGGTTTGCGTCGATGTCGCGGCTGGGGCCGGTGCTGCCCGTGGTGGGGGCTGAAACGCGGTTTCAACCGGTCTATGTGGATGATGTCGCGCAGGCGGCCGTCATGGGCGTCACCGGCAAGGCGGCGCCCGGTATCTACGAGCTGGGCGGCCCGGATGTCTCAACTTTTCGCGCGCTGATGCAGCAGATGCTGGGTGTGATCCGTCGCCGTAAGCTGATCTTGAACATCCCCTTCTGGGCCGCCTCGATCATGGGCTCGACCTTTGACCTTCTGGGCAAGCTCTCCGGCGGGTTGATCCCGGCGCAGGTCACCCGCGATCAGGTGCGCAACCTGCGCCGCGATAACGTCGTGCCGGAAGGGGCCAAGGGGTTCGCGGATCTGGGGATCACGCCGACATCGCTTGAGGCGGTTCTGCCGGAATACCTGTGGCGCTTCCGCCCGTCAGGCCAGTACGACGCGATCAAGGAAAGTGCGCGCAATCTGCGGGCGCGCTAAGCCGCTCAGGTCTTTTGCCGCAGTTCCGTCAAAGCGCCGGCATTCATGCAGCCCGGCAGCGGTGTATGGGCCAGCGCCGCCTGCGACGACAGCCATTCCTGGCAGGCCTCGACCAGCGCGCAGCCGCGGCAGCGATTGACCATCGAGGCATAGCCTTCGGGCGCCAGATCACCGGATTGCATCGCCTCTGACAGGCTCACACCCATGACGCGGGCAACGCTGCGGGTGATAAAGAAATGGCGGGAGGGTTCTCCGACGATTGTCGTCATTTCGGGTCCTCCTTTGGATCAAGGTCTTCGCGCAACGCGGCAAAGCGATCCCGGTTGACGCAGGATGTCGGCAGCGCGCGCAGATCATCATGTGGGATGTCGAGCCAGCGGGTACAGCCCTTGGCCCAGACGCAGCCGCGGCAACGCGTGACCATCTGCGACCAGCCTTCCTGGTCCAGCAGATCGGCATCCATCGCCTGCGCGAGATCGACACCGGTCGCCTTGGCCATGCGCAGCGCCAGCCAGTAATGCTGGTTCACCTCGCCAAGCGGGGCAAATGGCCGGCTGTCATCCTGAGGTGCCATCGCTCAGGCCTTTTTCAACGCGGCAAACACGTCGGCGTTGCGGCAATAGGCGGGCGGCGTGTCGACGGCGCCCGTTTGCGACGCCAGCCAACTTTCACAATCATCCGGATTGCTGCAGCCGGTGCAGCGCATCACGGCGTCGTCCAGCTCGGAAATCGACAGGTCCCCGCGCAGCATCTGCTCTTGCAGATCGACCCCCACGGCGTCGGCCATATCGTCGACCAGGCCGGCATGGCGTTTCAGAACCGATTTGACATGCATGATCCCGTTTCCTCTTGGTGCTCAGCATCTGAGACCCAAGGTAACGGTGAAACGCGCCGCAGCGCTTTGATGCAGGTCAACGCGAGGGTTTACATGGCAGCAACCGTGCGGCGCACGATCTCCATCCTCTCGGCATTTGGCGGGTGGCTGCCGAGGAAGCGGTTGCCCGGATCGGGGATGCGCGCAAAGAAGGCTGCCCCGCGCAGCGGATCAAAGCCCGCGCGTTTGGTCAGGATCGTGCCCAGCTGATCGGCCTCAAGCTCAAAATCCTTGGAATAGGTGCGTGCGCCCACGGCGGCGCCCAGCTCGGCGGCATTGCGCACATCGCGGACATCGGCACCGGTGATCTCGGCGATGCCGGAAAAGATCACCGCGCCGGCATTGGCGCTTTCGCGCATGCGGGCAAGGTGGTTGAGGATGTGGTGCGACGCCTCATGCCCCATGACAAACGCGAGCTCATCCGCGTTGCGGACCGACGCGATCAGCGGCAGGTTGAACGCGAGGATCGGCCGTCCGTCCCGTGCGAGCGTCTGGAACGCATTGGGCGGCTGGCCCGGCCGATCATCGACGACGATCAGAAAATCGCAATTCCGGCGCGGGGTGCGGCGGCGGCATTCGGCCTCGGCCACCGGCTCCATCGTCTCGACCACGCGCACAAATTGCCGAGCGGCGCGCTGGGCGTTGGCGCGTATGGCCGGGTCGGGTGCGGGGGCTGCCGCCTCAACCGGCGCGGGCGGGGC
>JASJCC010000213.1 GCA_030066175.1 Paracoccaceae bacterium | reverse complement strand
CAGTTTGCGGGGGATCGTCATCACGTCCTGGGTGATCGGGGCGCGGGCGGTCATCGGGCACATCTCCTTTGAAGCGCGGCGCATAACATGGCCTGCTCGCGCATCAAAGGAGATGTGCCCGATGACCGCCCGCGCCCCGATCACCCAGGACGTGATGACGATCCCCCGCAAACTGCCCGACGGGCCCACCAATCTCGTGGGCCTGACGCGGGAGCAATTGCGCGCGGCGCTGATCGAGATCGGCACGCCGGAAAAGCAGGCCAAGATGCGCGTCAACCAGATCTGGCAGTGGATCTATCACTGGGGTGTGCGTGACTTTGCCTTGATGACCAACCTTGCCAAGGACTATCGCGCCAAGCTGGCGGAGCATTTTGTGGTGGCCGTGCCCGAGGTGGTGACCCGCGATGTCAGCGCCGATGGCACGCGCAAGTACCTGGTCCGCATCGCCGGCGGGCATGAGGTTGAGGTGGTGTATATCCCCGAGACTGATCGCGGCACTTTGTGTATTTCCAGCCAGGTGGGCTGCACGCTGACTTGTTCGTTCTGTCATACCGGTACGCAAAAGCTGGTGCGCAACCTGACCGCCGGTGAAATCGTCGGCCAGATCATGCTGGCGCGGGACGATCTGGGCGAATGGCCCGAACCGGGGACGGGCACGGGCGAAAACGGCCCGCGGCTCTTGTCGAACATCGTGCTGATGGGCATGGGGGAGCCGCTTTACAACTTTGACAACGTCCGCAACGCGATGAAGATCGCCATGGATGGCGAAGGCATCGCCCTGTCGCGTCGCCGGATCACCCTCTCGACAAGCGGTGTGGTACCCGAGATTGCCCGCTGCGCCGAAGAGATCGGCTGCCAGCTGGCCGTGTCGTTCCACGCCACCACTGATGAGGTGCGCGACCGCCTGGTGCCGATCAACAAACGCTGGAACATCGCCACGCTGCTCGACGCGTTGCGGACCTATCCCAAGGTGTCCAATTCCGAACGCATCACCTTTGAATACGTGATGCTCAAGGATGTGAACGACAGCGACGCCGACGCGCGCCGCCTGGTCAAGCTGATCGAGGGCATCCCGGCCAAGATCAACCTGATACCGTTCAACGAATGGCCCGGCGCGCCGTATGAGCGCAGCGATTGGGCCCGGATCGAGGCCTTTGCCGACATCGTCTACAAAGCCGGTTACGCCAGCCCGATCCGCACCCCGCGGGGCGAGGACATCATGGCCGCCTGCGGTCAGCTAAAGTCCGCCACCGAACGCGCCCGCAAATCTCGCGCGCAGATCGCGGCCGAGGTGCAGCAGGGCTGACTTTTTCCGAAACGGTTTGGCAATTGCCGGCTGGCCGCGTGCTCTGTTGGATCCAACCTTGTCGGCAATTGACTAATCTGACAATTTTAGTCAGTAATTGAGGAGTCAGCGAGTCAAAGGCCTCAAAAAGATGAAACATAGCGGCTTTCCAGACGTATCAGCGGCGTCCCTGCGCCCGATCGAACAACGCCTCATCGGCCTGTTGCGCGACTGGCAGGACGGCGAAGATGGTCAGAACCGTGTCTGGTCGACGCTTTGCCGTGACATGGGGACGGATCGGGCGCGCGGGTGCCTCAACGCGCTTGAGGACATGCTCGCCCTCTTGCGCCGTCACGGTTGGCGCGTGCCGGCGTTCCTGCCACCGGGCACCGAAGCCTACAGCGCTGATGAAGCCGACATGGCTCGCTTTGTCTTCGCCGCAACCGAACAACGCCGCGAAGAGGCACTGGAACAAGCGATGCTGCTTGTCTCCCCCGCCGGCCTGATGGACCTGACACGTTGCGCCGAACGGATCGGCCTGCCGCTTTTGTGTGCCGATTGCCGCGCCCGCGTGCGGCAGGCGCAGACGGGTAGGGGCTTGACCTTCCAGTGACGGGAACCCCTATGTAAGGCGTAAGACGTCTAAAAGGGGGCAAGTCCGATGCCCGACACACTCCGATTCGAAGTGACCAATCTCAACTGCGGTGGCTGCGCTGGCCGAGCCGAACGGGCTCTGGCCGCCGTCCCGGGTGTGGACAGTGCCAGCGTCAACTTGGCCAATCGGATGGCGCAGGTGCAAGGCGCCGCGACGCCCGAGGCCTTGCGCGCCGCGCTGTCTGACGCCGGATACCCGGCCAAAGAGCAGACCATGCGCCTGACAATCGACGGGATGAGCTGCGCGTCATGCACCGGCCGGGTCGAACAGGCGCTGCGCGACGTGCCCGGCGTGGTATCGGCGCATGTGAACCTGGCGAGTGAGCGGGCGGATGTCCGGGTCATGGCGGCCAGCGTGACGGCGGAGGCATTGGCCAAGGTGGTTACCGCCACGGGCTATCCGGCCCGCGTCGCCGGGCAGGACGGTGACCAAGACGCCGCGCGTAAGGATGCCGAAGGGGCGCAGCTGAAACGTGATCTGATCATCGCGGGGGCACTGACCCTGCCGGTCTTTGTGCTGGAGATGGGCGGGCATCTTGTCCCCGCATTCCACCACCTGATTGGCCGGACCATCGGGTTTGAGACCTCCTGGCTGATCCAGTTTGTCCTGGTCACCCTTGTGCTGGTCTGGCCGGGGCGGCGCTTTTACCGGATCGGCGTGCCGCTGTTGATCAAACGTGCACCTGACATGAACTCACTGGTGGCGCTCGGCACCTTTGCCGCCTGGGGCTATTCCACCGTTGCGCTCTTTGCGCCTGGTCTGCTGCCAGCCGGCAACCGCGCGGTCTATTTTGAGGCGGCCGCGGTGATCGTGACGCTGATCCTGTTGGGCCGGTTCCTCGAGGCGCGGGCCAAGGGACGGACTGGCGCTGCAATCCGCCGGTTGATCGGGTTGCGTCCAAAGGTGGCTCGGGTTGAGCGGGACGGTGCCGTGACCGAAATCCCCATCGAGGATGTGGTGCTGGGTGATATCCTGCATTTGCGCCCCGGCGAACGGATCGCCGTTGATGGAGAGGTGATCGACGGGCGGTCCTACGTTGACGAAAGCATGATCACCGGGGAGCCGATCCCGGTGGAAAAGACGACCGGTGCCACGGTTGTCGGCGGCACGATCAACGGGCAGGGCGCGCTGAGCTTCCGCGCGACCGCCGTGGGATTGGACACCATGCTGGCGCGGATCATCGCCATCGTCGAAGAGGCGCAAGGCGCCAAGCTGCCGATCCAGGCTTTGGCCGACCGGGTGGTTCTCTGGTTCGTGCCGGCGGTGATTGCGGTCGCTGTGCTGACCTTTGCGCTATGGCTGCTGATTGGCCCCGACCCGGCGCTCAGCCTTGCCTTGGTCGCAGCAGTGTCGGTGCTGATCATCGCTTGCCCCTGCGCCATGGGCCTCGCCACGCCAACCTCGATCATGGTGGGCACGGGGCGCGCGGCGGAACTGGGGGTGCTCTTTCGCAAAGGCGATGCGCTGCAGCGGATGGAAAGCGTCAAGGTGGTGGCGTTCGACAAGACCGGCACGCTGACCGAAGGGCGGCCTGAGCTGGTGCGAACGGAGATCGTCGAGGGGTTCGACACGGACACGGTTCTGCACCTTGCCGCCTCAGCCGAGCAACAGAGCGAACACCCGATTGCGCGAGCTTTGGAACGTGCCGCCCCCGGTGATCTGACCCAGCCCGAAGAGGCCGAGGCAATCGCCGGGCACGGGCTGCGCGCCACGGTCGATGGGCGGGCGGTGCTGGTCGGCAACGCCCGCCTGATGGCGCGGGCAGGGGTCGATTTCGCCGCGCTGACCGGCGCCCTGGAGGATATGGCGCAGAAGGGCCAGACGCCGGTTCTGGTGGCGCTGGATGGCCAGATCGCGGGTGCGTTTGGCGTCGCCGACCGGGTGAAGGACACCAGCCGCGAGGCCGTGGCGGCGCTGCATCGCGACGGGCTCAAGGTGGCGATGATCACCGGCGACACGCAGGCCACAGCCGAAACCATCGCGCGCGAGCTGGGCATCGACCATGTGGAGGCCGAGGTGCTGCCCGAGGGCAAGCTGGAGGCCGTGAACCGCCTGCGCGACCGCTTTGGTCCGGTGGCCTTCACCGGCGACGGAATCAACGATGCGCCGGCCCTCGCCGCGGCAGATGTGGGCCTGGCCATCGGCACAGGCACCGACGTCGCCATCGAAAGCGCCGATGTGGTGCTGGTGTCGGGTGACGTCACAGGCGCGGTCAACGCCATCCACATCAGCCGGGCGGTGCTGCGCAATATCCGGCAGAACCTGTTCTGGGCCTTTGCCTACAACACCGCGCTGATCCCGGTGGCGGCGGGCGCGCTCTATCCAGCGTTTGGCATGTTGCTGTCGCCGATGCTCGCTGCCGGCGCCATGGCGCTGTCCTCGGTCTTTGTGTTGTCGAACGCGCTGCGCTTGCGGCAGTTGAAACCGGTCTTGCGCGACAGCGCCACGGCCCCGGCGCCACAGCTGCAAGAGGCCCACGCATGAATATCGGTGAGGTTGCCAAGCGCGCCGGGCTGCCGGCCAAAACCATCCGGTATTACGAAGAGATCGGCCTGATCCGGCCGCTGCGCGACGCCAATGGCTATCGCGCGTTTCGCGACAGCGACCTGCACCGCCTGGCCTTTCTGGCGCGCGCCCGGGCGTTGGGCTTTTCGATCGAGGATTGCCGCACGCTGATGGCGCTTTACGCCGATCCCAGCCGTGCCAGCGCCGATGTTAAACGCGTCGCGCAAGAGCACCTGACCCAGATCGACGACAAGATCGCGCAGCTTCAGGGGATGCGCGACACGCTGGGGGAGCTGGTGCAGTCCTGCGCCGGGGACAACCGGCCGGACTGTCCGATCCTGGCTGATCTCGCCGAAGGCAGCGACACCTGAACCCGCTAGCCCAACGCCCGCTCGCTGCCTTCTGAAATCGCCTCGCGCAGCTTGCGTTCCAGCGCGCGCTGTTTGCTGGCGGCGTGGAATTTCAGCCCGAACATGTCTTTGACATAAAAGGTGTCGACCACCTGTTCGCCATAGGTCGCGATCACGGCCGAGGCGATATAGACGTTCTGGCTGGCCATCGTCCGGGTCAGATCATAGAGCAGGCCGGGCCGGTCGCGGGTATCGACCTCGATGATCGTGTAGATCTCGGACCCTTCGTTGTCGAAGGTGATCGAGGTCGGAACGTCAAAGGCCTTTTCGCGCTTTTTCAGCTTGTCCTTGGTCTTGATCGCCTCGCGCGGGACAACCTCGCCCATCAGCGTCTTGCGGATCATCTCGCGCAGGCGCGGGATACGAGTGTCCTCATAGGGCGTGCCTTCGCTGTCCTGAATCCAGAAGGCGGCGGTGGCGAACCCGTCTTTCGAGGTATAGGTGCGCGCATCAACGACATTTGCACCGACCAGCGCCAGGGCGCCGGAGAGGCGCGAAAAGATGCCCGGATGGTCTTGCAGGGCAAAACACACGCGGGTGGCGTCACGGTCTTCGTCGGGGTGGATGTCGATGCGGATCTCGTTGTCACCGATATCGTGTAGCAGGTTGGCGAAGACCAGATGCGCGGTGATATGCAGACCTTGCCAATAAGGTGGATAGTGGCGGGCGGTTTCCACCTTGACGTCTTTGCGCGGCCAATCGGCCAGCTTTTCGCGCAAGAGCCGCTTGGCCTCGACGCCGCGGTTTTCACGGTTGAGCGCCTCCATCCCGCTTTCCAGCGCGCGGCGGGTCTGGCGGTAAAGCGCCCGCAAAAGCGCCGCTTTCCAGTTATTCCACGTGTCGGGGCCGACACCGCGAATATCGCAGACCGTCAGCAAAAGCAGCAGATCGAGCCGTTCCCGCGTCTGCACCGCCTTGGCAAAATCCCGCACCGTACGCGGATCGGCGATGTCGCGTTTCTGCGCCATGTCCGACATCAGCAGGTGGTAGCGCACCAGCCACTCGACAGTGGCGCCGTCAGCCTTGGAGAGCCCCAGCCGCGGCGCCACCTTGCGGGCGATCTGGGCGCCCAAAGCGGAATGGTCCTCGGGCCGGCCCTTGCCGATATCGTGCAGCAACAGCGCCACGTAGAGCACCTTTCGGTTGACCCCTTCTTTGAGGATGGACGAAGCGACGGGCAGTTCCTCGACCAGCTGTTCGCGCTCGATCTCCGACAGGTGCCAGATGCACTGGATCGTATGCTCGTCCACCGTATAGCTGTGATACATGTTGAACTGCATCATCGCGACGATGTGGGCGAATTCCGGGATAAAGGCCGCCAGCACGCCCAACTCGTTCATCCGCCGCAGGGCGCGTTCCGGGTTGCCGTGTTTCAGCAGCAGATCAAGGAAGATGCGCCGCGCCTCGCGGTCCTCGCGCAGTCCGTCATCGATCAGGTGCAGGTTGGCCTTGACCAGGCGCATGGCGTCCGGGTGGATCAAGAGCCCGGTGCGCAGCGCCTCTTCGAAAAGCCGCAGCATGTTGAGTTTGTCATGCAGAAACGCGGTGTCATCGGCAATCGCCAGACGCCCGTTCACCACCATGTAGCCCGCTTTGACCTTGGGCGCGCGCTGGAAGATGCGGACCAAGAGCGGCGCATCTTTGCGGTGATCGGCCTCAAGAGAGGTCAGGAAGATCCGGGTGAGATCGCCCACCGCGGTCGCGTGCAGGAAATAGTCCTGCATAAACCATTCCACGGCCCGGCGCCCGCCTTTGTCGGCATAGCCCATGCGCGCCGCCAGATCGACCTGCATGTCAAAGGTCAGTTGTTCCACCGGCCGTCCGGCTGCCAGGTGCAGATGGCAGCGCACCGCCCAGAGAAAGCGTTCCGCCTCGACAAAGGTCTTGTATTCCTCGGGCCGGAACACGCCTATGCGCACCAGTTCTTCGGTATCGTCGGTGCGGTGCAGGTATTTGGTAATCCAGAACAGCGATTGCAGATCACGCAGCCCGCCTTTGCCCTCTTTGACATTGGGCTCGACCATATAGCGCTGGCCCTGCTTGCGGTGCCGCGCGTCGCGTTCTTCCAGCTTGGCGGTGATGAAATCACGCTCGGTCCCGGCAAAGAGATCGGTCCAGAGCCGGTCATCCAATTCTTGCGCCAGGGCGGCATCGCCGACGAGGTATCGGTTCTCCAACATCGCCGTGCGGATGGTGAAATCATCAGCGCCGAGACGCAGGCAGTCCTTCACCGTGCGGGAGCTGTGGCCGACCTTCAGCTTAAGATCCCATAGGATATAGAGCATCGATTCAATCACGCTCTCGGCCCAGGCGGTGATCTTGTAGGGCGTCAGGAACAACAG
>JASJCC010000200.1 GCA_030066175.1 Paracoccaceae bacterium | reverse complement strand
CGACGCGGCCGAGGCGCTGGTGCATCTGCGCAAACGCTATGACGGGCGCGGGGTGCGGCTGATCAAGGTGGGCAACGCCTGGGCGATGCGCACGGCGGCCGATCTGGGTTTTCTGATGCAGCGCGAGACGGTTGAGACCCGCAAACTGAGCCGCGCCGCGATCGAGACCCTGGCGATCATCGCCTATCACCAGCCTGTCACCCGCGCCGAGATCGAGGAAATCCGCGGCGTCGCCGTCAGCCGTGGCACGGTGGATCAGCTGCTGGAGCTGGAATGGATCCGCTTTGGCCGCCGGCGCATGACCCCCGGGCGGCCGGTGACCTTTGTGGTGACCGAGACGTTCCTTGATCATTTCGGCCTCGAATCCGCCCGCGATCTGCCCGGCCTGCAAGAGCTGCGCGCCGCGGGGCTTCTGGAAAGTCGGCCGCTGGGCAACACCCCGCTGATGCCGGACGATTCCGACAGCGAAGACGAAGGTGAGGAAGGCCAGACCGAACTCTTCGAGGACTAGGGGTTTCTTAACCATCCCCTGTTAGCGTGCGCGCCGTTATCACGCGGGGTGGTTTCAGTGACGTCAGAACAGGGTTTGGCTGCGCAGGCTGGTGCAGGTCGAGCAGATTACGGGAACTACCGCGAACTGCTGAGCGGTCTGCGCAAGGCCAATTTGTTGCGCCGTGGTGCCCTGCTTGCGTGTTGTCTGGCGATCCTTGTTGTGTTGTCTGACTACAAATTCGGCTTTCTGACCTGGCTTCATGGCACCGAAGAGCATGCCCACACCCATCCGCTGACGCTGCTTTGCCTGGGTCTTGGTCTGTTGGCGACGTGGTCGCAGCTCCCGTTGCGGCGCGCCACTCGCTTTGAAGCGACCTGCTGGTACGTGGTCATCCTAGTGGCCCTTGCCGCCCCCGCGCTGTCGGATGTCGTCAATGATCTCTTTCCACACGCCTTTTTGGGTCAGCAGGGGTGGAATACGTCGGCTGGGCTGGTGTTGATGGCGCTGGGTCAGCTGATGCGCAGCCGGTTGCCGAACATCGCCTTCGCCGCGGCGATTGGGGCGGTGTTTGTGTCCTTTGTCGCGATCAACGGCTATCTGATTGGCCATCAGAAGTTCTTTGGCCACATGTCTCTGACCTCCGCCTTTGGTCTTCTCGGGCTGGCCATCGCCAACCTGATCCGGTTCTCGCGCCGTCGGGCGCTGCGGATGATCCTGCGCGATAGCCCGGTGGCACGGGTTGTCAGGATGCAGATCAAGGTTTGGTTGGCGATCTGCCTGATCACCCCGATGGGCCTGCGGTTCTTTACCGAAGACCTGCAACAAAGCTATGCCTTGCTGCATTCGCTTGAGATGCTGTTTTTCCTGGCCTCGATCATCTATTTCGGCCTGCGCTTTGGCCATCTGTTCGAGGCCGCGCGCCGCACCCAGCGCATGTTGCTGACCGACATGAACGAGGATCACCTGACCGGAGCGGCGACACGGCGTGCGGCGGTGGATCATTTCCTCAACTGGTCACAACGCCAGCAGTTGGGGGTGATCCTTGTCGATCTTGACCGCTTCAAGGACGTCAATGACCGGTTTGGGCACGAGGCCGGGGATCGCATCCTCAGCCTCGCGGCCAAGGCTTTGAAGGGCGAATTGCGCACGCGGGACATGCTGGCGCGCTGGGGCGGGGAGGAGTTTCTCATCCTCATGCCGGTGCCTGACCCGACGACCCTGCGGCAACGGGCCGAGCAATTGCGCCATGCGCTGGCGACCGTGCAGGATCCAGCGGGGAGGTGACCGGTGTCACCGGGTCAATCGGGGTTGTGCTGGCAAGGCCCGAAGCGGATCTCGACATGAGCCGCTGGCTCGCCCGCGCCGATGCGGCGCTGTATTACGCCAAGGCCTCTGGCCGCAACCGGGTCATTCACGCGGCCGATCTCTCCGAAGGTGGCGCGAAAACCTGGATGCCGGAAAAACCTGACATCGCCGCCTGATTTTTTCCGCATTTCTCGCTATATTGGCACCAGCAGTCAAAAACAGGAGCGCATCCCATGAATGCGAACCAGATCATAAACATGATCATGCGCATGGTGTTTCGCCGTGTGGTCAACAAGGGCGTGAATGCAGGCATCGACCGCGCCCTTGGAGCCGGCAAACCGCGCGAAGAAATGTCCCCGCGGGAACGCCGTCAGGCGCGCAAGGCGCGCCAATCGGCCCGGCAGGCCAAGCAGGCCGCGCGTGTTGCCCGCCGTATGGGGCGGATGTAACACGCTGTTTTGCTTTGCGGGGTTAACCAGCCCGGAAATGCTTGCTGAGCTTCAGCCCCTGGCCCTGGTAATTCGACGCAATCTCGCGCCCGTAAAGCTGCGCGGGCGGTTCTGACATGCGCTCATAGACCAGACGCCCGACGATCTGGCCGTGCTCCAGCACAAAGGGTGCCTCGTGGCAGCGCACCTCGAGCACGCCCCGCGCGCCGCTGCCGCCGGCACCGGCATGGCCAAACCCGGGGTCAAAGAAGCCCGCGTAATGCACCCGGAACTCACCCACCATCGCCAAATAGGGCGCCATTTCAGCGGCATAGCCCGGCGGGATGTGCACCGCCTCGCGACTGACCAGGATGTAGAAGGCGTCTGGGTCAAGGATCAGCCGGCCGTTGTCGCTGCGCAATTCGTCCCAGAACTCGACCGGATCGTAGTGCCCGATCCGGTCCAGATCGATCACCCCGGTATGCGGTTTCGCCCGGTAGCCCAGCAAATCACCGCTTTCGGGGCGCAGATCGACGGAAAACCCAAGCCCCTCGCGAATGACGGCGGGCCCGCCGCTGACCAGGTGTTCAGCCTCATGCAAAGTGGCCAGCTCGGCGTCCTCGAGAACCGAGCGACCCTGGCGAAAACGGATTTGGTTGAGCCGCATGCCCGGGCGCACCAGAACCGAAAACGAACGCGGGCAAATCTCGGCATAAAGCGGCCCGTCATAGCCTGCCGCCACGCGGTCAAACTCAACCCCGCCATCGGTGATCAACCGGGTCAGCAAGTCGAGCCGCCCGGTAGAGCTTTTGGCATTGGCAATGGCCTCTGTGTCGTCCGGCAAAGCCAGCGTTTCCATCAGCGGCACCACGTAGACGCAGCCTTTTTCCAGCACCGCGCCGTCTTCCAGGCGGATCTGGTGCATCTCGAATTCGCGGAGCCGTTCGCCCACGGTCTGACCGTGTCCAGCCAGAAACGACGCGCGCACCCGGTAGGCCACGTCGCCGAGGCGCAGATCGAGGCTGGCGGGCTGGACCTGATCGGGCAGAATGGCCGGCGCGGCTGATAGCGCGCCGTTTTGGATCAGCGTTTCGATCTGCTGGCTGGCCAAGACCCCGGTCATCTGCGCCCTTTCTTGCGTTTACGACTTGATGGACAAGCCCGCGGCAAAAGGAAAGCCTGTTTCGCGGGAAATCTGCCGCGGAGGCGAAGGCAGAGGTAAATGCCGGACTGCGAAAAGCATCGCGGCACGCTGCGAACAGCGGCAGGAAAACGCTTGAAAGTCGGTGATTTGGTCGGGCTAGCAGGACTCGAACCTGCGACCTTCCGTCCCCCAGACGGACGCGCTACCAGGCTGCGCCATAGCCCGACTTCTGCGCCCGTCATAGCGGTTTCGCGGTCAGGGGCAACCCTTTTTTGCCGGCCGTCCCGGGGTCAGCGCTGCGCGTGGGACGTCAGCCGGACATGCACCGCGCGCAACGCGTCCACAGGTTGGCGCATGCGTTGCGCCAGATCGGCATCCAGCGCGTCGATCCGTGCCAAAAGCTCAAGCGGGCCGGGCGGCACCTCGAGGTCGGAGGGGTCCGGATCGGCGGGCAGATCCGGCGGTACGATACCCGCCGGTTCGCTCCAATCGGCCAGCGATTTGGTCAGGAAGTCCGGTATTCCCGCGGCAGGCGGCGTTTCAGTGGCGTCTGTTTCGGCCGTGGCCGTTTCGACGACCGGCGGCTCTGGCTCGGAAGTTTCCACGTCTGGAGCGGGCGCAGGCGCGGCGTTCTCAGCCGCGACCGGCGGCGCCACGTCTTCGACCGGGGGGCTAGCGTCGGGCTCGGCCGGCTCTTCCGTTACATCGGGCGGGGCCGCCTCTGCCATCGGTTCCGGTTCGGTGGTGGCGGGCGGCTCTGGCTCTGGTGTCACCTCTTCGGGTTCTTCGGCGGCGGGCGAGGTTTCCGGGGTACCGCGGTCAAACGCCACCACGCTGTCGGTTGTGTCGGCGACATCGGCAAAGGGTGCGTCTTCGATGGTGACGGCGTCTTCGTCGGCGTCCAAAGGCGGCGCGAGGGCAGCGACATGTTTGATCCCGTGTTCGCGCAGCACCTTTTGCACACCTTTGATGGTCATCCCATCTTCGTGCAGCAACTTCTTGATTCCGCCCAGCAATTCCATATCGCCGGGGCGGTAATAGCGGCGCCCGCCGGCGCGTTTCACGGGCTTCACCTGGGTGAACTTGCTTTCCCAGAACCGCAGCACATGCGCAGGGGTCTCCAGCCATTCCGCGACTTCGGAAATGGTGCGAAACGCCTCGCGCGATTTGGCCATGGCCGGTGCTCCTTAGCGCTTGTTGCCCGCCGCGACGCGTTCCTTCATCAGATGCGAGGGGCGGAAGGTCAGGACGCGGCGGGGCTGGATGGGTACCTCTTCGCCGGTCTTGGGATTGCGGCCGACGCGGGCGGCTTTGTCACGCACCGAGAACGTCCCGAAAGACGAGATTTTCACCTGCTCGCCACCCACCAGAGCGTCGGACATGTGCCCCAGCACCGACTCGACGAGATCCGCGCTTTCGTTGCGAGACAGACCCACTTCGCGAAACACCGCTTCGCTCAGGTCCATACGAGTTAGGGTCTTGTCGCCCATCAGAGTCCCTCCCAAATTTGTGAGCAGGATAGGCGCAGCGCAAATCCCAAGTCAATATCAATGGCTTGGCGCGGCTCTTTTATCTAGCGCCCGTGCGGTTACCAGCGCAAAACAACGGCACCCCAGGCAAGGCCGCCGCCAATCGCCTCGGTCACGACCACGTCGCCTTGCTTGATCTGGCCCGATTGCACGCCGACCGACAGCGCCAGGGGAATCGAGGCTGCCGAGGTGTTTCCGTGATCCTGCACGGTGACAACGACGCGCTCCATCGGCAGACCCAGCTTTTTCGCGGTGCCTTGGATAATGCGGATATTGGCCTGATGTGGCACCACCCAATCGACCTGGTCCGAGGTCATGCCGATCTTGTTCATCGCGGTGTTGGCGGTGGCGGCAAGCTTTTCCACCGCGTGGCGGAACACCTCTTTACCCTGCATGCGCAGATAGCCGGTGGTTTGCGTGCTGACGCCGCCATCGACATAGAGGATGTCGCGGTGCCGGCCGTCGGAATTGAGATCCACCGACAGCACGCCGCGGTCGCTGTTGGCGCCGGTGCCGCCTTGTGCCTCGAGGATCAGCGCGCCCGCGCCGTCGCCAAAGAGCACGCAGGTGCTGCGATCGGTCCAGTCCATGATCCGGCTGAAAGTTTCGGCGCCAATCACCAGCACGCGCTGGACCTGGCCCGACAGGATCAGCGCGTTGGCATTGGCCAGCGCATAGACGAACCCGGCGCAGACGGCCTGGACGTCAAAGGCAAACCCGCCGGTCATGCCCAGTTCCGCCTGCACCATGGTGGCGGCGGAGGGGAAGGTGAGATCGGCGGTGGAGGTGGCCAGGACGATGGCGTCCAGGTCATCAGGCTGCAGCCCGGCGCTGGCCAACGCGGCCCGCGCGGCGCGGGTGGCCAAGTCTGAGGTGGTTTGCCCTTCGGCGGCGAAATGCCGGCGTTCGATGCCCGAGCGGGACTTGATCCACGCATCCGAGGTGTCGAGGGTCGCTTCGAATTCGCTGTTGGGCACCACGCGCTCTGGCAGGTAGTGGCCAACCCCGACAACAACGGCGCGTTTGCTGGTCATGATCCGGTTCCGTGGCCCTTTTCGGTCTGCTCGTGCGGTGCATCCTGCGCCGCCAAGGCGGCAGACGCAACCCGGGCCGCCAGACGGTCGCCAAACCCGGATTCCGCCAGTTGAAAGGCCAGTTTCACGGCCGACGACACGGCGGTTGCGTCGGCTGAACCGTGCGATTTTACAACCGTGCCATTCAGCCCCAGGAACACACCGCCATTGACGCGGCGCGGGTCGATGCGCTTTTTCAGACGGCTGAGCGAAGTCAGAGCCAGCAGCGACGCAATCCGTGACAGGGGTGTATAAGCAAAGGCCTCACGCAAAAGATCGCCGATCAGCGACGCGGTGCCTTCGCCGGTTTTCAGCGCGACGTTGCCGGTGAAACCGTCGGTCACGATCACATCGGTGGTGTCGCCCGGGATGTCGCCGCCTTCGACAAAGCCGACAAATTCGAACTTGCCGTCGTCCTGCCGGCTGGCGATCAGCTCATGCGCCTCGCGCAGCTCGGGCCGGCCTTTGTTTTCCTCGGTCCCAACATTCAAAAGCCCGACGCGCGGGCGTGATAGACCGAGACCGTTGCGCGCATATGAGGCGCCCATCAGGGCGTATTGCAAAAGGTCGCGGGCATCGGCGCGGATATCGGCGCCGACATCGAGCATGATGTTGAAACCCTGCGGATTGCGCGATGGCCAGAGCACGGCAATCGCCGGCCGGTCGACACCGGGCAGCTTGCGCAGGCGGATCATCGACAGCGCCATCAACGCGCCGGTGTTGCCGCAGCTGACGGCGACCGTGGCTTCGCCATTGCGCACCGATTCCAGCGTTGACCACATCGAGGTGCCCTTGCCGCTGCGCATCACCTGGCTGGGTTTGTCAGCCATGCTGACCACACCCTCGGCATCACGAATCTCACACCGGCCGGCCAGCGGCTTGCGTTTGGCCACCAGGCGCTCAAGCTCGGCCCGGGGGCCGTGCAGCAGAAAGTGGATGTTGTCGTTTTTCGAGGCCGATTGCGCAATGCCAGCGACGACCGCGGAAGGCCCGTGGTCGCCACCCATTGCATCTACCGAGATCACAACCCTGCCAGAGCCCGCCTTGTTTTGATCCTGCACAGAGGTCATCAGGGCCTAGGCCTTGTCAGGGGTTATGCCGCGTCGTCGTCCAGCTCGATTTCGTCGGTCATGGCGACGATCTCGCGCTCGTTATAGTGACCGCAGGACGGGCAAACGTGGTGCGGGCGCTTGAGCTCACCGCAGTTGTCGCATTCGTTCGGGTTCGCGGCGACCAGCGCATCATGGGCGCGGCGGTTGTTGCGACGCGATTTCGAAACCTTGTTCTGTTGGACAGCCATGTCTCAACCT
>JASJCC010000201.1 GCA_030066175.1 Paracoccaceae bacterium | reverse complement strand
GTTCGGTCGGTCCAGGTACTTCCGAAAACCACTTGTCGCAGACGCAAAACGCCTCGGCCAGTCCGTTGATCACCGGAAGCTGGTCGGGTGAGAAACAGGCCATCGCCACCTCGACGTGATCACGCGGTGGCGACTTGGGCGGCTTGAATTTCGGCGCCTTTTTCGCCCAATCCTGATAGGTGCGCCGCAGCGACGCATCATAGGCTTTGACAAAGCCGTTCATCCTGTCGGGTGTCGCCCCCTCGGCGCCGCTGCCCGTCGGGCCCCAACTGTCGTTGTAAACCTGTTGCGTGGCCGCGGGGAAGGAATGCGACGGCCCGCCATAAAGTCCGCTGACCTTGCCGTCTTCCAGGCTGGGTGGGGGAATATCACCTTCGGGGATGCCAAAGAACTGCGCCTGCATCACCGGGAACGCCGTGGCCTTGGTGGGCTTTTGCGGATCGAGGTAGTTCACATGCTCCCGGCTCTTTCCGCTTTTGTCGAGCGTCACGCCATCGACATGTGGCAGCTGCCCCAGCATCTGGTCGAAAGACCGGTTCTCCATCATCAGGACCACGATATTCTTGATCCGCTCACCCGCGAGGCTCTTCTTCACCGCGGGCGTGGCCAGCGGTTGGGTCGCTTCGGCCTTGCTGCTCATCAGCAGATCGTGGAACTCTGCAAGCCTGCCGCCGCTGGCCCAGCGATCGGTCCAATGCTTGTCGCCAAGAAGGTGCTCTTGGCCCTTTTCCACATGCGCATCGCGTTCGCGCAGCCAACGCGGATACCAGTGGGTAAAGAGCCGGCAGAACTCGACCATGTACTCTTCGGCCAGGCGCTGGTTGCCATGAATGATAACTGAGTTCTCGTCATTATGCTGTGTCGAGTTGGTCGAGTAATTGGCCGAGCCGGTGACAACCACGCAATCCGGCGTGTCCCAGTCCAAAAGCAGGATTTTGTGATGGACGATGGGATTGTAGCCTTCGCGCTTCAGCTCACGCAGCAACGCGCCTTCGTCGGGCTCGTCATCCAGTGGCGCGTTGCAGGCAGCGATGCGCGGAGCCGCGGAATGCGCCTCTTTAAAGATCAGCCGGTCGCCGCTGTCATCCCCGCCGTGATAGGCGCGGTCGGCCACACCAAAGACCGGGAGATTGTCCTCGAGCATGGCCGAGATCAGATCGCTGTCTGTCATGCGGAAGGTCATGAACAGCCGCGAGGATTTCGCCCCTTTGGCCAGTTCGGCCATACGCTCCAGATCGGGGCGATCCTTGGAGGAGTGCGGCGAGAAATAAACCTCAAGCGCATCACCCACCTTGGTGCCTTTCGCATCATCCTTGCGCAGGCCCTCGTTGTCGTCTTTCAGAACGCGCTCGAAATCCTTGAGATAAGCGGCGGCCAGGTCAGGATTGCGAAAGATGACCGACTGGTTCGACTGGGTCGAAATGCCCCCGGTGGTGAAATTCGTCGACCCGGTCAAGACCGCCTTGCCGGTGCCATCCTCGGATTTGATGACCATGTATTTGTTGTGGCTGATGCTCACATGTTCGCGCTGATGCACGGATGCGCCGGCTTTCTTCAGTGCCTTGTATGCCGGCATGTTGGGCCCTGGCTTGTCTTCCCGCTCTTCCGGCCCCCAGTCGAGCGATATGCACAGCCGCTTGCCAACCTTCTCCAGCGCCTCCAGCACGGCTGGGCTGTCGAGGTGGTAAGCCGCAACATCAAGCTTGAGCGACGGATCGTCGATCACCTCTTGGATGAACGCCACGATTTCCTTTTCCAGATCGCGCGCCAGCCACGCCATCGCCGCCGGGTCGTCATCAGGTTGGTGGCCTTCGCCGAAAAGTTGCTCATATTCCTGCATGTCCGACAAGCCGCGGTTGAAATGCACCTCGGGCTCATTCGGGCCATGATCGTGCTCGGGCTCGGTATTGATCGAGATGCGCACTGACTGGCTGTTGTCGATCTCTGGCGCCTCTGTCGTGCCGCGAACGGCAAAAATCTCGTAAGTGAAGCGCGAGCCCGACGGCAGGCCAACTTCGCCGGTGTCGTCGCTCAGCCCGAAATCGGACCAGACCATCGACTGGATCGGTGCAACGTCAGAATCGTAGAGCCGCCCCCTGGTGACCTTTTCGCCTACAAAGCGCAGCGCCGTTTTGAGCCAGCTTAACGACCGGTCAGGATCGCGGCGGCGGATCGCAAAGCCCAGCAAGCCTTTGTATTCGCTTTTCGGCCATTGCATCGCGAGAGAGACGGCGTGTTTCCCGCTGACAGCTACGACCTTACGGCCGTCGGTTTCGGCACAAACGCGCATCGCGCTCTCCCATAAATTATTCTAACGACATTCTTTAATGAACCCGCGCACGTTTTGCGCGACGGGGTGTTTTTTGCAGCCACTATGGCGTGAGTCGTTAATATCTCAAAAGCTTTTCTGACGCAGCGTCACCTCCGCGTCCGGCGCGCGCCCTGCGATCAACCCAAAAGTGAATGGCTTGTTTACAAAATGGCTGCGCGCTGACATGGTTAACGCACTCGTTCGAGTGCTAATATTGAATTCATAACACTAAGTAGCTCGCGTAAAACGATTTTTTCCGAACCTTGGTTTGCGCGGCGACCGGTCAGGGGGACATCATATGAAAGCCATTCAACTTTTCGGCGCTTGCGCGTCAGTCATCGCGATGACAGCGGGCTCTGCGTCCGCACAAGATTACCTCTATGAGCCGACGGTGGGCTTTCCCGATTTCGGCTTCATGGAGGCGCCGGGTACTTACGTCGGCCCGGTCTTCGTTCTGAGCGATGACTTCCCCAAAGACATGCCCGATCTCGATCCCGAAGTGGCCGAAATTCTCGCGATGGACTTCGAGTCCGACCCGCTGGGCTACGTGATGGCGGTGCGCGATTACGTGTTCAAAGGCAACATCCATGGTGGCCCAGTCGCCAACGATTTCGTTCTCCAGAACAACTCCGAGGGTAACGACTGGTACCATGTGCCCTGGCAACACTGGGGTCCGTCCGGGCGCGAAGGCTATCACGGGCTCACCCGCGAAGGCCCGCTTGAACCGCAGGTGCTTCACCAGCAGCAGACACAATCCTCGTCGGCCTACGCGGTGGGATTTTACAACGGTCCCGGCGGATTCACGATCGGCCAGGTTTGGCCTTCGGCTGATGAGGGGCCAGACCTCACGCATATGATCGAGGCCATGGAGACCGGGCAGGGCTTTCCCGAGGGTACGGTCGTCGGCAAGTTCCTGTTCACCGTATTGGGCGAAGACCAGGTGCCTTATCTCACCAACCCGCTGCGGTGGCAGGCCTATATGTACAACTGCGATGTGATCGGGCTCGAAACCTGCCCGTCGGATCTCAGCGGTAAGCCGCGCGCAACACAAATGGTGAACCTGCTGCAGATGGATGTGATGGTGAAAGACCTCGACGCCAAGGAATCTGGCGGATGGGTCTTTGGCACGTTTGCCTATAACGGTGACGCCCCGCAGGCAGACGAATACGGTTCGGTCTATGGCGCAGCCTGCGAGGGCATCGACGGACCGGGCAAAAACTGGTGCAATCTGATTCCGGTGGGGGTGATGTGGGGCAACGATCCCGACAACGCCGAAACCTTCATCAACTCCAAACCGACCGAGACGGTGATCAATGCCAACCTGACCCAGACCTGGATCAACCCTGATCCGGCGCTGCCGCCGATGCATCTGGGCTTTAACTCACGCCTGAACGGGCCGGCCGACAACCCGACTTCAAGCTGCATGTCGTGCCACTCGACCGGACAGGTCGCCTCGATCTCGCCAATCATGCCGTGGTTGCCACCCGCCAATGTGGCGATTCCCAAGAACGGCGAAACCGCTTCGAGGGCCTGGATGCGATGGTTCCGCAATTTCCAAGATGGCGAGGCCTTTGACGCAGGTCAGGCGATCAGCATGGACTTCTCGATGCAGCTGACCAAGTCGGTCGAAAACTACCTGCAGTATCGGGGGCAAATACAAGGTGGCGGCTACGCACTGAACTACTGGTCAGATCACGATTCCACCCCCATCAGCCGCGGCGCCACGACGCCGTCGAACTAACGGCAAATGCGCAGGACAAATCCCCCCAACGCGTTGCGCTGCAAAATCGATTTTGGCAGCGCAACACTGACTTGTGAGTACGAAGACAGACAGCCTCGTTGAACAAATGCCGCATAGTGTTTTTAGGGAGACGGCATGCTCGCACGTCGCGTGAAATTCAGTCTACCGCCAACCTGTCCGAGCTTTTCAACTTCTCAAATTCGCTTTATGTGTCATCGACCAATTGTCAAAAGCTATTCCGAAGCGGGCATTCAGCTAGACGTATTGAACGGTTGCTTGGTCCGCAGAGCTGCCGTTGGTGTAAACTGCAGCGAACGGCCGGTAGGAACCCAAATTAGCCTTTGTGTGGAGCAAAGACGGCACACGGATTATGTATATCGCAACCAATCTGTACCTGCATTCTCCAAAGCGTGAAGAAACTCACCGAGCAGCCCGTCCTCGTCCTCATAGCCATCGAAGGAGTCCTTCGCGGTCCTGGCTGGGTTGTTTTCAAAGGCCTCCCAGTCGACCCCGATTAAAGTTATTAGATCTCGCACACGCGCGACCAGTTGCTCGTCAGTAAGGCTCTGGAGATCGAAATGAATAGCGGCATGCAGTTTTTCCAGCCGTATCAAACGCGCGCGCCTACTCATAGGCTCGCCTCCAACGTCCTTAAACGCTGCTCGAACTCAGTGGCTCCAATGTGCGCCGATACTGCTCGATCAGCGCCATAACCGAGGCACCCTCGACAGGCGTCAATTCACCTTCTGAGACCGCTCTTAGAACGGTGCTGGCGGCGTCTGCGGCGTCGTCGGCGTTCATCATGGCGGGAAGGTCAAAGGCGACCGGCGCGTCCTTTCTCGGCGGTGCAATGCGATCCATACAAAGCCGCAGGGCCGAGCTGTCGCCTTCCAGCGCTAGATTGACGACCTTCTGCGAAATCGCCTCGGTCTGTCCTTCCAGCAGTTCCTCAACAGCACGCGTTACTTTGTTCCTCGCGCCCTTCGGTCTCCCCGGAATACCCGGCGCGAACTTTCCCCTCTTGTCAGTGTATGTATTTTCAGTGTTATTACGGTCCAAGCGGTCACCAATTAGCTCCTGAATTGCGGTATCATGTTACCGCAAGATCAATCATCCAAAAATGGAAAGCATGCTCGCGTCGCGACATTGACCAAGGCGGCAGCCGTCACTTGTCATTGCCGCCTCGTTGCTACCAGAAGGGTCTTCTCTGGGCACGCATCGCCAGCGTCACAATCGCCACACTTCCTAGTGTTGTGTGACGATTGTGACGGTCATCCTGGCCCGCACATGTCACGCACTGTGACTGGTTGTGACGATTGTAGCGGTCAGTCATCTTCATGGACTTTCCAAGAGTAGCTGCCGCATTCCCGCACTTCATCCATATCCATCAACTTGTCCTTGGCACGTTTGAATGCCGCGCGAGCCGCGCTTTCGCTATTCCCCTTGGTATGCCCCCGCAGACCACACGCTTCGCGCCACTTGTCTACTGGGACCAACTTTCGATTGGCCGGATACATGCTGCCGGCCTTGGCGACGCCATGGTCGCGCAAAGCGTCATAGAGCGCCTGCATGGCCACCTTATTCTTTCCGGACGACGGCTTGCGCGCGGGCTTGGACAGATCTGCTGCGTCCACCACCGCACTTGTGACGGGCTCGCCATCCTCATCGTTTCCCAGCACCACAGAGCGCAGTTTGAAATGGAGCGGCTCGGGCGGTTATTGATCGCGTTGCTTAAAGGACACTATATTCCATCCCCCCGCACCCTGTATCTCGTTATCCACCTCCGCCCTGAGGGCAAAAGAACCCCGCGCGCCCTGTTCTTCGTCCTTGCCGGTGTTGTGGATTACCAAAACGTGCGCCCTTGTCACCTCGCGGATCAGATCGCAGTTTCGCACAAATTGAGACGCATCCCGCGCTGAGGTCTTGTCTCCAGCGCCCATTGAACGGGCCAGAGTGTCAATCACCACCAGAGCGGGTTCGTCTCAAGGCATTATCTCACATACCGCCATAACATCCCCTTGGCCGTGTAGGTCCAAGCCCAAGGGCAGAAGGTAGAACGGCGCGTCAGCCAATTCCGGCCGGTCGCGCTTGATTGTCGCGAGGCGATTGCGGATGCTCGCACCACCCTCAGCCGGGATGTAGAGAACCGGCTCGCCGTTGATCCGTATGACGCGCCATAACTTGCGCCCCGCGATGTGCGTGGCGAGGTTCAAGGCCATAAATGTCTTACCCGCGTTGGACAGGCCATAAAGCACCAAAAGGCAGTTTCGATCCAGCCATCCCTTCAGCAGGTAGTTGTTGGCTAACACCGGCTCGATCACTGACACGATTATGAGTCGAGTTCTGAATTCTGCTGCGCGGGATTGTTTGCCAAAATCGATCGCGTTGTTTGAGGGGTGATCACCTGGGCAACCTGCGGCCAGCCATTTGTCAAAGATGTCCCGCATCAAACCACCGCTCCGACCTGCGTGGTGGCTTCGGAAAGTGCTGCATCCTGCGTAAGGCACGTGATTTCGTGATCCAACTAGCGTAGCGCCATTAAAGCCAATGACGCCCGCTCCTACGCCGTCGGACGGGTTATAACGACAGGAACGAGACCCCACCGTGACACTTTGCAGCCGCTGGTTTGCACATACCCGATCGTGCGCGTCGCTCTGAAGTGATTGCCCGTCAGGAGGCTGGAAAATGACGGTTTGTCACCTCTGTCGGCGGTGATCGCGCGCGCGTGCGTGAAGCTGGACCTCGCCATGGCTACACGTCCTCGCGTGCCGCCATCGCCTGATCGATCGCCGCTTGGATTTCTGATGAAACAAACCGGTTGGTGCCGCCGATCTTTACAGGCGTCGGCAGGCTGCCGTCCTTCACTCGGCGCCAGAGTGTCGAGCGCGAACAGACAAGCAGGGCGCGCACGTCCCGATCCCGCAGAAGTGAGTGTTCCAGTGACATACCGTTACCCCGTTGCCTGATGGTACAGGGTGAAATGTATTGCGTTTGGAACACGGCACATTCAGGAATTTCGGATTTTTTTTCGGCTAATTCCTGAAGACGCGGCAGGGCGTCGAGCGCACTAGAACAGCGGCTGTCGATTTCTAGAACTCAAAAAAAACCTCCTGAACATACTTTGTGAATGGAGCCGGTTCATTGGTACCGCGCTTTTTTGATCCGAGTCGCGTGCCGTTTTTGGCGCCGATCGATCAGTACGAGCCCCATACATCTTTTGACAGGCCGCGACGACTGCCGCAGCTTTCGCATTGTGCCTATAGTTCTCAG
>JASJCC010000044.1 GCA_030066175.1 Paracoccaceae bacterium | reverse complement strand
CAACAGCCCGCGGCTTTGCAGATCGGCCACCGCCTCACGCAGGCTGGGACGCGATACGCCAAGCCGTTCTGACAGTTCGCGTTCCGCCGGCAGACGCTCCCCCGGGCGCAGCACGCCGCGCAGGATCAATTGTTCGATCTGGCGCACCACGGCGGAAGACAGTTTTTCCGAATGAACTGGTTGAAAGGGCATGCGTCACCTGCGGAATTGGCAAATCTTGTTTACCAAAGCGCGGCCCACTTGGAAATGCCAGCCCGTTGCCTGCGACAAGACATAGCGCGGGAATGAAATGCAGTGTTTCCAAACCCAAGACAATCCGGCCACATTTCGACAAAGAACCGCCGCAGTTTTGGGCCAAGGGTTAAGCACCGTTAACGATTTGGTGTCCGTCATGCTTGGTATCTTGTTGCTTTCCTTGTTTGGTTCGATGTCTCTGGTTGGTCTCGAGTTTTCTGATGAAGAGTATGACCGTTCGCGAGACGACACGCCCCCACCGCCGGACGACGTGGGCGGGGATGTGATTTATGGTGGTGTAAACAGTACCGAAATTGGCGGCACCGACGGTGACGATTGGATTGCAGCGGGGCGCAGCTGTGACAGCGTCGATGGTGGGGCGGGGGACGATACGCTCTTGGGTGAGCGCGGCCGCGACCTGCTGGAAGGCGGTGAAGGCAATGACCTGCTGAACGGCGGCGCCTGGCACGACGCGTTGTCGGGTGGTGCGGGTGACGACGTGCTTTTGGGTGAGAACGGCAAGGACACCCTGGCCGGTGGCGAAGGCAACGACACGCTGGATGGCGGCGCCTGGGACGATGTGCTGGTTGGCGGCGCCGGGGCGGACGACCTGTCTGGCGGCGCCGGGGACGACATCCTGATTGGCTATTGCCCGGACACGCCCAGCCAAAGCGGAGATATCGATGTGCGGCTCTTCCACGAAGCGTTGGAGCGCACGTTTGAGAACCAGGATACCTATCTCGCCATGACCGAGGCCGAGCAAGAGGCCTATCACGCCGAACTGATCGACGAGATGTATGCCACCTATCCCGGATTTACGGCCGGCGCGGATGCCGCCAACACGCTGGATGGCGGCGACGGCAATGACACGATTTACATGGCGCATGATGGCGACCAGGCCATTGGCGGCGGCGGCGACGACAGCTTTGTGGTCTACACTTGGGCCGACAACATCGACAGCGCCGATGACAGCGCACCGACGATCCAGGATTTCGGGCTGGGTGACGATGTCATGGTGATCGAATACGACGCCGCCGAGCCTGCACCGGTGATGACCATCGACACGCTGGAAAACGGCGATCAGGTGATCCGGGCCGATGGGGCCGCCGTGGTCACGCTGATCCAGCCCGATGAGCCGGTGACGATGGACGATCTTCTGGTTGTGGCGGTGGAGGCCTGACGCGTTACCAGCGGGTCAGCGCCTCTTCATCCTCGTCGCGGGCGGCCACCCAATCGGCCTCGGCCCCGGTGTGTTCTTTCTTCCAGAACGGCGCGCGGGATTTGAGGTAGTCCATCAGAAACTCCGCGGCCTCAAACGCATCTTTGCGGTGCCGCGCGGCAGTGGCGACCATCATGATCTGGTCGCCCGGCGCCATCCTTCCATAGCGGTGGATCACCAGCACGTCGCCCAATGACCAACGATCGACCGCCTCGGTCGCGATCTTTTCCAGCGCCTTTTCGGTCATGCCCGGGTAATGCTCGATCTCCATCACATCGAGCGTGCCGGCATCGAGGTCGCGCACGATCCCCGAGAAGGTCACAATCGCCCCCATATCGTACCTACCGGTAGCAAAGCCCGCCGCCTCGGCGCCAAAGTCAAAGGGCGGTTCCTGCACGACGATGCGCATCTTAGCCTCCGGTCATCGGCGGAAAGAACGCGACTTCGCGTACGCCGTCCAAGGGCGCATCGAACTCCGTCAGCTCTTGATCCACGGCCACGCGCAAAGCCGACAGGTCGGCAAAGGCGGCGGCGTAACGATCTTCGCGGGCCTTCAGCTCTTCGACCAGTTCGGCGACGGTGCTGGCCTGGGTGTCAACCTTTTCCTTGGGCAGTCCGATCCGTTCGCGCACCCAGGCAAAGTAAAGCACGTCCATTAGCGATCCTCTCTCAGATGCGGCATTGCCTTACGGAAATAATCCCATCCGCTGAGCAGGGTCAACGCGGCAGCCAGCCACAAAAGCGCCAGCCCGATATAGCCCGACCAGATCATCCCGGCATATTTCCAGCGCAGGCCTTGCAGGTCTTCTTCCTGCCCCGCCATGATCTGCTCAAAAAGCGCCTGGTCCATGCCATAGGCGGACATGCCGAGGTAGTGTTCGAACACGCCTTGCGCAAAAAGCACCGCGATGGCGGTCATCTGCGCGGTGGTTTTCCATTTTGCGAGGCTCGTCACCTTGAGCGTGCCGGCCACGGCGCCTAGATATTCGCGCATGCCTGAAACAAAGACCTCACGGAAGAGGATCACGGTGGCGGGCAGCACCAGCCAGGGCGACATCGACGAATAACCCACGATCACCATTAGCGCGATCACCACCATCGCCTTGTCGGCAATCGGGTCCAGCATGGCGCCGAACTTCGATTCCTGCTTCCACGCGCGGGCCAGATAGCCATCGAACCAATCGGTGATCGCGGCGCCCAGGAACAAGAGCAGGGCCAGCCAATCGGCATAGGGTCGGGTGAAATAGAGAAACATCACCGCCACACCGGGCGCTGCCAGCAGGCGCAGAAGGGTCAGGATATTGGGCAGCGTCCAAGTCATGTGCCTTTCCTAGCGACATTGCGCCGGGGGGGAAAGGGAAGCTGAACGATGCCTTGCGGTTATCGTCCGCGCTGGCTTTGATGGGTGGCAAATCAGAGGAGGTATGTATGCGTAGGTCGGGATTGATCTTTGCCCTGTTGATCGCGGCCTGTGCGGAGGCCGAAGGTACGGGGGGCTATGACGCACCTGACGTGATCTGGGTGCTGCAAAGCCTGGACGGCGCGCCCTTTGCCGCCGATGCGACCCTGCGCTTTCCGGCGCTCGACCGCATTGCTGGGGAAGCGCCCTGCAACCTTTATTCCGGCGCGCAGACCGGGCGCTATCCGGCGTTCCGCACCGGGCCGATTTTGTCGACCAAGCGCGCCTGCCCGGAGCTGGCGGCGGAAGGCCAGTTCTTCACCGCCCTGGAGCGCATGACCCGGGCTGAGCAGAGTGGGGAGACGATGCTGTTGTCTTCAGAGGATGGCGGCCAGATGGTGTTCACCCGGCGGCGCGACGACTGAGCCGGTCGAGAAACGCCTCACGCGCCGCCGGCACCGGTTTGTCGCCCAGCGAGGCGGCCAAGTGGTGTTTCAGGAAATGCCCGGTTGTTCTGAGTGCCGTCAGGATCTCCGCATCGTCGGCCTCCCCCTGGCCCAGCATCACCGGCGGCAAGGGCAAGAGCTGGCTGGCCCAGGTGCCCGCACCCGCCGCGGTCACCGCCCGCCCGCTGCGCGGCGAGACATAGACTAGGCCCTCGCGCGCGCCGGTGACTGCGCAGCTAGAAAGGTCGAGCGCAAAGCCCATCTCCTCCAGCAGCGCAAGCTCCCAGCGCAGATAAGCCAGCGGCCAAAGTTCCATCTGCCCCAGCAGGTCCAAAAGAGATTCCGTGCGCTGGTAGAGCCGCGGATGCGGTTCGCGCTCGGGCAGGCAAAACGCCAGCAAAGCCACCACCGCATTCAGCCCCGCCAGCGCCAGCCTGTCAGCCATCGCCATCGCGGCGCGCGAGCGCTGCGGCTCGACCGTAACGGTGCCGATATGATCCTCCAGCCGTGCCCGCCAGCTGACATCCAGCTGCGCACCCGGCTGCAGAATCGGCGCGACCTTGCGCGACGTGCCCCCGCGCAGCACCCCGGCATAGCGCCCATGTTCGGGGGTGAACACCTCGATAATGACCGAGGTTTCCCCATGTTTGCGGCTGCTCAGCAGAATGCCGGTATCACGCCAATCCATGCCTTTACCGTGCGACACATGCCTGGCAGAGGCAACTCTCCCTGCTTCTCTGGTTCAAAAATACCTCGGGGAATCACGGCTTTGCCGTGATGGGGCAGAGCCCCAGATATCCTACACTCAGCCGCTTAGACCGTCCTCCTCCAACAGGTGACGCCCGGCGCGGTCTTCCACTTCGATCACCCAGAGATCCGGGTCAAAGCCACGCTGGCGAGCGATTGCGGCGTCCACTTGGGGCTCGGCCCCCTCGGCTAGCACGTCCCACCGCCGTGCCCCGGTCATCAGGTCAAACCCCCGGGTAAAGGCCTTGGCCCTGCCGTCCAACGTGGCAAGCTTGATCAGGATCGCGCCGGCGGCGTCATCGCCATGGGCCACCACAAAGGCCGGGATGTCGTGCAGACGCAGGCGGGTGAGATAGGCATCCACCCAAAAGCGCGCGGTTAGGCGGGTCATAATGACGGCTCTTGTTCGAGGTGGCAGATGTCGAGGGGGGCGCTGCCCCCCGCCTGCGGCCCCCCTGAGGTATTTGTGAACCAGAGAAGCAGGGGGTGCGCCTCAGCCATTGCCGTCCTTGAAATCGAGGCCCATTTCGGAATAGCGCGCGGCCTCTTCCTGCCAATTCTCCCGCACCTTGACCTGCAGAAAGAGGTGAACGCGGCGGCCGAGGAATTCCTCCAGCTCTTCCCGCGCGGCCTTGGACACCGCCTTGATCGTCTCACCCTTGCGGCCCAGAACAATTCCCTTATGCCCGTCGCGGGCAACATAGATCACCTGTTCGATCCGGGCCGAGCCGTCTTTGCGTTCCTCCCAGCTTTCGGTCTCGACCGTCAGCTGGTAGGGCAGCTCCTGATGCAGGCGCAGGGTGAGCTTTTCGCGGGTCATCTCGGCGGCGATCATCCGCAGGGGCAGGTCGGCGATCTGGTCTTCGGGATAGAGCCAGGGGCCTTCCGGCACCTCCTGCGCCAGCCAGGCGCGCAGATCGTCGACACCGTGGCCTTTCTCGGCCGAGATCATGAAGGTGCGGGCAAAGGCGAAACGGCTGTTGAGGTCTTCTGACAGAGCCAGCAGCGCCTCAGTCTTGATCCGGTCGATCTTGTTGATCGCAAGCGCAATGGTCCGGCCCTTGGCGATGTCCCCCAGCGCGTCGAGAATACGCTCCACCCCCTCGGTCACCCCGCGATGCGCCTCGACCAGCAGTACCACGACATCCGCATCCGCCGCCCCACCCCAGGCCGCCGCCACCATTGCCCGATCCAGCCGCCGCCGCGGTTTGAAGAGCCCGGGCGTGTCGACAAACACCAATTGGCTGTCCCCCTCGATCGCCACACCACGGATCCGCGCGCGGGTCGTCTGCACCTTGTGTGTCACAATGCTGACCTTGGCCCCGACCATGCGATTGGTCAGGGTCGATTTGCCTGCATTGGGCTCTCCGATCAGAGCGATAAAACCGGCGCGTGTGGTCATACGGTGCCTCTTGCGTTCAAGGCTGCCGCTTTAGCGCGGAACGCGGCCCGGGGCCAGCCCTGCCGTCGCGCCAGAGTGAGTAGATCCCAGCGCCGACGATCAGCGCGGCCCCGGTCAGCGTCAACGAGTCGGGGTGTTCGCCGAAGAGCGTGTAGGCCAGGATCAGCGCGACGATCAGGCGGGAATAGCGGAAGGGGGCGACGACGCCGACCTCGCCGGTGCGCATGGCGCGGGTCATTGCGGTGTAGCCGATCACGCCGCTGATCGCGGTGCCGCAGATCAGCAGGGCGGGGAGCGGCTTGGGCAGGGCGGGGGTGCCCGGCTCAAACGCCAGGATCACCAGCCCGGCAAAGGTCACAACGGCGAAGCCCAACACTCCCAGTTGCGCGGTGTGCACATAGGGTGGCGCGGTGCGGGTGGCGAGATCGCGGCCGGCAAAGCCGATCATACCCAGAAGCGCGAAGATGGCGTTCGGCTCGATCCCCGCAGGTGATGGGCGCACGATCAGCAGTACGCCAATAAAGCCCATCGCCATCGCGACCCAGCGGCGCGGTCCGATCCGTTCGCCCAATACAAGTGCCGCGCCCAGCATCACGACCAAAGGCGACGCTTGCAGGATGGCCGAGGTGGTTGAAAGCGGCGTGTAGGCCAGGCTGAGGGCGAAGAAGAGCCGCCCGACAATCTCGAACCCGGTGCGGATCAAGAGACCGCGCCGAAGGTAGTCGCGCGTCCAGACGGGGATGCCCTGACGCCGCGCATGCAGGGCACAGATCACCATCGCCAGCAGCCCGAACTGCACCGTGCCCATCCCGGGGCTGATCCCGCCCGTCCCGGTCGCCGCCTTGAAAAACGCATCCTCGATGCCGAAGCCAAGCATTGCCAGCATCATCCACAGACTACCTTTGAGATTATCGCTCATCCTCGCCTCATGCACATGTCCGCCCGTGCTAGCGCGGATGGGCAGCGGCGAACAGGGTGGCGGAAATGCGTTAACTTTGTGGCAAGAAAGTGGCTTCCGAACAAAGCGTGACAAGTTTATGCCTTATTTGACCGGTCTCACACGCCGCGGGGGCAGCGGGTGGGGCCGGCTTTGATGACCAGCGTTCCTGGATGAGATGCCATGCCCCACCCCTTCGATCCCTCCGCTTCGCCTTATGACATCCTCGGCGTGTCGCCATGCGATGAGTTTGCGACCATCCGCGCGGCTTGGCGGCGGTTGGTGAAGACATGGCATCCGGATGTCTGGCATGGCAGCGCGGACGAAGCGATGCGGCGGATGCAGGCGGTGAATGATGCCTATGACACCATCGCGCGTCGGCATAAGCGGGTGCAGGAAGAGATGGCGAAGGAGGCTGTCAACGCCAAGGTAGAGACCAGCAAGCCGCGCCGTCGCGCCCCGCTAAGGGACACTCAGGTGAAAGCAGGTGCGCCGCCACGGCCCCCCGCGCGCCCCCTTCGTCGTCACCCCGCCGAAGGGTGCTTTGCTGCGGCGCGGGGGGTGATGAATGGTGTGCCCGAGGCGACGGTATTGGGCGTGGCCTGATTGGCGAGCGCGCCGTCCGGCAAACCCTCAGCTGACCTGAGCCAGCAATGCCTTGGCGGCGGCCTGTTCGGCCTGGCGTTTGTTGGGGGCGGTGGCTTGGGCGGTTTCACCCGAGGGCAGGCGGGCTTCGATGGTGAAGACTGGGGCGTGATCGGGGCCTTCGCGGTGCACCTCGACATAGTCAGGCGGCTGCATGCGCCGGGCCTGCGCCCATTCCTGCAATGCGGTCTTGGGATCGCGGGCGTCGTCGGCGACGCTGCTGATCCGCTCACCCCAGAGCCGCAGGACAAGATCGCGCGCCGCGTCGAACCCACCATCGAGGTAGACCGCGGCGATCACCGCCTCCATCGCGTCGCCCAAGAGCGCCTGTTTGCGGCGCCCACCGGACAGCATCTCGGACCGGCCAAGTTTCAAAGCGGCACCGATATCGACCTGCCGCGCGACATCGGCGCAGGCCTCTTTGCGCACAAGCGCGTTGTAACGCGGGGCGAGCTGGCCTTCGGTGGCCTCGGGCGCGTCGTCCAGAAGTGCCTGCGCCATCACCAGGCCCAGCACCCGGTCGCCCAGAAACTCCAGCCGCTGGTTATCAGACCGGCCCGGCCCGGACATCGACGGATGGGTCAGCGCCTCGCGCAGGTGCTCTGGGTGCTGGAACATATAGCCCAGCCGCGCCTCAAATGCGGTGATCTCGGCCGACCGCTTCACTCGATCGCCTTGAAGAAGCGATCCCCCCGCCAGGTCCAGAAGAACAGCATCGACCGCCCGGCCGAGGAGAACATGATCCGGTCCGCCCGGCCGACGAGGTTTTCGTACGGCACAAAGCCGACACCGCCGACGATATTGGCGACCCGGCTGTCCGAGGAGTTGTCGCGGTTATCGCCCATAAAGAAGTACTCCCCCGCGGGCACGGTGAAGACCGGGGTGTTGTCTGAGCTTTGGGTCGTGATGTTGAGGATCGAATGGCTGCTGCCGCCAGGCAGGGTTTCGATGAACTTTTCCTTGCTGCAGGTGGCGCCCTCACCCACCGGTGCATTAGCGCAGCGGGGGCGCAGGCGTTGTGAGCCTTGCGGGGCGGCGATCTCGTCAAAGGTGCCGTCGGGGGTGAGCTTCACCGGCGCGCCGTTCAGATGCAGCACACCGGCCTTCATCTGCACGGTGTCGCCGGGCACACCGACCAGCCGTTTGATGAAGTCACGCCCGGTCACCGGGTGGCGGAAGACAACGACATCGCCGCGCGCGGGCTCACCGCCAAAAAGGCGATTGTTGTCGCCGTCAAACATGCCGCAGATATCTGTGGCGTCGATATTGAGACCAATGGCCGGGATGATGATCGACGGGCAGGAGGCGTAGGAATAGCCATAAGCCATCTTGTTGACGAAGAGGAAATCGCCGATCAGCAGCGTGTCTTTCATCGAGCCGGACGGGATCCAGAAGGGCTGAAAGAACACGGTGCGGAACACACCTGCGATCAGCAGCGCATAGACCACCGTCTTGACGGTTTCCCAGATACCGCCGCCGCTTTTGCCTTCTGCCATACGCCCCAACCCCTTATGCGCGTTGTCCCGCGCTTCATGCGGGGGCGGGCGCGGGGTGTCAAGCGTGGCCCGGCGCGCGTTGGGCTAAGCTGTCGGAATTGTCAGGCAACGGGCGGGCTTCGATCACCACAAAGGCCTGCGCCCAAGGGTGATCATCGGTCAGCGTGACGTGAATCACCGCCTCGTGCCCCGGGGGCGTCATGGCGTCCAGCCGTTCGCGCGCCCAGCCGGTGACCTCCATCACCGGTTGGCCGCTGCGCAGGTTCGACACCGCCATGTCCTTCCACGCGATGCCCATGCGCAACCCGGTGCCCAGCGCCTTGGAGCACGCCTCTTTCGCGGCCCAGCGTTTGGCATAGGTGCCGGGTGTGTCGGCGCGGCGTTCGGCCTTGTTCTGTTCGATCTCGGTGAAGACGCGATTGCGAAAGCGGTCGCCAAAGCGCTCCAGCGTGCCGGCGATCCGGTCGATATTCGCAAGGTCGGTGCCGATGCCAAGGATCATGCCGTTGCCTTTCCCATTCATCAGGCCGCAAAGAGCGGAAAACTGACGCCAAGCGCCCAGGCCAGGATCAGCCCAAGCGCAAGACCGGCGCTTTCAGGGCCGGCGCGCTGTGCGGCAAACCGGCCCATGACGCCAAAGGTGAGATAAAAGAGCACGATCACCGGCGCAATCATCAGCAGGAAAAACAGCCCTTCGAAATCGAGCGCCACGGCGATGCCGAGCGAGGTCAGGAGCCCCACGCGGAGCGCGATGCGCTGCCAGAGCGGGGCGCCGAAATTGGCCCAGGCATCGGCGAGCATGAAGGGGACGGCGCCGAGTGATAGAGCCGCGATGATCCAGAGGCGCGGAGTCACCGGCCAGAAATTCGCGCCGTAGCGATCCAGCGCCACGCCGAATGCGCCGAGCCCCCAGAGTAGGATCAAACCGGTCGCAACGGGGGAGACCGCAGGCGGCCGCCCGCGGATGCGCCAGAGCAGCGCCAGTTGTAGAAACCCGTAGAGCGCGAGGTGCAGCGCCAGGTAATCCGCCACCAGCACGGGCAGCAGCCGCGTGTCCAGAGGCGCGGCGATCAGCGGGACGACCAAGGCGGGGGCGATGGTCAGCAGAGCCAGTTGCTTGGCCGTGAGCGGGGTGGGGGCCGGCTGCTTTGGCCCCAAGAGTTTTGACAGCGGCGCCGCGAGGGCGGTGATGGCCGCCAACAGCGCCAAGAGCGCCCAACCGGTAGGTGGGACGTTTGCAGGCGCCGTGTCGCGGCCATAGGCGGCATCCAGCCAACGCAAGGCCTCGGCCTTGCCGACGCGGGAATGCAGGATCGCCACATGTTCGCTGAAGGGCGCCGGGGCTGCGCGGCGGGTGACGTCGCCGGCGCGGACGGTTTGTCCCTCTTCCGCCGCTGGGTCGACCATACGGGCGGCGCGCAGGGAAAAGGCGCGCAAGCCCGCTTCCCACGTACCGGCGATCAGCACCAGGTTTTGCGGATGGCTGGCGGTGATGGCTTGTGAGAAGGGCGAGAGCAGCACCACCGGCCCGATCCCCTCGGAATCCTCGGCGACGCGCACGAGGATATCGGTGGCCATCGAATGGCCCAGCAGGGCGACGGGGGTGTCGCCGCGGCGGGCAGCCTTGATCACCTCTTGGGTTTGCTCGACCAACAGCCGTGTGGTGCCATCCAGGCTGTTCACATCGCCCGACATCGAGACCGCATGGCGGCCATGGCCCTCGAAGTCGAACGCGTGGACGCGATAGCCGGCCCGGGCGAGGGTCAACGCATAGGCCTGCATCATCTGGCGCGATCCGGCAAAGCCATGCGCCATGACAACGACGGGTGCGTCAGCCGCGTCATTATAGAGCGTCACCGGGGTGGGGCCGACCTGGGATTGGGTGATCTCGACACCGCTGCGCGCGCCTTCGAGCACCAGCAGCGCCCAGATCGCAAGCGCCAGGGTCAACACGGGCATTAACCATCGCCGCATCGTGGCAGGGACCGTCAGTCAGACAGCCGCGCCGAAATGGCGCCGGTTGCCTGGTTGAGTGTGACGGTCAGCACCCGGTTCTCAAACCCCACGCCGTCAAAGACCTCGGCAGGCAAGACAAAGGTCAGCCCGATGGCGGGATCGTAGCTGGCGTCAAGCGCCGGGAAATCGAGAAAGCCAAAGCCGATACCGTCATTGCCAATCACCCGGCACTGCCGGTCGCCGAGTACGCCATAGGGCGGTGAGAGCATCAGCAGGTAATACGACCCGGCCGCGGGTTCACCGCCGGTATCGAGCAGGGCCAGCCGGGTGATGCCATTGGAAAAGGTGCGACTGTAGTCTGCCCAAGGCTCGACGATATTGCGGGCCGAGGCCTGCCAGTCACAGTCACGAATATTGGCGCTTTCCTGGGCGGTGGCCGGCGCGGCGAGGGCCAGCACCATACCCACAAGGCGCCCGCAGGTCAGCAGGCCCTTGGCAAGGGGCATGCTCACCCTTCTTCGCTTTGGCGGGCTATCAGCTTCATTTCCTGGCTGGAGCCCATGGTCAGGAAGATGCGGTTGATCAGCAGAACCACCCCCAACAGCACCGCGAACAAGAGCCCGAGTGATGAGAGTTCCGCGCCGCGCATCGCATGCGAGACCTGCGGCAAGAGCATCCAGACGCCGAGAAAGACCACGTTCAACACCGCAACCACGGCGGTGGCCGCTAGGGCCGCGCGCCACGCCTCGCCGTTGGAAATGGGCGCCATGGTCACCCGGGCGATGCGCTTGCCCTCAAGCAAGGCCGCCACTAGGGGTGGGACGATCATGCTGATCATGCTCGACAGCGCGATCCCGACAGCGCGTTCCAGGAACACGCTGAGCACCATCAATGTCGTCCCGGTCAGGACGTAGATCCCGGTGTATCGCAGCAGGTTCACGTGCATTCTGCTCACTCTCCCCGCGTCAATTGCGTGCCTCGTCCATGAGGCGGCGCATCTCCGCTATTGCCGGTCCCAGGCCTCTGAAGATGGACTCTCCGATCAGGAAATGACCGATGTTCAACTCCATGACCTCGGGAAACCCCGCAACCGGTTTTACCGTATCATAGTTCAATCCGTGCCCGGCGTGAACCTCTAGCCCCAAATCATGCGCATAGCGGGACATTTCGCGCATCTTTTCCAGCTCAGCGTCGGCGGTGGCCGTGTCGCCCTCGGCAAAGGCATCGCAATAGGCGCCGGTGTGCAGTTCGATGACCTGCGCGCCGATCCGGTGGGCGGCATCGATCTGGCGCTGATCGGCGGCGATGAAGATCGACACGCGGCAGCCGGCCTCGCGCAGGGGCACGATGTAATGCGCCAGGTGGTTTTCCTCGCGCGCGACCTCCAGCCCGCCTTCGGTGGTGCGCTCTTCGCGCTTTTCCGGCACGATGCAGACGGCGTGCGGTTTGTGGCGCAGGGCGATCTGCTGCATTTCCGGTGTTGCCGCCATTTCGAAGTTCAGCGGCACGCTCAGCCCGTCCATCAGCGCCTCGATATCGGGGTCGGTGATGTGGCGGCGGTCTTCGCGCAGATGCGCTGTGATGCCGTCGGCGCCCGCCTCTTCGGCGATTTTGGCGGCGCGCAGCGGATCGGGGTAATCCCCGCCACGCGCATTCCGCACAGTTGCGACATGGTCGATATTGACGCCCAGGCGCAGGCGTCCGGCAAAGGTGGTCATTCTCGCGTCCCCATTCGGTCTTGGGCGCAACCTAGTCCGCCGGGGCGCCGCCGTCAGCCTGTTTCTTCTTTTTCAGCGCGGCAAGCTTGGCCTTGATCGCGCCCTTGCGCCGGTTCTGGTAGGCGGTGATCAGCGGGCGCGAGACGTAATAGCACACCAGCCCCATGAAGATGCCGGGCAATAGGCCGCCGATCAGGTAGGGGATGAACACCTCGTCATAAAAGATGCCAAGGCGGGTCCAGTCGGCCTGCGCATCGGTGAAGACGGCGCGCAGGTTGTCCCGCAGATCGCGCCCGGCCTGCAGAAACGTATCCCCGATCGAGCCGTGCCTGTCAGCGCCTTCGAGCCCCAAGAGCCAGTAGCCAGTTTGCATCGACACGATACCGATCGGCACGTAAGTGAGCGGGTTACCAAAGAAGGTCGACAAGAGCGCTGCAATGACATTGCCGCGCATGACCCAGGCCAGCACACCGGCGACGAGGAAATGCAGCCCGTAAAACGGCGTGAAGGTGGTGAAGACACCGGCAAAGATGCCACGCGCGATGCGATCCGGCGGGTCGGGCAGGCGGCGCAGGCGGTGGTTGACGTATTGTGCCGCGCGCGCCCAGCCGCCACGCGGCCAAAGCGCCTCGTACACCACCCGCCACCATGGGCGCTTGTCCCGCCGTTTGAAGACCAAACTCTTGCCGTCCTTTCTATTCCGCAGCCGCCTGGGTCAGGCTCAGGCTCGGGTCCCGACGCCGTTCCACCGCGGCAACATGGCTTTCGGCCTCAAGGGCCGAGGTGACCGAATGCAGATGCTCGGCATCGCGTAGTTCGATATCAACCATGATGCGGTAAAAGTCCGGTTTCCGATCGATGAAATGCAGGTCAGAGATATTGGCCCCGCGCTCACCGATCAATGTGCAAATCCGTCCCAGGACACCGGCATCGTTGCCGATGGTGAGTTCAAGTGACACCACGTAGACGGCAGGGTGGGTGCCGTCGGCCCAATGCAGGTCCAGCCAGCGCGACGGCTGATCCTCGTATTCCGCAAGGGCTGCGCAATCGATGGTGTGCACGCTGACCCCGCGGCCGCGATGCGCGAGACCAACAATGCGTTCCCCGGGCAGCGGCTGGCAGCAGGGCGCGCGGTCAAACCCCTGGCCATGGGCCAGGCCCACAACGGCGCGTTTCGCCTCGATCTCGGCCGTTTTGCGCGGGGCAAGGTCGGGATAGACCGCCTGCACCACATCGCGGCTGGTGATCTCGGCACTGCCGAGGCGCGCCAGCAGCGTATGGGCATCGTCCAGCCGCAAGGTCTTGGCGGCCTTTTCCAGCATCTTGTCGGTGACTTTCTTGCCGACGGTTTCAAACGCCGCCCGCGCCAGTTCGTGCCCCAGTTTGACAAAGCGTTCGCGATTGGCCTCGCGCAGCGACCGGCGGATCGCGGTCTTGGCCTTGCCGGTCGTGGCGATGTCGAGCCAGGTGGCCTGGGGTGTCTGACCCTCGGCGGTGATGATATCGACCGACTGGCCGTTTTTCAGCCGGGTCCAGAGCGGCACGCGAATGCCGTCAACCTTGGCCCCGACGCAGGCCGATCCGATCCGGGTGTGGATGGCATAGGCATAGTCCAGCGGCGTGGCTCCCTTGGGCAGCTTTACGACGTCGCCCTTGGGGGTAAAGCAGAACACCTGGTCGGAATACATCTCGAGCTTGACCGCTTCGAGGAATTCGTCGTGATCGTCCTCGGCATCGAACTGTTCAGTCAGGGACGCGATCCACTTTGCTGGATCGACGGCAAACGGGTTCTTGCCCAGCACCCCGTCGCGATACGACCAATGCGCCGCCACTCCGGTTTCGGCTACGTCATGCATCTGGCGGGTGCGGATCTGCACCTCGACCCGCTTGCCGTCACGACCTGACACCGTGGTGTGGATGCTGCGATAGCCGTTCGATTTGGGCTGACTGATGTAATCCTTGAACCGCCCCGGCACCGCGCGCCAGCGTTGATGAATGGCCCCGAGGGCGGCGTAACAATCCGCCTCGGACCGGGTGATGATGCGAAAGCCGTAGATGTCCGACAGCCGCGAAAAGCCGATCTGCTTTTCCTGCATCTTGCGCCAGATCGAATAGGGTTTCTTGGCCCTGCCAAACACCTCGGCCTCGATGCCGACCTTTTCCAGCTCGTGCCGCATGTCGCTGGTGATGCGGTGGATGACGTCGCCGGTGGCCTTTTGCAGGGTTATGAAGCGCCGGATGATCGAGCTGCGGCCTTCGGGATTGAGCACGCGAAAGGACAGATCCTCCAGCTCATCGCGCATCCACTGCATCCCCATGCGCCCGGCCAGCGGGGCAAAGATCTCCATCGTCTCACGCGCTTTTTGCAGCTGCTTGTCCGGGCTCATCGCCCGGATCGTGCGCATGTTGTGCAACCGGTCGGCCAGCTTGACCAAGATCACCCGCAGATCCTTGGACATCGCCATAAAGAGCTTGCGAAAGTTTTCCGCCTGCTTGGTTTCCGAGCTTGAAAGCTGCAGGTTCGTCAGCTTGGTCACACCGTCGACCAGGTCGGCGATCTCCTTGCCAAAGCGGTCAGAAAGTTCGGAATAGGTCGACCCGGTGTCTTCGATCGTGTCGTGCAGCAGCGCGGTGATGATCGTGGCATCATCCAGCTGCTGTTCGGTCAGGATGGCGGCGACCGCGACAGGGTGGGTGAAATAGGGCTCACCGCTTTTGCGGGTCTGGCCCGAGTGCATCTCGCGGCCATAGTCATAGGCCGCAAGAAGGAGCTTTTCGTTTGTCTTGGGGTTATAGTTGCGGACCAGGGCAACGAGGTCTTCGGCCGCGATCATGGGCGCCTATCCTCCGTTGGTCCGCATGGGTCAGCCCTGGCCCTGAGCCTCCATGAGCGCGCGCAGGAGCTTCTCTTCGGACAGGTCGTCGTCCTGGGGTTTGTCCTGTTCGGCGCCCATGAGCAGGGCCATGGCGTCTTCTTCGGGCTCGTCGACCTCGATCTGCGTCTGGTTCGATTCGATCAGGCGTTCGCGCAGCTCTTCGGAGGATTGTGTTTCATCCGCGATCTCGCGCAGGGCCACAACGGGGTTCTTGTCGTTGTCGCGGTCGACGGTGATCGCCGCACCGCTGGAAATCTCGCGCGCACGGTGCGCGGCGAGCATCACAAGCTCAAAGCGGTTGGGGACCTTGTCGACACAATCTTCTACCGTCACGCGGGCCATGGGGCGCTCCACTCTCTCGGGGGTATCCAGAAAGCTAGCATGTAACGCGGGCAAAGCCCATTGACAAGGTGATTCCCGTCACAAAGGCACGACCTCTTGCCGCGCTTGTTGGGACAGTGCGGCGGCCATTTCTGCAACCGTCCGGCCCAGCAGCGGATGTCGCCATTCCGGCGCGATATCGGCCAGCGGGACAAGCACAAAGGCGCGTTCATGCAGGCGCGGGTGCGGCAGGATCAACTGATCGGGCGCGCGCAGCTGCTGATCTTCGGCTGGCAGGTCACGCCAGGCGGTTTGTGTCTCGGCGTCCGGCAGGACGGTGTCGCCCATCGCCAGCAGATCGAGATCGAGCGTCCGGCTGCCCCAACGCTGCTGCCGCGCCCGGCCGAATTCGGCCTCTATTTGGTGCAACACGCGCAGCACTTCGGTGATCGGCAAATCGGTGCGGATCGCGGCGCAGGCGTTCACATAGTCGGGACCGGCACCGGGCGGAAAGCAAGGTGTTGCGAAAAACCGACTGACGCAACGTAACGTTAAACTGTTTTGTGTCAGCGTTTGCAGGGCCGCGGACATTGTTTTTGCCGGATTTCCGGCCTCTGATCCAAGGTTTGACCCCAGCGCGATCAAGCATTCTTGTGCCATTTGTCATATTCAGCTATACTTATGGTTGTGCCGGTCGCTTGAAAGGGTTGATGTTTTATTTAGATTAGGCCGATACGTTCGCGACCACTCACACTCACTCAAGACCCTGCGGACGGATTATAAGAGAGGAAATTTGATGTTTTACAAGGACGAACGGCTTGCGCTGTTCATCGATGGTTCGAATCTTTATGCAGCAGCCAAGGCTCTGGGTTTCGACATCGACTACAAACTGCTTCGTCAGGAATTTGCGCGCCGTGGGAAGATGGTCCGCGCATTTTACTACACAGCGCTCCTGGAAAATGACGAGTACTCGCCGATCCGCCCGCTGGTCGACTGGCTGCACTACAATGGGTTCACCATGGTGACCAAGCCGGCCAAGGAATACACCGACAGCCAGGGCCGTCGGAAGGTCAAGGGCAACATGGACATCGAACTGACGGTTGACGCGATGGAGCTGGCGCCGCGGGTCGATCATATCGTGCTCTTTTCCGGCGATGGCGACTTCCGCCCGCTGGTCGAAAGCCTGCAACGGCAGGGGGTGCGCGTGTCCGTCGTGTCGACGATCCGCAGCCAGCCGCCGATGATCGCCGATGAACTGCGCCGCCAGGCCGACAACTTCATCGAGCTTGATGAGCTGCGCGAAGTGATCGGGCGCCCGCCGCGCGAACAATCGGCCGAACGCAGCTTTGAAGTTGCCGCGGGCGACTGACGCGTCATTGCAGATGGTAAGGATGAGGCCACCCTCTGCGGTGGCCTTTTTCGTGGGCTTGCGGCTTTGGCTAGGGGCTGGACGGCTGATGCAAACCCGCCTAGGTCTGGGATACGTGACCGGAGGCCCTTTATGACCAAGCCCGCCCTGACCTTGTACCTTGCCGCCCCGCGTGGCTTTTGCGCCGGTGTCGACCGGGCGATCAAGATCGTGGAAATGGCGCTGGGGAAATGGGGGGCGCCGGTCTATGTGCGCCACGAGATCGTACACAACAAATTCGTCGTCGACGATCTGCGCAGCAAAGGGGCGGTGTTTGTCGAAGAGCTTGACGACTGCCCCGACGACCGCCCGGTGATCTTTTCCGCCCATGGCGTGCCCAAGGCCGTCCCGGCCGAGGCCGCACGGCGCGAGATGATTTACGTCGATGCCACCTGCCCGCTGGTCAGCAAGGTGCATATCGAGGCGGCGCGCCATCACGACAATGGCTTGCAGATGATCATGATCGGCCATGCCGGCCATCCCGAGACGGTGGGCACGATGGGGCAGTTGCCGGAGGGCGAAGTGCTGCTGGTGGAAACCGTCGAGGACGTGGCCGAGGTGCGGGTGCGGGATCCGGAGCGGCTGGCCTTTGTCACGCAGACCACGCTGTCGGTGGATGACACCGCCGATATCGTGGCCGCGCTGCAGGCGCGTTTCCCCCAGATTGTCGGGCCGCATAAAGAAGACATCTGCTACGCCACCACCAACCGGCAGGAGGCGGTGAAGGCGATGGCGCCGCGCTGTGACGCGATGCTGGTGGTGGGCGCGCCGAATTCGTCGAACTCTCAGCGGCTGGTCGAAGTGGGGCGCAAGGCGGGCTGCGGCTATGCGCAGCTTGTGATGCGGGCCGCGGATATCGACTGGCGGGCGCTTGAGGGGATCACATCGGTAGGGATCACGGCCGGCGCCTCGGCGCCGGAGGTGTTGATCGAAGAGGTGATCGACGCGTTTCGCGACCGGTTCGAGGTGACCGTCGATATTGTGGAAACCGCGGTTGAGAATGTCGAGTTCAAGGTGCCCCGCGTGCTGCGCGAACCGGCGTGATTAGATGTGTCGTGCCGGCGGGTGACGCTCGTTCCGGCCGTGGCCGAAACATCGCCCCACCCGCCGTCCCGCAGACGCGCTGAGCTTATTCGGTTTTTGCTTGCGGCGCGTTCTGGCACCAGTAATTTCGCAGCAAAGGGAGGGGCCTTGAGATGCTCAGTCTGCAATTCCTGATGACCGCCTTTGTCGTTGTGATCGCCCCGGGCACAGGTGTGGTCTATACCCTTGCCATTGGTTTGGGGCAGGGGCGGTGGCCTTCGATCTGGGCGGCGCTTGGCTGCACCTTCGGAATTTTGCCTCATCTCTTGGCGGCGACGCTGGGCCTTGCCGCGCTGCTGCACACCTCGGCGGTTCTGTTCAACGTGGTGAAGTTTGCCGGTGTTGCCTATCTGCTTTGGCTGGCTTGGCAGGCCCTGCGGTCGGGTGGCGCTTTGGCAGTTAGCGCGGACAAACGCGCCGAAGCGGGCCTGCGCATTGCCCGCCGTGGCGCCTTGATCAACATCCTGAACCCCAAGCTGTCGATCTTCTTCCTCGCGCTTTTGCCGCCTTTCCTGAGCGGTGACCCAGCCACCGCCACGGCCGAGATGGCACTTTTGGGGTTGGTGTTCATGGCCATGACCTTTGCGGTGTTTGTGCTTTACGGCGTCTTTGCCGCCGCGGCGCGCGATTGGCTTTTGTCGAGCGAGCGGGTGATGCGCTGGCTAAACCGCTCCTTTGCCGGGATCTTTGCGGCCCTGGCCGGGCGTCTGGCACTGGAGCGCGCCTGATGGCGGTACCGCGCTTTGCGCTGATCCTGGGTCTGGCTGGTGTGATCCCCTTTGCCTGGGGTGCCATCACGCTCGTCAACGAACCTTTGGCGCAGTGGGGGAGCACGACGCTTGGCCCGCGTTTTGTCGGGCCTTATGTGCAGCTTTTCTATGGCTCGGTGATCCTGTCGTTTATGTCCGGTGTGCTCTGGGGCTTTGCCACCAAGGCGTCCGGAGGCCAGGCGACCACGGGCTATGTGTTGTCTGTGATCCCGGCGCTGTGGGCGTTTTTCATGACCGGCGGTGGCCCGGTCACAGCAGGGAGCAACCTGATTTTTGGCTTTCTCGGTCTTTTGCTGCTGGATTGGCAGTTCTGGCGTTGGGGTCTGGCGCCCGCGTGGTGGATGCAGTTGCGCGGCTTGCTGACCGCGCTGGTCGTGGCCTGCCTTGCGGTGGGCGTGTTGTTATGAGCGTCGATCCGCGCACCATCGCCGTCTACCGCAGCCACGCGGCCGACTATGTCAGCCGGTTTGGCGATGAGGACGGGCCGTCGGAAAGCCTGCAGCGTTTTGCCGCCTGTCTGCCTGCGGGCGGGCAGGTGCTGGATCTGGGCTGTGGGCCGGGCACGTCGGCGGTGCATTTCCTAGCGCTTGGATTTGACGTGGACGCGATTGATGCAACGCAGGAAATGGTCGATATCGCCGTGCAGCGCGGGGTGCCGGCGCGTCTGGGCACCTTTGACGACCTCGATGCCGTGGCGCTTTACGATGGCGTCTGGGCGAATTTCTCACTGTTACACGCCCCGCGCGCAGATTTGCCGGGGCATCTGGCGGCCATCGCGCGGGCGCTGAAACCGGCGGGCGCCTTTCACATCGGGATGAAGCTCGGTGATGGCGCCGCGCGCGACCGGCTCGATCGGCTCTACACCTATGTGACGCGGGATGAGCTGGCGGGCTTGCTGGCCAAGGCGGGGTTTGAGCTGCTGTCGGAAAAGACTTTCGAAGAGGCCGGGCTGGCCGGGCCGGTTGAGCCCGGCATCGTGATGCTGGCGCGCCGCGCCGATGCCTGAGCTTTTTGCCTATACCGACGGCGCCTGTTCGGGCAATCCCGGACCCGGTGGCTGGGGCGTTCTGATGCGCGCGATGGACGGCGACACGGTGCTGAAAGAGCGTGAACTGCAAGGCGGCGAGGCAGAGACCACCAACAACCGGATGGAGCTTTGGGCCGCCATCGCCGCTTTGGAGGCGCTGGAGCGGCCCTCGGCCATCACGGTTGTGACCGACAGCGCGTATGTCAAAAACGGCGTCACCGGCTGGATCCATGGCTGGAAGCGCAATGGCTGGCGGACGGCGAACAAGAAACCGGTCAAGAACGCCGAGCTTTGGCAACGGCTGGACGAGGCGCAGTCCCGGCATGACGTGACCTGGGAATGGGTCAAGGGCCATGCCGGGCATCCGGAAAACGAACGCGCCGATGCGCTGGCGCGCGCTGGCATGGCGCCGTTCAAACCGAAGAAAGCCGAGACGTGACTACGCGGTCCGACAAGGCGGCCCTGGCATGACTCTGCTTGTCCTTCTGGAGTACGCCGCCGTTGTTGTCTTTGCCCTGACCGGCGCGCTGGTGGCCAGCCGGGCGCAGCTCGACATCGTCGGGTTTGCCTTTCTGGCGATCCTGACGGGTGTCGGCGGCGGGTCGGTGCGGGACGTGCTGCTGGATCGTAACCCGGTCTTCTGGATGGCCGATCCGACCTATCTGGCGGTGGCCTGTGGTGCGGCGCTCTTGGTGTTTTTCACCGCGCATCTCTTTGAAAGCCGCTATCGCGCGCTGCTCTGGCTCGATGCCTGCGCGCTGTCGGCGGCGGGCGCGGGGATCGCGCAATCGATGGGGCAGGGGATCGCGGTGGTGCTGGTCATGGGGGTCGTGACCGGCTGCATGGGTGGGCTGTTGCGCGACGTTGTGGCGAACGAGGTGCCGCTGGTGCTGAAGCAGGGCGAGCTTTACGTCACCTGTGCGCTGGCAGGCTCGGTCGCCAGCGCGCTGACAGCCGGGGCGGGGGCGCCCGCCGGGGTCGCAGCACTGGCCTGCGCCGGGGTGACATTTGGTTTGCGCGCCGGGTCGTTGCTCTTTGGCTGGCGCCTGCCGGTCTACAAATCGCGCCCACCACGGGTCTAGCCGCCACAAGCGCCAACCGCCTTACAACGCCCTACCGCCAGCCACAGGCGAAAAATCTTACTTCAAGATTTTTCTACCCGAACACCAGATGGGATCAATTCCTTGATCGCCCGCGCATGCGCCGGGTTGGCCGCCAACGTATCGGCGGCCAAGACACGCGCCTCCTCCAGCACGTCGCCCTCGACAATCCGGTCGATCAGACCCCAGCTCTGCGCCTCTTCCACCGGCACCTTGGCGCCCGCCATCAGGATCATCTTGGCCCGCGCCGGCCCGACCAAAGCTGCCAGCCGCGCCGGATCTGACGGTTGCGGCAGAAACCCAAGCTTCATAACCGGGTAAAACACCTTGGCCCCTGGCACCGACAGGCGCAGATCACAGGCCAGCGCCATCCCCATCGCCCCGCCGGCGATGGTGCCGTTCAAAGCACAAATCGTCAGACACGGCAGCGCGGCCAGCGCGCCCGACAACCGCTCCCACAAAGGCGAGGTGGCAAGCCCGGCCTTGGTGGCCTCCAGATCGGCGCCGGCGCTGAACACCTTGCCCGTCCCGGTCAGCACCAGCACCCGCGCCTCGACCGCGGCCTCGGCGATTTCGCTCAGCGTCTCAAGCATTTCTGCGGTCAGGGAATTGGCTTTTTCGGGTCGGTCGATCGTGGCAATCCACAGCCCGTCTTCCTTGTCGAGCCGGATCACGTCAGGCCGACCTGTCTGCGCACACCTTCGTCGCGCAGCGAGATCTCATCCCCCAGCCACGGATCCGCCTCGGCACTGCACATCCACAAAAGCGTGCGCGCCACCCAATCGGGCGGGATATGGTCGGACCAATCCAGCTGGCTCACCGGATTGACGCCCGAGGCCTTGATCTCACGCTGCATCTGCGTCGCCACCGTCCCGGGTGAGAGCGAGATTGCACGGATCCCGTCCGCACGGTTTTCCTTGTCGGCCATACGCGTCAGCATCAAAGCGCCGGCTTTCGAGGCGCAGTAATGTGACCAGGCCTCAACCGGGCCATGCGCGGCGCCTGACCCTATGGTCAGGATTGTCCCTCCACCCGCCTCCAGCATCACCGGCAAGGCCGCCCGCATGCCGTGAAACACACCTTTGAGGTTTATGTCGATCACGCCACCCCAGCTATCGGGATCGGCCTGTGCCAGATGGGAGATCGGTTCGATTACACCGGCATTGTTGACCAGGATATCCAGCCCGCCAAACGCCGTGACGCAGTTTTTCACCGCCTGCTCGACCTCCCAATAGCGCGCGATATCGCAGGGGATGGCGACCGCCTTGTCGCCAATCTCACCAGCCAGGTCGGCGATCGCCTCGGAGCCTCGCGCGACCAGCGCCACATTGGCCCCCGCGGCGGCAAAGGCCTTGGCGGTGTCCGCGCCGATGCCACGGCTGGCCCCGGTGATCAGCGCGGTTTTTCCTGTCAGGTCCATGTCATTTCCCCTTTGCACGGTCATGACGTTGGTAATGGCAGGTCCGGGCGGAATCCACCCTTTTGGCTACACCGGTGTCCCGCCGCGCAGAAGGTCAGCTGCGCAAAGCGGGCAAGCCGACGCCGGTCGACTCAAACCCACCATCGGCGGCAATCACCTGACCGGTGACATACGAGGCCTTCTCCGAGATCAGAAAGGCGATCACCTCGGCGATTTCCTGTTCAGACCCATACCGGTTGAGCGGGATCGCATCGTGATAGGCGTTGATGATCTCTTGGCTGTGCACCGCCATCGCCAGCTTGGTCCGCACCGGGCCGGGGCAGACGCAGTTGCAGCGGATGCCGTATTCGCCCAGTTCCGCCGCGTGCTGCTTGGTCAGGTGGATGATTCCGGCTTTGGAGGTGCCGTAAGCCACCCGCAGGGTCGAGGCACGCAGCCCGCTGATCGATGCGATGTTGACCACAGCACCTTTGGTCGCTTTCAAAGCCTCGGTGCAGGCCTGGGTGCAGAGAAACGGCCCGTCGAGATTGGTCGCCATCACCCGGCGCCAGATCTCGTAATCGGCGCCTTCAATGGGGCCAAACTCGGCCACACCGGCGTTGTTGACCAAAGCGTCGATCCGGCCCGCCCAGCCGAGCGTTTCCGCCGCCATGGCGGTGACGTCCGCGGGGATCGACACGTCGCGCACCAGTGCCAGCACGTTACCGCGGCCTTGCGTGGCCTTGCGCAGCTCATCGCCGTCACGGTCCAGCATCGCGACGCGCCAGCCGCGTTCGAGCAAGAGTTCGGAGGTGGCGAGCCCAATGCCGCGCGCTGCTCCGGTCACAATTGCGCATTTCTGGTCCATCACTGCCCCCGTTGCCACGCCTCAGGCGCGCATGAGGTCTGGCAGATCGCCGGTCAACCCGGCGGCCTCGCGGATAAAGCGCCGCCGCAGCCCGGGTGCGGCGTTGACCAGCGCCATGCCGATATCCCGGCCCAGCCGCAAGAGCCCGCTGTCGTTGGAAAAGAGCCGGTTAAAGAGATCCGTCGCCGCCGCCAGCGTCGCGGTGTCAAACCGGCGCCAGCGTTGATAGCGCTCAAGGACCTGCGGGCTGGCGATATCCTCCCCCCGCCTGCGCGCATGCGCCAACACATGCGCCAAAGCCGCCACATCACGCAGCCCGGCATTCAGACCTTGGCCCGCAATCGGGTGTACGCCGTGGGCGGCATCGCCGACCAAGGCCAGACGTTCGGCCACAAAGGCATTCGCCAGCGTCAGGTTCAGCGGATAGATATAGCGCGCGCCGGCGAGGCTGATCTCCCCCAGAAAATCGCCGAAACGCGGGCGCAGCACGGTCAGGTAATCCTCGTCGCTCAGCGCGTTGATCTCTTGCGCGCGGCCCTCGGCCTCGCTCCAGACAATCGAGCTGCGGTTCTCGGTCAACGGCAGGATGGCAAGCGGCCCGGGCGGCAGAAAGAGCTGATGCGCGACGCCATTATGCGGCTTCTCATGCGCAATCGCGCAGACCAAGGCGCGCTGGCCATAACCCCAGCCGGTGCGTTGAATCCCGGCGCGTTGGGCGGTGCCGCTTTGCCGTCCATCGGCGCCGATCAGCAGCTTGCCGGTGATCTCTTGCCCGTCTTCCAGCGTCACGCTGGCGCCGCTGGGCCCCGTTTGCTGCGCCACCACGCGGCTTTCGGGCATGTGGGTGATCAGCGGCTCGGCCTCCATCGTCTGCAGCAGGCGTTGGCGCAGATGGCGGTCTTCGACCATGTGGCCCATCGGGCCTTCCTCGATCTCATCGCTGTCGAAATGCAGACCCAGGAACACCTCGGCATCGCCAACGCGGCCATCGCTGACCTTGATCTCGTTCATCGGCTGGGCGGGCAGGCCCTCCCACAGGTCCAAAGCCTGCAGCATCCGCACCGAGGCCAGCGCCAAGGCATAAGACCGCCCGTCGAAACCAGGCGCCGCGCGGGTGTCGGTGGGCAGGGCATCGAGCACAGTACTACGCAGGCCCGACCGGGCCGCGGCAAGAGCCAGCGCGCAACCATTCAGCCCGCCGCCCACGATGATCAGATCGGTCGCGTTTTCCATATCGCGCAATATGGGCGGGCGTCCGGGATTGTCCATGCGCCTTGCTGCCGCTACGGTCCGCCCCGACGCAGGGGGAGGCAGTGACATGAGCGACTGGACCAGGATGACAGCGGCCGAGTTGGGACGGGGCATCAGCGCGGGTGAGATTGACCCGGTGGCGCTGACGCAATCCTATCTCGATGCCATCGCCGCGCATGAGCTGTCGGACCGGATTTATGCCCGGCTGACCCCCGAACGGGCAATGGCCGAGGCGCAGGCGGCCAAGGCGCGCGCCGCCGCCGGGCGCCGGCTGTCGCCTTTGGACGGTGTGCCGGTCAGCTGGAAGGACCTGTTTGACACGGCCGGGGTGGCGACCGAGGCAGGATCGGCTTTGCTGAAAGGCCGAATACCGGGCAGCGACGCCGAGGTCTTGCGCGTCGCCACCGCGATGGGCCTCGTCTGCCTCGGCAAGACACATATGTCAGAGCTCGCGTTTTCCGGGCTGGGCCTGAATCCGGTGACCGCGACGCCGCCTTGTGTGAATGATCGTGAGGCCGTCCCGGGTGGGTCGTCCTCGGGCGCCGCGGCGTCGGTCGCCTTTGGGTTGGCGGCTGCGGCGATTGGGTCGGAC
>JASJCC010000202.1 GCA_030066175.1 Paracoccaceae bacterium | reverse complement strand
CTCACCTTTGCGGAGGAACTGGGCGCGGCGGACGCGGGAATGAAGGGTGGTCAAACTGCCCCGGGCGCAGTTTCTGATGCAGAAGGCATTGCTGCAACGGTTACGCCAATGGCGAACACGCTGCTCGGTATTCGACATCTCTATGAGTGTCTCATTTCCGGGGCGATGCCCGCCGCCAATGGGAGCCGAAAGATTGGTGACGACCTCTACGAAGTCGACGTCTTTCCGATTTTGCCGAAAGATAAGATGCTTGCCGGTCAGGCACGTGGATATCTGCATGTGGCAGGGACCCCAAAGCAGGTTAGCCCGCTTGAAAAGCCAGCGGGTGTGATCGCGATTTCGGGAGCCGGAAACTACAGTTCGTCAATCGAGATGGCGATGGCGCTCTTCTTGGAAAACAAGGCCGTCATCCACAAACCCCACCAGCTCAACGAAGCGTCTGACGCAGTTTGGGCAAAGGTCTTTGCTCCGCTGATCGAGCGCAGGGCGGTGGCGTTTATTGGAAGCGACCAGGGCCGCGAAATGCCAGCCCTGGAAGGGCTGAATGCAATCTATTTCACCGGCTCCACGGGGGTCGCTCATGCGATCCAGAAAGCCGCATCGGCCCCGTTGGTATCGGAATGTGGCGGCAATAACCCCTGCCTGATTGTTCCTGGTTCATGGACTGAGGAAGAGATGCAACGATGGGCGGTGCAGATCGCCTCGGTCGGCAAACTCAATGGTGGCGCCGTCTGTGGCCGGCCGCAGACGATCATCGCGTCGAAGAACTGGCCCCAGCGAGACGCGTTTCTGGCGGCCCTACGCGCTGCGATCGCCGATCAGACCTTTGGGACAACAACCTACTATCCCGGCGTTGATAAAACCAAAGAGGCTTTCTTGGCGAACCAGTCCACGGCGGAGGTGCTGACGCCGGGAGGCGAAGCCCATCCAAATGCGGAATTCGTTTTGATCCCAGGCATCAAAGAGGATGACTTCGCCGTCACCAACGAAGCGTTCTACCAGATTTTCAGTGAGTTGCCATTGGATACGGAAAACAACGCCGATGACTTCCTGACGAAAGCCGCAGCCTTCTGCAACGACCGGCTTCTCGGTTCGCTCGGGTGCATGATACTGGTAGATAACGAGACGTTCAATGCCAACGAGGATCGGATCCAACAGGCGATCCGCGCGTTGAACTACGGCGGCATCGCCGTGAACAATATACCTCCCAATGTCTGGCTGAATGCCTACCTGACGTGGGGCGGATGCGGCGAAAGAACCGAAGACTTCGTCTCGGGCGTGGGCAATTTCGGCAAGGCTTTGAACTTCGAGAACATCGTCAAATCGCTGATCATTGACGATTTCGCAGCCCAGACTTTCGCCTTCACCGACAGGGCTCAGATGGACCACATCTATGAAAAGTCCGCAAAACATGCCGTGCGTCAGGATTGGACGGCATTTGCTGAACTCATGGGGGTGCGGTGAAAGACCTTGGATCGCGTTTCCACCATCACAATCCCAAAAGAAAAAGGAACACCAAGATATGACAAAAACGATCCTAATCACGGGTTGCAGTAGCGGTATCGGACGGATGAATGCGCAATTTTTCCAAGAAAAAGGTTGGAACGTGATCGCCACAGTCCGTTCCAACCCCGAAGAAGACACAGAGCTCAATGCGCTTGAGAACGTCATGGTGGCTGCACTGGATGTGACCAAACCCGAGACAATCGAGGCTGCCGTCGCCGCCGGGATCGAGCGTTTTGGCGCGATTGATGTCTTGCTCAACAACGCAGGCTATGGCGCCTATGGCATTCTTGAAGCGACCCCCGAGCACAAGATCCGGATGCAGTTCGAGGTGAACGTGATTGGTGTGCTGAACGTCACAAAAGCCGTGCTTCCGCACATGCGCGCCAAGGGTGAAGGCATCATCGTGAACATCTCCTCCATGGGCGGGAAGGTTACGTTCCCCTTGGGCACTCTCTACCACGGCTCCAAATTTGCGGTTGAGGGGATGACCGAAGCGATGTCCTATGAGCTTGACTCAATCGGTGTCAAAGTGAAGCTGATAGAGCCCGGCAATATCCGTTCAAACTTTGCAGAGACAACCTTGGGGAACCTGGATATCGAACTTGGTCAAACCGAATATGTTCCGTTCCTGGAGAAGGTCACAAAGGGCTTTGAGGCAGCGGCGGCTGAGCCTTCTGAACCGATCATTGTCGCAGAGGCTGTATGGCAAGCAGCAACCGATGGCACGGACCAGATGCGCTACATCGCGGGCGCCGATGCCGAGCAGATTATCGCTGCGCGCAAAACGATGGATGACCCAGAATACTTGGCAGTTGTCCGAGCCAATATGGGACTATGAAATCCAGAGCGCTCAATTGCGGATGCGAATTGAGCGCCGCCCACCCATCGCGTATTGGGCTCAGATCAGCGCCCCGTCGGTGGTAGCAATAGCCCCGACCATAGTCCTCGGATGGCTTTGCCAAAAGCAGATCGTTCGCGGGCTGACATTCGGTGCGATCATATAAAGCTGAATTTGCTAGCCTTTGGCTCAATGGCAGGTTGGTCCGCTCCGTCAGAGTTCGCGCGGCACGCAGCGAAGGGTCGGTTTGGATTCCGATGAAATTTGCGTTGTTGAATGACCGGAAACGGGAAACCTGCTGCGGCGCCGCGATCACGGCGCTGCGACTGCATGGTCATTCTGCGCCAGTAGCATGTGGAAACCTCAAGGTCCGAAGAGTCCCGCAACTTGCACCTCGACGCTAACCGCAGCGAATGACGGCTCTCCGCCCAGAGTACAAAAAGCAGTGAATTGAAGGCAGATTTCGTTTGCTTCCGTGCAGTTGTTCGTGACACCTCATTTCTGGACCTGTGGATGGCTCCGGCGTCGCCGCTCAGCAGATCATGCTTTGAGCCTGACATTCGACGGCCAACGAGCAGCCGTAAGCTCGGAGCCATTTTCAGATGAATCTTTATTCTTAGAAGGGATGCTATTCATCGAAAGGAGAGCCGCTGCTATGCCCCAAGACTATCGCCTGTATCTCGGTGTGATTTTGACCGGCTGTCTGATTGTGGTCGGCGTTTCTTTCTTCCCTGCACTGACGACCAGCGGGTCTGGAAGCTCAACAAGTTCCTATGGTCCACAGTATCAGGCCGCGTTCCGCGCGGAACTGGATTACTGTCGAGAAAACGCAGATGACGTCAATTGCCGGTGCTTTGCCAATATCTCTGGCATGATCCAGGCGGATACGAAGCCACGGGTGCCCGGTGCGGTCTATGCCGACAAGCAAGAACTGGCGCGGTGGCAAGCCGCGAAGTCATGCTGATCCCCTCATCCTGTGAAGCTGCGCCGCGGCTCTGATCTAGCAGCTGGTGTAGCAGCACAATTGGGTGTTCAATTGCTGCCGCAGCAGTGTTTGTACTTGCGGCCTGAACCGCATGGGCACGGCGCGTTTCGACCGACTTTCTTGCCATGAAACGGCTCAGGGGATGGGTTCGCAGCAGCCCAGGCAGGGAAGGAGGCTGTTGATTGTCCGAATTTGGTCCAGGTGTTCAGGGTCAAAACCAGGTTTGGAATAAGATCAGGGGCCTCTTCCGTCAGCGTGTTGATGGACGCTGCTGGAAGGTCGCTTTGACCCTCGGCGATGTTGTAAAGCGCCAGCATCATATTGACCGAAGCCGCCGCCTCCTTGTCGCTGCTTTCGACAATGCGTTCCCAAGCATCCGGGCGCAGTTGCATGGCGCGCTCGAAGCCACAGCACCAGGACTCCCAAAGGATCTCTCCGGTCCGTTTGTCCTCGTCATAGAGCGGACAGTAGTCCATCGCCGGTGGGGTAAGGGCGCGGGCCACTTCGTTGTAGTGCCGCGTGATCAAGTCGGTCAGGCTTTGGACTTCTTCCAAAGACTACAGCTGCTCGGGGCTGTTTCCCCAAACGCGTGGCAACCACTCGCTTGGCATAATCATCTCGGGGCAGACGATAAGTCCCGCACAAAACCCGTCGAACTCGCTGAGAAGCATGCCGTCCGCTTCTTAAGGCAAGGACAATAGCAGTGCGTCCAACCGGTCCAGGTCATCGTCGTTCAGCATCTGCCCCACGAAGCGTTCCCAGGACGTTCAAAAGCGCTCGACCCAGGGCCGTACGGCTACTTCATGTGTCCAGGCGCTGCGATCCTGTTCGATCAGGTGGCGGTAGGTGCGCGCAATGGCGTCTGGCCGCAGCATAGAGCCAGGTCGGTCCTCCGGCTCACTGCGCCCGGGGTTGAGAATGGCACCGTCGATATTGATCCACGCCACATGAATCCCCTGGGGATGCAGTTCCCGCGCCATGCTCTCCGCCAGACCGCGCTGCGCGAACTTGCCCATCGCGAATGGCGCCGACTGCGGAAACCCTTTCACGCCCGCTGAAGCGCCGGTAAACAGGATCGTCCCGCGCTTGCCATCGGTCAGCTCAGAACTCAGCATGCGTCTCGCCGCGTGCTTTCCTGCGAGGAATGCTCCAATGGCGGTTACATCGACAGCTTTGCGCACATCGTCCGCGTTCAGCTCTGCTATCGGTCCGCGCACACGAGCCGACGGATTATAGATCACAACCCGCGGCGCTGCAGGAAGCGCATCGAAGAGCGCTGCAACAGCGGGTTCGTCTGTTGCGTCAAGCTGCACTGTATCCGCGCCTGTCTCCTCTGCCAGGCGCGTCATCTTGTTCCGGCTACGTGCAGCAAGCGTCAAGGCATAGTCCGGCGCGAGGTTACGCGCCAAGGCGGCGGACAGGCCGTCGCCCACGCCTATGATCACAGCGTGCGGCTTTGTCATCGAATCTCCCCCAACCAAATGCCTGCGCTTGACGTCGAAACAGCGATGTCTTACGTCCTATCATCCAAAGCGGGCGTTGTGTAATGGTAAGACCTCAGCCTTCCAAGCTGATGATACGGGTTCGATTCCCGTCGCCCGCTCCAGCGCTCCTCCCGGTTGCACCTGCCTTCACCGCGTCAAAGGGCCGCTTGACCCGCGCGCCGGGCATGGCACAACGTCGCGAACAGGATTGAAGGAGGGCGCATGGCCCGCAACACGGCGCCCGGACCCGGGCAGGAAGAGCGCGCGAAGTCAAAACAGCTGGGATCGCTGGCTGCGCTGTGGCCGTTCATGCGGCCGTATCGCGCCCTGATGGCGGCGGCGCTTTTGGCGTTGACGGCGACGGCGGGTGTGTCGTTGATGCTGCCGATGGCGGTGCGCCGGGTGGTGGACAATTTCAACACCAAGTCGGGTGAGCTCTTGAACCTGTATTTCGCCGCGGCGCTGGGGATTGCTGCGCTTCTCGCGCTGGGCACCGCGCTGCGCTATGCGCTGGTCACGCGGCTGGGCGAACGGGTGGTGGCGGACATTCGCATGGCGGTGTTTGACCGGGTGATTGGCCTTTCGCCGCAATTCTATGAAAAGATCATGACCGGCGAAGTGCTGAGCCGGATCACCACGGACACGACGCTGATCCTGTCGGTGATCGGCTCGTCGATCTCGATTGCTCTGCGCAACGTGCTGCTATTCATCGGCGGGCTGATCCTGATGCTCTTTACCAGTGCCAAGCTGACCGGGCTGGTGTTGCTGATCGTGCCAGCGGTCATTGTGCCAATCCTCGTGTTGGGACGGCGCCTGCGGGTGCTGAGCCGGGAGAACCAGGATTGGATCGCCGCGTCTTCGGGCAATGCGTCTGAGGCGCTGCTGAGCGTGCAGACCGTGCAGGCCTATACGCATGAAGAGATTTCCAAGGCCGGCTTTGCCGACGTCACCGAGAAAAGCTTTGACGCCGCGCGGCGGCGGATCTGGACCCGCTCGGGCATGACGGCGATCGTGATCTTTCTGGTCTTTACCGGCATCGTTGGCGTGCTCTGGATAGGCGCCTGGGACGTGCGAGCCGGGGTGATGAGCGCCGGGGCGCTGATCCAGTTCGTGATCTATTCGGTGATGGTGGCGGGCGCGGTTGCGGCGCTCTCGGAGGTGTTTGGCGAATTGCAGCGCGCGGCCGGGGCGACCGAGCGGCTGGTTGAGTTGCTGCACGCCCAGGATGCGGTCAAAGACCCCGAGGCGCCCAAGGGCCTGCCGCTTCCGGTGCGCGGTGAGATTGCGTTTGACGATGTGTCGTTTGTCTATCCGGCGCGGCCCGACACGCCGGCGCTCGATCACGTCGACCTGACCATTCGCCCTGGGGAAACCGTGGCTTTGGTGGGGCCGTCGGGGGCGGGCAAGACGACGATTGTTCAACTGATCCAGCGTTTCTATGACCCGGTCAGCGGCGCGGTGCGCCTGGATAGAGTCGATCTGCGCGATATGGAGCGGGACGTCTTCCGCCGCCACATCGCCCTCGTTCCGCAGGATCCGGTGATCTTTGCAGCCTCTGCGCGGGAAAACATCCGCTTTGGTCGGCCCGACGCCAGTGATGCCGAGATCGAAGCGGCAGCAAGGGCGGCCGCGGCGCATGACTTTATTGCAGCGTTGCCGCAGGGCTATGACAGCTGGGTGGGCGAACGTGGCGTGATGCTGTCGGGTGGCCAAAAGCAGCGCATCGCAATTGCCCGGGCGATCCTGCGTGATGCGCCTGTGCTCTTGCTGGACGAGGCGACCTCGGCGCTTGATGCCGAAAGCGAACGCGCGGTGCAGCAGGCGGTCGACGCGCTGGCCGAAGGGCGCACCACGATCATCGTTGCGCACCGCCTCGCTACGGTGAAAAAAGCCGACCGGATTGTTGTCATGGATCACGGCCACGTGGTGGCCACCGGCTCACATGACGATCTGGTGGCCGAAGGCGGGCTTTACGCCCGTCTGGCGCGTTTGCAGTTCACCGATGGGATGGCCGCCGAATAACGCGCGGCACGCGCGCAGATTTCCCCAAGACGTTACGTCCAAAGGCGGGTGCCGCAACGTTGCAAAGGCTTGCGCCAGCGGCAAATAATACCCAAACTGCCCCTATCACAGGGTAAAGCGCCGTCGGCTTGAACCGGGGGCCTGACAGGGGAGGGCTGGCATGACCTATGCCGGGATCGCCGATCGCAATGCGATCGAAAACGAAATGCCATGGGATCAGCGCGACTTGCCGCAAACGGTCTATGGGCTCTTGAGCCGGACCGCAAAGGCGCATCCAAATCATCCGGCGGTCAGCTATCAGCTGACATCGGGGCCCACCGACAAGGCCGAGACCCTGGATTGGAAGACCCTGCATGAAAAGGTTACCCAGGCGGCCAACCTCTTTCGCAGTCTGGGCATTGGCGAGAACGACACCGTGGCCTACGTGCTGCCCAACTGCAACGAAACCGTGCATGCCTTGCTGGGCGGCGCAGTCGCGGGGATCGTCAACCCGATCAACCCGC
>JASJCC010000043.1 GCA_030066175.1 Paracoccaceae bacterium | reverse complement strand
CGGTCGGCCACAAGGCTGAGCAGGTGCATGTCGTGGCTGACCAGGATCACGGCGCCGGAATAGGCGGTCAGGGCTTCGACCAGCGCCTCGCGGCTTTCGATGTCGAGATGGTTGGTCGGCTCATCAAGAATCAGAAGATGCGGCGCGTCGAGCGTTGCCAACAGCAGCGAGAGCCGCGCCTTTTGCCCACCCGACAGCCGCCCGACCACGGTGTCGGCCTGATCGGCGCCAAGGCCAAAGCTGGCAAGCTGGGCGCGCAGCTTGGGCGGCAAGATGCCGGGCCGGGCGCGGGCCAGGTGCTGCAGCGGCGTTTCCTCGATGCGCAGCTCATCGACCTGGTGCTGGGCGAAATAACCAATCCGCAGCTTGGTCGAGCGGGTCATCTTGCCGGTCATCAGCGGTAGGCGGTCCGACAAGAGCTTGGCCAAGGTCGATTTGCCCTGGCCGTTCTTGCCCAGAAGCGCGATGCGGTCGTCCTGGTCGATGCGCAGATCGAGGCGCGACAGCACGGTGGTGTCGCCATAGCCGGTGCTGCCGCCTTCGATGGCGATGATGGGCGGTGACAGGGCGTCGGGCTGGGGAAAGCTGAACACCCGGCGCGCGGCCTCTTCGGGCGGCGTTACGATGTCCATCTTTTCGATCATCTTGATGCGGGATTGCGCTTGTTTGGCCTTGGAGGCCTTGGCCTTGAACCGGTCGACGAATTTCTGCAGGTGGTCCTTGCGGGCCTGCTGCTTTTTCGCTTGCGCGGTCAGTACGGCGCGCTGTTCGGCGCGCTGGCGGGCGAACTGATCGTATGGCCCCTGGTAGAAGGTCAGTTTGCGGGCCTCGAGATGCAGGATCGCGCCCACGGCCCGGTTCAACAGGCCCCGGTCGTGCGAGATGATGATGACCGTGTGGGGATAACGCGCGAGGTAGCTCTCCAACCAGAGCGCGCCTTCGAGGTCGAGATAGTTGGTGGGTTCGTCCAAGAGCAGCAGATCAGGCTGGGCAAAGAGTACGCCGGCCAAGGCCACCCGCATCCGCCAACCGCCGGAAAAGGCCGAACAGGGCATCTGCTGTTCAGCGTCGTCAAAGCCCAGGCCCTTGAGGATCGCGGCGGCGCGCGCCTCGGCCGACCAGGCATCGATATCGGCAAGGCGGGTCTGGATGTCGGCAATCCGGGCGCTGTCGGTGGCGGTGTCGGCCTCGGCCAAAAGCGCGGCGCGCTCGGTATCGGCCGCCAGCACGGTGTCCATCAGCGAAACCTCGGAGGCTGGCGCCTCTTGCGCAACGCCGCCGATGCGGGCGCGGGCGGGCAGGGTAATGGCGCCGCTTTCCAGCGCCAGCTCACCTCGGATCAGACGAAAGAGTGTGGTCTTGCCAGCGCCGTTCGGCCCGACAAGGCCCACCTTGTGGCCCTCGGGGATCGTCGCTGAGGCGCCGTCAAACAAGGGGCGGCCTTCGACGGCATAGCTTATGTCGCTGATCCTGAGCATTGTCGGCGCAGTGCCAGAGCCCGGTCACGCTGTCAATCCGCGCGGCATTGCGCTCGCATCCCCTGCTTCTCTGGTTCCCAAATACCTCGGGGAGTCCTCTGAAAGAGGACGGGGCAGCGCCCCACAGCCGCGCCCGCATTCACCTTGAGCTCCGCTCGGGGGTTTTCATCGCAGACGCCACATGTTAACGCCGCGCCAAACGTTAACTCGGTCGGGCACGGGGTCCGATCCGCCAGAGAATGGGAAAACACCATGGCCACCGAACGTACCCTTTCGATCATCAAACCCGATGCGACACGGCGCAACCTGACCGGCAAGATCAACGCCAAGTTCGAAGAGGCGGGCCTGCGGATCGTCGCACAAAAGCGCATTCACCTGACCAAGGACCAGGCCGGCGTGTTCTACGCAGTGCACGCCGAGCGTCCGTTTTACGATGAGCTGTGTGAGTTCATGGCTTCTGCCCCGGTGGTCGTGCAGGTGCTGGAAGGCGACGATGCCATCCACAAGAACCGCGAAGTGATGGGCGCGACCAACCCGGCGGATGCGGCCGAAGGCACGATCCGCGCCGAATTTGCCGAGTCGGTTGGCGAAAACTCGGTCCACGGGTCGGACGCGCCGGAAACCGCGGCGGTCGAGATTGCGTATTTCTTTTCCGGTCTCGAACTGGTCGGCTAAGCGCCACCTGTTCTGCGGATGTGTGAAGGGAGGCGTCGCGCCTCCCTTTTTCGTGTCAGCGCGGGGGTGTCAGGCCGATATCGCGGAGAAAGGCCTGCAGGTCTGGGGACGGGCCGTCCAGCGCGACACCGGCCTTGAGTGCGTCAAAATTTTTGCGCAGCGCGTCTTTTTCCTTGCCTTTGCAATCGTTCCAGGGCCGTCCCTGCAGCGCCATGTGCAGCACGTAATAGCCGATGAAATGCGGCCGCGCGCCGTTGGCCAAGAGTTTGGCATAAGCCGCGTCGGCACCCAGCGCACGCAGGGTTTCGGCGTCCGGGATGCCGGCGCGTTCGAACGCGTCCTGCATTGCGGGGCCGAGGTTGCGGATGGTCGAGATCGGGGTGCCGGACATCGCCTTAGGCCGCTTGCCGGACCTGCTCGGCAAACGCGCAGAGCGTTTCCACCGCCGCGACCAGGCGGTTATCCTCGACCGTGAGGGCCAGGCGCAGATGGCCGGCGGCGGAGTGACCAAAGCTCTCCCCCGGCATGACGGCGATGCGGTGGGTATCGAGCAGCGCGTTGGCGAAGGCCTCACCCGTGAGGCCCGTCGCGCGGATGTCGAGCATCAGGTACATCGCCCCTTGCGACGGGATGGCGGTGACGGTGTTTTGCCGCGCCAGTACCTGTAGCACCAGATCGCGCCGGCGTTGGAAGGGTTGGGCGATGTCGGCCTCAAGCGCTGCGCCTTGGGTCAGGGCAAAGAGGGCGGCGGTCTGGATATAGCCGGGCACGCCGTAGGTGGTGGCGGTGGCGAGATCGATCAGCGTGTCGATCATCGGCGCGGGCGCGACGATCCAGCCGATGCGCGAGCCGGTCATGGCGTGGCTTTTTGACATCGAGCCGATGACGATGGTGCGGTCCGCCATGCCGGGCAGGGCGCGGGGCGAGAGGTGTTCACCCTGCCAGACCTGGGTGTCGTAAACCTCGTCCGAGATCAGCCAGAGGTCATCTGTTTGGCAAAGCTTCGCCAGCGCGTGCAGGGTTGCGGGCGGGTAGACCGTGCCGGTGGGGTTGTTGGGGCTGTTGATCAAGAGGCTCTTGGCGCCTGTGGTGTCGATGGCGGCCGGATCAGGCAGGAAGGCATCGCGCGAATGGGTTTGGATCGCCCTCGGGATCGCCCCCGCGGCGCGGATCGTGCCGGGATAGGTGGCGTAATAGGGATCGACGAACAGCGCGGTGTCGCCGGGATCGCAGGCGGCCATATGAGCGGAAAAGAGCGCGGATTGCCCGCCGGGTGTGATCAGGATGTTGTCGGCACTGGTGGGCACGCCGGTACGGTCTTGCACCCGCTGGGCCACCGTTTTGCGCAGATCGGGGCGGCCGGGGACGATGGCATAGCCGGTCTGCCCGCCGCGCGCGGCCTCATACATGGCGTCGAGAATCGCCGGATCGGTGCCGATGTCATGTTCGCCGATGGTGAGTTCTGTAACGGCGATTCCCTCGGCCACCATGCGGCGGGCGCGGTAGAAAACCTCCCACCCGTCGGAACCGCCATCGTTCAACGAGGTGATGCGCTTCGACAGATTGGGCATGCAAGGGTCCTTTTCGCTCTGAAAACGTGATGCCAGAGACCAAAGCGTGGGGCAAGCGAGCGCTGCGTCAAACCGTTGTTTGCGGGCGTTTTTCGCGCAGCGCGCGGCCAATTCTGAACGATTTTCGGCGCCTGCGCGCTTCAGAATTGATTAACTTTAACAGTGGGTTAAGCGCGGTGGCCCGCTTGACCAAACGCACGGTCCAAGGTAGCACTTGTGACAAGCTGGACGAAATGGGCAAACGGCCCCGGGGGTGACCTCGGTGGCCTTTTTTTCGTTGGCTCGCCTGGAGGGACAACAACAGGCAAGAAAGGTATCGAGCATGACCACCCTTATAACCGCAAAAGCGGAACTTGAGCGTCTGGAAAGCAACCGCGCAGAGATCGCGGAGACGCTGGAACACCTGAAACAGGATATTTCGGACCTGCGTGAGCAGCTTCGATCCGGGGAAGTTGGGAAAGGCAGCGACGCCAGCAAGGCGTTGAACGAGCTGCGCTATTGGCTGAGGGCTGCACGAGAAACGGAGCTGGAAATTGAAACACTCAGACGAAAAGAAGCCGGAATCGTCGGCGACTACGGACTCGACCTCGACAATGCGCGATCTGAGATCTGGTGCCGTTTGGATCGCCTCCGCAGATGCCACGATGCAAAAGCAGTTTGTGGATGAGCTGGACAAAGGGGAGCGCCTTGCGCTCCCCTATCTTTTTGAGTTCTGGGCGCATGATCATCAGCTGCCGCCTGAAGGTGACTGGCGGACTTGGGTCATTCTGGGCGGACGCGGTGCAGGCAAGACGCGGGCCGGGTCGGAATGGGTGCGGTCGATGGTCGAAGGGGCCAAGCCGCTGGATAAGGGCCGGGCGTCGCGCGTGGCGTTGATCGGTGAGACGCTGGATCAGGTGCGCGAGGTGATGATCTTTGGCGATAGCGGGATCCTGGCGTGTTCGCCGCCCGACCGAATGCCGAAATGGGTCGCCTCGCGGCGCTGTCTGGTCTGGCCAAACGGGGCCGAGGCGATGGCGTTTTCGGCGCATGATCCCGAAAGCCTGCGCGGGCCGCAATTCGACGCGGCCTGGGCGGACGAGCTGGCCAAGTGGCGCAATGCGCAAGAGACCTGGGACATGCTGCAATTCGGTTTGCGCCTGGGCGACGCGCCGCGGGTCTGCGTGACGACCACGCCGCGGAGCGTGGATGTGCTGCGCAAACTGCTCGAGACGTCCTCGACCGTCACCACCCATGCGCCGACCGAGGCCAACCGGGCCAATCTGGCGTCGTCGTTTCTGGAAGAGGTGCGCGCGCGCTATGCCGGGTCGCGGCTGGGGCGGCAGGAGCTGGATGGTGTGATGATCGAAGACATCGACGGGGCGCTTTGGTCACGCGAGATGTTTGAAGGCGGGCGCTGCGGCCGGTTGCCGGAGTTTGACCGGGTTGTGGTGGCGGTGGATCCGCCGGCTGGGGCTGGGAAAGCCTCGGACGAATGCGGGATCGTTGTGGCCGGTGTGGTGCAGCAGGGGCCACCGCGGGAGTGGCGCGCGGTTGTGCTGGAGGATGCGACGATCCAGGGCGCCTCACCCTTGGGCTGGGCCAAGGCGGCGGCGGAGGCGTTTTCGCGTTGGGAGGCCGACCGGGTTGTGGCCGAGGTCAACCAGGGTGGCGCGATGGTCAAGGAGGTGCTGCACCAGATCGATCCGATGCTGCCGGTCACGCAAGTGCACGCCACGCGCGGCAAAGCGGCGCGGGCGGAACCGGTGGCCGCGCTTTATGAGCAGGGGAAGGTGGCGCATACCCAGGGGCTGGACACACTGGAGGATCAGATGTGCCTGATGTCGAGTGCGGGGTATCAGGGATCGGGCAGCCCGGACCGGGTCGATGCCTTGGTCTGGGCGCTGAGCGATCTGATGCTGGAAGGTGCGCGCGGATGGCAATCGCCGAAGGTGCGCAGCCTGGGGTGAGCGCAACACCCGCTTCATAACACATTGAAAACGCAAATAGAAATGCGCCTCGCACCCACCGTACGGTGCTGTGAAGGCCTGTTAACCGGGTCTTCATAGGTTGTCTTTCGAAGCACGCGGGCCACCCCACGGGACACTCCTGAAACGGCGGGCGGCTATCAAACAAAACGGGATTTGGATCGGCGGGGTCACGCGAAGGCGGGGCCGTGAGCGGCGATCTGCGGCCCGCAACACGGTAACGGAATAGGAGCGTCAGGCGATGGTTTTCGATTTTCTGCGGCGGAGCGGGACCGACATGGATGGCGCCCCCGAGGCCAAGGCTTCGGCCACCGGGTCGGTGGTGGCGCATTACACCTCGGGCCGGGTCGCGTGGTCGCCGCGGGACGTGGCATCGCTGACCAAGCAGGCCTTTGCCGGCAACCCGGTGGGCTTTCGCGCGGTCAAGCTAATCGCCGAGGCCGCCAGCGCCTTGCCGTTGGTGCTGCAGGATGCCGAACGTCGGTTTTCCGAGCATCCGGTACTGGGTCTGATCGGTGCGCCGAACGCGGCACAGGGTCGGGCGGACCTGTTTGAGGCGCTTTACGGTCAGATGCTGCTGTCGGGCGATGGCTATGTCGAGGCGGTCGCCGCCGAGACCGGTCTACCGCTAGAGCTGCATGTGCTGCGCTCGGACCGGATGCGCGTGGTGCCCGGTAGCGACGGTTGGCCGGTGGCCTACGAATATGCCGTGGGTGGGCGCAAGCATCGCTTTGACGTGACCGGGCCGGTGTCGTCGATCTGCCATATCAAGAGCTTTAGCCCGCAGGACGATCATTATGGTTTGAGCCCGCTGCAATCGGCGGCGCGGGCGGTGGACGTGCACAATTCGGCCAGCTGCTGGACCAAGGGGCTGCTGGATAATGCGGCACGGCCTTCGGGCGCGATTGTCTGGAGTGGGGCGGAAGGCCAGGGGCATCTGAGCGCCGAGCAATATGACCGGCTGGTGACCGAGATGGAAAGCCACCATCAGGGCGCGCGCAATGCCGGGCGGCCGATGCTGCTGGAAGGTGGGCTGGATTGGAAGCCGATGGGCTTTTCGCCCTCGGACATGGAGTTCCAGAAAACCAAGGAAGCGGCGGCGCGTGAGATCGCGGTGGCCTTTGGGGTGCCGCCGATGTTGCTGGGCATTCCCGGCGAGGCGACATTTGCCAATTACGCCGAAGCGCACCGGGCGTTCTACCGCCTGACGGTGCTGCCGCTGGCGACGCGGGTGACGCAGGCGGTGGGGCGCTGGCTGTCTGATTTCTCAGGTGAGACGCTGGAGCTGAAGCCGGATCTGGACCAGGTGCCCGCGCTCGCCGCCGAACGCGATGCGCAATGGAACCGCGTGGCGGGGGCAGACTTCCTCACCTCGGCCGAAAAGCGCCGGATGCTGGGCCTGCCGGTGTTGGCCGAGGACGAGACGGGTGACTGACCTGCGGGCGCCGTTTGAGCCCTTTGCCTGCGCGCCGGGTTTGCGTCTGGAGGCGCATGAGCGGGTGAGCAAGCTGCAGGTCGAGGCGATCAACGCAAGGCTCGACCGGCTGGAGCTGCTGATCGAACGGCTGGAGCGGCGGCTTTGGCTGGCGGTCTACGGAATTGTCGCGGTGATCCTGACAGAGGCCCTGCAGGGGCTTTTGCAGGCGGCACCATGAGCGAGTTGGAAAGGATCGGAAATGGAACTTGAGCACAAATTCTGCCGCTTTGACGCCGAGGTGCAGATCAAGGACGGCACCAAGATCGAAGGCTATGCGAGCCTGTTTGGCGCCTGTGACCAGGGCGGCGATGTGGTGGCGGCGGGTGCCTATGCGATGTCGCTCAAGCGGCTGGGCGCTGAGGGCCGTGCGGTCAAGATGCTGTGGCAGCACGATCCGGCGCAACCCATCGGGATCTGGGACGAGGTGCGCGAAGACAGCCGCGGTCTTTATGTCAAAGGCCGGCTGTTGGAGAGCGTCGAAAAGGGCCGCGAGGCGGCTGAGTTGATCGCGGCGGGCGCCATCGACGGGCTTTCGATCGGGTATCGCACGCTGAAAGCGGCAAAGAATGAAAGGGGCCAGCGGCTCTTGCAGGAACTGGAGCTGTGGGAGGTGTCTTTGGTGACGTTCCCGATGCTGCCCAGTGCGCGGGTGGCGTCCAAGGGGGAAGCCCCGGACGACGCGGCCTGGCGCGAATTGGCGGGTGTCCTGGAGGACGCGCGTCGGGACTTGGCGGGCGGCTGACGCGCGTCATTGAGCAAACGGGAAGAACGGGATGAACACAGCCGAGACCCATTCTCGGACCGAGGACGACCAGTCTCCGGTCACCCGGGTGAGCACCGCGATGGCGGGGCTTGTCGGGGACTTCAAGGCCCTTTCGGCCGACCTTCACGCGAAGCTTCAACAACAGGAAGAGCGACTGACCATGCTGGATCGTAAACACGCACTTGCGGGCGCACGCCCCGCGCTGTCCACTGCCACCGAGGTGGAGGCCCCCCATCAGAAGGCGTTCGACGCCTATCTGCGGTCGGGCGATGACGAAGGCCTGCGCGGCCTTGAGCTGGAAGGCAAGGCCATGTCGACGGCCGTCAACAGCGACGGCGGTTACCTGGTCGATCCGCAGACCGCGGAAGAGATCAAGTCGGTTCTGGATTCGACCGCGTCGATCCGGGCCATCGCCAATGTCGTCAATGTCGAGGCGTCGTCCTTTGACGTGTTGATCGACCGCAACGACACCGGCGCGGGCTGGGCGGACGAGACCACCGACAGCACCGAGACCGGCACGCCGACGATCGAGCGCATCTCGATCCCGCTTTACGAGCTGAATGCACTGCCCAAGGTGTCTCAGCGACTGCTGGATGACAGCGCGTTTGACGTCGAAGCCTGGCTGGCCGGCCGCATCGCCGACAAGTTTGCCCGCGCCGAAGCCGGTGCGTTTGTGAACGGCGACGGTGTCGACAAGCCGCGTGGCTTCCTCGATCACGCCACGGTCGACAACGATGTCTGGGCCTGGGGCAATATCGGCTACGTGCCGTCGACGGTTGCCGACGACATCGGTGACGGCGACGCGCTGATCAGCCTGGTCTATGCGCTGGGCGCGCAGTACCGCGCCAAGGCGAGCTTTGTGATGAACTCCAAAACCGCCGGTGCCCTGCGCAAGCTGAAGGACGCCGATGGCCGTCACCTCTGGAGCGATGGCTTTGCCGCTGGTGAGCCGGCGCGTCTGCTGGGTTACCCGGTGCTGATCGCCGAGGACATGCCCGACATCGCGGCGGATGCCGATCCGATCGCCTTTGGTGACTTTGGCGCCGGTTATACCATCGCCGAGCGTCCGGACCTGCGCGTGCTGCGCGATCCGTTCAGCGCCAAGCCGCATGTGCTGTTCTATGCCACCAAGCGCGTCGGCGGTGACGTCAGCGACTTTGCCGCGATCAAACTGCTGCGCTGCGCGGCGGCCTGATCGGTCTGAGATGGAGGGCAGGCCCGCTGCGGGTCTGTCCTTCGGGGCGCGCGTCGGGGCCTTGCGTTGTCCAGCTGCTCCCCTCCGTCCGAGCAACGTAGGCGGCGCGCGCCCGCCTATGCCCGGACCCTAAAGAGGCAAAGCAGGATTGCGGAGAAAGATCATGATGTTAGTCGAAGAAACTCAGGTGCCCGAAGCGGCACTGCCAGTGGATCGGTTGAAGGCGCAATTGCGGCTGGGCAGCGGTTTTGCCGAAGACGATGTGCAGGACGCCATGCTGGGGTCCTTCCTGCGGGCGGCCATGGCAGCGATCGAGGCGCGGACCTCGAAGGCGCTGATCACCCGTGGGTTTGTCGTCACGGTGCACAAGTGGCGTGACCCGTCGCGCCAGGCCTTGCCGGTGGCGCCGGTGCAGGCGATTACCGAGGTGACACTGGTCGATCAGTTCGGCGCTGCCGAGACCGTGGCAGCGGACCGGTATCGCCTTGAGCAGGATTCCACGGCGCCGAACCTGGTGCCGATTGGCGCGGCGTTGCCGTCGATTGTGCAGGGCGGTGCTGCCGAAGTACGCTTTCAGGCCGGATACGCGGCGGCGTTTGACGATTTGCCCGCGGATCTTGTGCAGGCCGTACTGCTTTTGGCGGCGCATTATTACGAGTACCGCGATGAGACATCTCTGAGCCAGGGCTGCATGCCGTTTGGCGTGACCTCGCTTTTGGCCCGGTATCGTCCCGTGCGGATGGGGCTGAACTGATGGCCGGTGTGAATTTGAACCGCCGTCTGGTGCTGGAGGCGCCGCAGCGCGTGGCGGACAGCGCCGGGGGCTTTGCCGAGACCTGGCAGGCTTTGGGCACGCTCTGGGCCGAGGTGACGCCCGGGCGCGGACGCGAGGCCAGCGGTGCTGCCGGGGCCGTGTCGGTGCTGCGGTTCCGGGTGACGGTGCGCGGGGCGCCTTTGGGCCATTCCAACCGGCCGGTTCCCGGACAGAGGTTCCGCATGGGTGTTCGGCTGTTCCGGATCGAGGCGGTTACCGAACGCGAGCCGGATGGCAAATACCTGATCTGTGATGTGGAAGAGGAACTGGTGACATGAGCTATGCGGTGTCTGCCCCGCTTCAGGCGGCGATTTACCAGCATCTTCAGGCGGATACCGCGCTGGAGCAATTTGTGGGTGACGCGATCTACGACGCTTTGCCGGCCGGGCCTTTGCCGTCGATCTACGTGGCATTGGGACCAGAGAGCGTACGCCAGGCAGGCGACGTTTCCGGCGCCGGCGCCTGGCACGACCTGATCGTGTCCGTGGTCACCGACGCCGCAGGATTTCAGGCCGCCAAGGATGCGGCGGGAGCGATCAGCGACGCGCTGGACGGCGCGGGTCTGACGCTCAGCCGGGGCCGGCTGGTCGGGCTGTGGTTCCGTTCGGCCAAAGCGAAACGCGAAACAGGCGGGCTGCGCCGGATCGACATGACGTTCCGCGCCCGCGTGGAAGACAACTGAGACTTAGCAACGGAGTGAATGCAATGGGTGCCCAAAACGGCAAGGACCTTTTGATCAAGGTGGATCTGACTGGCGATGGTCAGTTCGAAACGATGGCCGGGCTGCGCGCGACGCGGGTCAGCTTTAACGCTGAAAGCGTCGATGTGACGACGCTGGAAAGCCAGGGTGGTTGGCGTGAGTTGCTGGCCGGTGCCGGTGTGAAATCGGCCAATATCAGCGGCTCGGGTGTGTTCAAGGATGCCAGCACCGATGAGCGTGCACGGCAGATCTTTTTCGACGGTGAGACGCCGGAATTCCAGGTGATCATCCCGGATTTCGGCACCGTCGAAGGCGCCTTTCAGGTGACCAGCATCGAATATGCCGGTGCGCATAACGGCGAGGCGACCTTTGAGGTGGCGATGGCCTCGGCCGGTCAGCTGCAATTCACACCGGTGCCGGTGGCGTAATGGCCAATCCGTGGAGGGGAGAGGTGGCGCTGGTCATGAATGGCGAGCGTCACGTCATGCGGCTGACCCTGGGGGCTCTGGCAGAGCTGGAGGCCGGGTTGGACAGCGGATCACTGGTGGAGCTGGTGCAGCGTTTTGAGACCGGCGCCTTCAGCACGCGCGACGTGCTGGCGCTGATCGTCGCCGGGCTGCGCGGTGGCGGTTGGACGGGATCAAGCGCCGACCTGCTGCATATCGAGATCGAAGGCGGTCCGATGGCGGCGGCGAAGGCGGCGGCAGAGTTGCTGGCCCGCGCCTTCACCCTGCCGGAGACCACCTGAGATGGCTCAAGGCTTTGATTGGCCAGTGCTGATGCGGGCGGGGATGCGCGGGCTCGGGCTGTCGCCCGAGCGCTTCTGGGCGCTGACGCCGGCTGAGCTGCAACTGCTGATCGGCGAGGCTCAGGGCACCAAACCGATGGGGCGGCAAAGGCTGGATGAGCTGATTGCCGCGTTTCCCGACAAGATCGAAGGATCATCGAAATGACCGAAGAAACGATGGAAGATCTGCAGGACCAGGTCGAAGCGCTTGAAGCGTCGATGGCGGGTGCGGCGGGCATGGCGGCCGGGTTCGACGCGGAACTGAAGCGCATCCACCAAAGCTTTTCCGCGACGGGCAACAATGCCGCCAAGCTGGACCGCACGCTGAGCCAGGGTCTCAGCCGGGCCATCGACGGCGTGGTGCTGGACGGCATGAAGCTGTCTGAGGCGTTGGGCTTGGTTGCGCAATCGATGATCAACGCCGCCTACAAGGCCGCGGTGCAGCCCGTGGCTGACCATCTGAGCGGCATGTTGACCGCGGGGATCGGGCGGGTCTTTGGCGCCTTTTCGCCCTTTGCGGACGGTGGGTCATTCAGCCAGGGCCGGGTGATGCCCTTTGCCAATGGCGGTGTGGTTAGCGGGCCGGTCAGTTTTCCGATGCGCGGCGGCATGGGGTTGATGGGTGAAGCGGGGCCAGAGGCGATCATGCCGCTGAGCCGTGGCCCGGATGGCAAGCTGGGGGTGCGTGCGCAGGGCGGCGGAGGCGGCGGTGTGACCGTCGTGATGAATATCCAGACGCCCGATGTTCAAGGATTCCAGCGGTCGCAAAGCCAGATCGCGGCACAGATGAGCCGTGTTCTCGGGCAGGGCGCCCGCAATCGGTAAGGGGAACGAAAGATGTCTTTTCACGAGGTGAGATTTCCTGCGGATCTGAGCTTTGGCTCGGTCGGGGGGCCGGAACGCAGAACCGATGTGGTGACGCTGACCAGCGGCCACGAAGAACGCAACACGCCCTGGGCCGATTCGCGCCGGCGTTATGACGCCGGGCTGGGCCTGCGGTCGCTCGACGATATTGAATCGCTGATCGCGTTTTTCGAGGCGCGGCGCGGGCAGCTTTTCGGGTTTCGCTGGAAAGACTGGGCGGATTTCAAATCCTGCCGACCGTCGCGCAAGACGGGCCCGAATGACCAGGTCATCGCCCGGGGCGATGGTCAGACGCGGGCGTTCCAATTGGTGAAGAACTACCGTTCCGGCTCGGCCAGCTATCAGCGCCCGATCACCAAACCGGTTGCGGGCACGATCACGGCTGCGGTGCAGGACGTGGAGATGCGCGAAGGAGTGCATTTCGAGATCGACCTTGCAACCGGGATCATCACGTTCGAAGAGCCGCCCTTGGCCGATGTGGAGATCAGCGCCGGGTTCGAATTTGACGTGCCGGTGCGGTTCGACACCGATCGGATCACTGTCAGCGTGGCAAGCTTCCAGGCCGGGCAAGTGCCCGATGTGCCTGTCGTCGAGGTGCGGGTTTGATGTCGGGCGTCGAGGCGCTGCACGCGCATCTGGCGGATGGGCTTGGCACGGTATCGCGGGCCTGGGCGGTCAAGCGGACCGATGGGGTGATCTTTGGCTTCACCGATCACGACCGGGATCTGACATTCGATGGCCTGACCTATCGCGCTGACACGGGCATGTCGGCGCTGGCGCTGAGCCAGGCGACGGGGCTTTCGGTCGACAATACCGAGGCGATGGGCGCTTTGAGCGCGGATTCCATCACCGAGGCTGACATCGCCGCGGGGCGCTATGACGGTGCCGAGGTCACGGCCTGGATGGTGAACTGGCAGGATGTTTCGGCCCGCCAACTGCTCTTTCGCGGCACGATTGGTGAGATCCGGCGCGGTGGCGGGGCGTATCACGCCGAGCTGCGTGGTCTGACCGAGGCGCTCAACCGGCCGATGGGGCGGGTGTTCCAGAAACCTTGCACGGCGGTGCTGGGGGATAAGGCTTGTGGGTTTGACGTGACTACGTCGGGCTACGTCCATGAGGGCGCTGTGAGTGAGGTCTGCGAGGGGCGGGTGTTCCTGTTGCCCGATTTGCCGGGGTTCGAGCCCGCCTGGTTTCAGCGTGGCCGGCTCACCGTTGTCACGGGTGCAGCCGCCGGTCTTGGCGGTGCAATCAAACGCGACGGGACCGAAGACGATCAGCGCAGCATCGAGCTGTGGGAGCCGCTGCGCGCCGAGATCGTGCCAGGTGACGAGGTGCAGCTGATCGCCGGGTGTGACAAGCGCTTTGACACGTGCCGGTTCAAGTTCAACAACGTACTGAACTTCCAAGGTTTTCCGGACATCCCGGAAGAGGACTGGATCACTGTGCATCCAACGCTGGCCAAGCGTCAGAACGGGGGAAGCCGGCGATGAACCAGGTGGTTACAACGGCCCGCTCCTGGATCGGCACGCCGTATATGCATCAGGCGTCGGTCAAAGGGGCCGGGTGTGATTGCCTGGGCCTCTTGCGTGGGGTTTGGCGTGAGGTGCTGGGACCCGAGCCTGAGGCGGTGCCAAGCTACAGCATGGATTGGTCCGAACCGCAGGGCGATGAACGCTTGTGGCGGGCCGGTCTTCGGCATTTGCGTCCCAAGCCTCTGTCCGAGGCCGCGGCGGGCGATGTACTGCTGTTCCGCATGCGCGACGGGTCGGTGGCCAAGCATCTGGGCATCCAGAGCCGGATTGGACCAGATGCAGGTTTTGTCCATGCCTATAGCGGGCATGGGGTGATCGAAAGCGCGCTCAGCGCACCGTGGCGCCGCCGGATCGTGGCGCGATTTGAGCTTCCTCTGGAGAGTGTGTGATGGCGACGATTCTTCTTTCAGCCGCAGGGGCGGCGATCGGCAGCTCGATCGGCGGGTCCGTGCTAGGGCTTTCGATGACGGCCGTGGGGCGCTTTATCGGCGCGAGCTTGGGGCGTGCGCTGGATCAGCGGTTGATGGGCCAGGGCGCGGATGTGGTCGAGACCGGCCGCATCGAACGCTTTCGTCTGACCGGCGCTGGAGAAGGCGCGCCGATTGCGCAGGTTTATGGCCGGATGCGCGTGGGTGGCCACGTGATCTGGGCTACGGAGTTCAAGGAAAAGGTCAAAGAATCCGGCGGCGGGGGCGGCAAAGGCGCGCCGCCGCAGCCCAAGGTGAAACGCTATCGTTACTCGGTGAGCCTCGCGCTTGCGCTGTGCGAAGGAGTGATCACCAGCGTCAACCGCGTTTGGGCGGATGGCGCGGAAATCCCGGTTTCAGACCTCAACATGCGTGTTTACGCGGGTACAATGGACCAGCTGCCCGATCCCAAGATCGAGGCGGTCGAGGGTACTGGCACCGTGCCCGCCTATCGCGGCACGGCCTATGTGGTGATCGAAGACCTGCAGCTGGAACGTTTTGGCAATCGTGTGCCGCAGTTCAGCTTTGAAGTCACGCGCCCGGCCCAGGACGACCCCGGTGACGTGCCAGAAGCGGTGACCGGCGTGGCGATCATCCCGGGGTCGGGGGAATATTCCCTGGCGACCAAGCCGGTCTATTACCGCCAAGGCAGCGGGTCGGCGCAGGTCTTTGGTTCGGGTGGGAAAAAGGCTGTGGCCAACGTGAATTCCCCCTCGGAACAGCCTGATTTCAATACGTCTTTGCAGCAACTAACGGATGAGCTGCCCAATTGTGGTGCGGGGTCGTTGATCGTTAGCTGGTTTGGCGATGACCTGCGTTGTGGTGATTGTGAGATCAAGCCCAAGGTCGAACAAAAGGACTACGACCCGGGCAAGATGCCCTGGCGGGTCGCCGGGCTGACGCGCTCGACGGCCGAGCTTGTCCCGCAGGAGGCGGAGCGACCGGTTTATGGCGGCACACCCACGGATCAATCCATCATCCAGGCCATCCAGAAGATGCAGGAGCAGGGCCTCGAGGTGATGTATTATCCGTTCATTCTGATGGATCAGTTGGACGGCAATGGGTTGACTGACCCGTGGAGCGGTGCCGACGATCAGCCGAAATTGCCCTGGCGGGGGCGGATCACTTTGTCGGCGGCCCCGGGCCGCGACGGCTCACCGGACCAGACGGCGGCGGCAGATGCCGAAGTCGCGGCATTTTTCGGGACGGCGTCGGCCAGCGATTTCGACATCAGCGGAGAGTCGGTGACCTATTCCGGCCCGGAGGAATGGCGTTATCGGCGCTTCATCCTGCATCAGGCGGCCTTGTGTGCGGCTGCGGGCAACGTCACGGCGTTTTGCATCGGGTCCGAGATGCGGGCGTTGACGCAGATCCGCGGGGCAAACGGCTTTCCCGCCGTCGAGGCGATGCGCGATCTTGCCAATGAGTGCCGCACGATCCTGGGGCCGGACGTCAAGATCGGCTATGCCGCGGACTGGTCGGAGTATTTTGGCTATCACCCGCAGGACGGGTCGGGGGATGCGTATTTCCACCTCGATCCGCTTTGGGCGGACCCGGTCATCGATTTCATCGGCATCGACAACTACATGCCGTTGTCCGACTGGCGGGATGGCGACGATCACGCGGATGCGGAATGGGGCGATATCCACAACCTCGACTACCTGCGCGCCAATGTGGCGGGGGGCGAAGGTTATGACTGGTATTACCCAAGCAGTGAGGCGCGCGCGGCGCAACGGCGCGAGCCGATCAGCGATGGTGAACATGATGAGCCGTGGGTCTGGCGCTACAAGGACATCCGCAATTGGTGGCAGAACCGCCACCACGAACGTGTCGGTGGCGTGCGCAGTGAAAACCCGACGGCGTGGGAGCCGGGGCTGAAGCCGGTCTGGTTCACCGAGCTTGGGTGTTCGGCGATCGACAAGGGCACCAACCAGCCAAACAAGTTCCTCGATCCGAAATCCTCTGAATCGCAATTGCCGTATTTTTCCAATGGCTTGCGGGATGAGTTGGTCCAGCGCCAGTATCTGCGCGCGATGTACGGCTACTGGGGGGAGGCCGAGAACAATCCGGTCTCCGAGCTCTATGACGGCCCGATGATCGACATGTCGAAGGCGTTTGTCTGGGCCTGGGACGCGCGGCCCTATCCGTGGTTCCCGGGCAATACCGCGCTTTGGACCGACGGGCCGAACTACCATCGCGGCCATTGGCTGAACGGGCGCGCCTCGGCACGGACTCTGGCCTCGGTTGTCGAGGAAATTTGCGCCCGTGTGGGGCTGACTGAGGTGGATACCTCGGGGCTGCATGGCTTTGTCCGAGGCTATGTGGTCCCGGATGTGAGCGATGCGCGCCGGGCGCTGCAGCCGCTGATCCTGGCTTATGGTTTTGATGCGATTGAACGGGACGGCAAGCTGGTCTTCCGCATGCGAAAGGGGCGTCAGGCGGTCAATCTGGATCTCACGCAGCTGGCGGTTGATAGCGATATCGAAGGCGATGTGTCAGAAACCCGTGCAGCAAATGCCGAGATGGCGGGCCGTGTGCGGGTCAGCTTTGCCTTGGCCGATGCCGATCACCAGGTGGCGAGCGAAGAGACGGTGTTGCCGGATGACGCGACCCACGCGGTGGCGGAAACCGACCTCGCCCTGTCACTGACCCGGGCCGAAGGGCGTCAGACGGTGGAACGCTGGCTCAGCGAGGCGCGTGTGGCGCGCGACACGCTGCGCTTTGCGCTGCCGCCGTCGAAACTGGCCTTGGGCGCTGGCGATATCGTGCGTTTGCCCGCGCCCTCGGGGCCGACGCTGGCGCGGATCGACCGAGTGGAGGTGACGCATCAGCAATTGGTCGAGGCGGTGCGGATCGAACCGGATGTCTACCTGCCGTCGGAGTTCAGCGACGAAGGCGCGGCCTTGCGACCGTTCACTCCGGCGGTGCCGGTCACGCCGCTCTTCATGGATCTGCCGCTGATGTCGGGCGAAGAGGTACCCTACGCGCCGCATCTGGCCCTGACGGCGGAGCCGTGGCCGGGCAGCGTGGCGGTCTATGCCTCACCCCAAGATGCGGATTATGAGCTCAACGGTGTGTTTTCCGCCCGGTCGGATATCGGCGTGACGGAAACGCCGCTCTTTGCCGGGCCTGCCGGTCGGATTGACCGTGGGGCGCCGTTGCAGATCCGCATGGCGTCGGGGGAGTTGCAGAGCATCACCGACACGGCGCTGCTGTCGGGTGGCAACCTGATGGCGATTGGCGATGGCACACCGGGGAACTGGGAGCTGTTGCAGTTCCGCGATGTCACCTTTCTGGGCGACGGGCTCTGGCAGGTGTCACATCGCTTGCGCGGGCAGTTCGGCAGTGATGGCGGCATGCCGGAGGTCTGGCCGGAAGGGTCGTTTGTGGTGATGATGAACGGCGCCCCGGCGCAGATCGCGTTGGCCGCGGCGGAGCGGCGGATCGCCAAGCATTACCGCGTGGGTCCAGCGCGCCGGCCTTATGACGATCCGACCTTCAGCTATGATGTCTGGGCCTTTGATGGCAACGGCTTGCGCCCTTACCGGCCCGCGCATCTGCGCGCCGAAGAGAGTGACGGTGATGTCGAGGTGCAGTGGATTCGCCGCACGCGGATTGACGGCGACGATTGGGATCTGATCGAGGTGCCTTTGGGGGAAGAGAGCGAAAGCTATCTGATCCGGGTGATGCAGGGCGATACTGTGTTGCGGGAAACGCAGGTCTCCAGCCCGGCCTGGACCTACAGTGCCGCGGCGCAGAGTGCCGATGGGGTGACGGGGGCCTATGACGTCGCGGTAGCGCAACTGTCGAACCGCTATGGGCCGGGGCCGTTTGCGCGGGTGTCCGTCATCGGATGAGGCCGGTCTTGCCCGGCGATCTGACCCTTGCGGCGCGGTATCTGCTGACCGTGCCGCTGGGGGCCCGCTGGCGGGCGGCGCGCGATTTGATGGCGCGCGCCGATGCCGCCGACCGCTATCGCCGGCGCTTTGGCCGCGCGCATCCGGATTGGGGCAACGGCACGTTGCGGGCGGCGGCGGCAAAGCGGGACTTGCCGCCCGAACCGCGAGTGGACGATCCAGTCTATTGTGACTGTCTGATCCTGGTGCTGGAGGCGTTGCGCAACCGGCGCGGTCAGGCTGAGGCGCAGGAGATGCAGCGCGTTACCGTCGGATCAAGCTCCAGCCTTTTGACCGCGATGGCGTCTCCGCAATCGTCACAATAACCGAAGTCGCCCGCGTCGAGCCGGGTGAGGGCGGCGTGTAAACCGCGCCGTTGCGCGTCACGCCTTGCCTGGGTGGCCTTGGCCATGGCCTGGGATTGCAGCGCGTCCTGGCGGCTGAGGCGGCCGACAGATTGCTGATCGAGCGTGACAACCGACTGACTGTCGCGCCCCAGCGCATCCTCGTCATCCAACGCCGCAAGCCGTTGCTGGATCAGGCTGCGGAACCTGGCCTCTTCGCGCTCATCCATATCGGTGATCCCCTACATCACGGTTTTGCGTTTCGCGCCGCCCAGCCTATCTGCTAAGATGCTGTGGTCAAAGGAGTGGTGAGATGGCCGAAACACGCGCGAACATTTCCGAACTTGATCCGGTATGGGCCCGTATCATCCGTGAAGCCGAAGAGTCGGTGGCGGCAGAGCCGTTGCTGGGCGGCATGGTGCATTACTCGGTTCTGCACCACCCGACCATCGAGCGGGCGCTGAGCTACCGGATTTCATTGAAGCTCGCCAATGGCGAGATGTCCGAGCAGATCATCCGCGAGATCTGTGACGAGGCCTATGCAAGTGAGCCGGAGCTGGCGATGGCTGCGCGGGCGGACATCGTGGCGGTCTATGAGCGTGACCCGGCCTGCCACCGGTTCCTACAGCCGCTCTTGTTCTTCAAGGGGTTCCAGGCGGTGCAAAGCTATCGCATCGGCAATTGGCTCTGGCGCGAGGGGCGCAAGGACCTGGCGCAGTTTTTCCAGATGCGCTGTTCCGAGGTGTTCGGCGTTGACATCCACCCGGCCGCCACGATTGGCTGTGGGATCATGATCGACCATGCGCATTCCATCGTGATCGGGGAGACCGCAGTAGTGGGCGACAATGTGTCGATGCTGCATTCGGTGACGCTGGGCGGGACCGGCAAAGAAGAAGAGGACCGTCATCCCAAGATCGGTGACGGGGTTCTGATTGGTGCCGGCGCCAAGGTGCTGGGCAATATCCGGGTAGGGGATTGTTCGCGCATCGCGGCCGGGTCGGTGGTGCTGGAAGAGGTGCCGCCCTGCAAGACTGTGGCCGGTGTGCCGGCTCGGATCGTCGGTGAGGCGGGCTGTGCCCAGCCGGCGGTCAGCATGGACCAGCTCTTGCACGAGCAATAAGCGGGCGTTTTCCAATAGCGCGCCTGACGGCGCAGCAGGGGGAGCCAGCCGGGCCTTTGGCCCGACTGGCGGGTGAGGGGCAAGCCCCTCTGCCACGGCATAAATGCCGGGCATTCACCCCGGGGGCATTGCACCAAGGCCCGCGCACGGGTGGTCACAAGCGCGTAAGGAGGGCTAGGCAGGCGGTGGCGTGAAGCGCATTCTTGGGTCAGGTTATCAAAGGAACTCGCCATGCGACTGACCTCTTTCTTTGCGGCTGTGATGGTTGCCCTTGCGCCAGTGGCGCAGGCGAGCCCGGAGTTTTGGGCCAATGAATGGCCCGACACCAACTTTGAGAAGACCAGTGTGACGAGCTGGTTTGAGATCCTGTCGGGCGGGCCGCCGAAGGACGGCATCCCGGCGCTGAGTGACCCGGGATTTGTCGAGGCAGCATCCGAGACGCGGATTTCCGGCACCGAGCCGGTGATCACCCTGGAGTTGGAAGGGGCCAAGCCGCGGGCCTATCCGATCCGCTATCTGACCTGGCACGAGATCGTCAATGACGCGGTGGCCGGAGTGCCGGTGGCGGTGACGTTCTGCCCGTTGTGTAACTCGGCTTTGACCTTTGACCGGCGCGTTCCGCAGGGGGTTTTGACCTTTGGCGTGTCGGGCAAGCTGCGTAATTCCGACATGGTGATGTATGACCGCGAGACGCAAAGCTGGTGGCAGCAGGCTTTGGGTGAGTCCATTGTTGGCGAACTGACCGGCACCACGCTGGACCTGATGCCAAGCTGGATGGAAAGCTGGGATGAGTTTCGCGCCCGCAATCCCGATGGGCTGGTGATGGCGGAACCTTCCTATAACCGGGATTACGGGCGCAACCCCTATCGCGGCTATGACAGCTCACACCGGCCGTTCCTCTATTCCGGTGAGATGCCGCCGCATGGCGTGCCAGCCCTGATGCGCGTGGTGCGGGTGGGCGACCGGGCATGGCCGATGGACCGCCTGGCGCGGGAAGAGCAGATCGCCGAGGCCGGGGTGACGCTGAGCTGGCGGGCCGGGCAGGCCTCGGCCCTGGATACCAGCCGGATCTCCAAAGGCCGGGATGTCGGGTCGGTGCGGGTGCGGGACGCGCGCGGGCGCGATGTGGCGCATGACGTGATGTTTGCCTTTGCCTTCCACGCGTTCTGGCCGGACGGGACCTGGATGCTCGGGAACTGAGCTTTAGGCGGCAAGCCTTGCGGGCAAACGACGGGCCAGCGGGGCCAGAGCACCCAGATGTAGCCAACTGCCGCTTTGCCGGTCGATCCGCGCCCCGGTGCCGCGTTTGAAATGTGCGATGCCGGGCGCGTCGTCGGTGTTGACGGTACCGAGATCGAGCATCCTGTGGCCCTGCTCGGAGAGCTCAGTCATGGCCCGCCAGAGCAGCAGGTTCATGGCATGGGTTTTGCGGCCCTCCGGTTTGGTGTGGCCGATCTGCCAGGTGGCCATGTGGCCGTGGCGCAGGATGACAATCGCCGCCACGGGGGCGCCTTTGCACTTCGCCTCGCACACCAGAGCCTTACCGGGGTTTGCCTGGGCAAAGGCCAGCGAAAAGGCCGGGGGCAGGGCGCGGTAGCCGCGGGCGCGGGCCTGCGCGGTTTCCGCTTTGAGCACCCAGTGATGGGCCTCGAGCGGACGGTAGCGGATCGTCAGCCCGGCGGCTTCGGCCCGGTTCAGCCGGTTGCGCCATTTCTGGTGTAGCGCGGCGCGCATGGTGGCCGCGTCGCTCAGCGGCAGCAGTGCCAAGGACGCAGGGGTCATCAGCGGCCAGAAGCCGGCCTTGCGTAGATCGGCCGCGTCCATCCCTGCCGCGTTCAGCAGCAAAGGCCGGCCATCATGCCAGTTTTGCCAGCGCGCCAGCCAGGATCGCAGCAGCATTGGATTCTCTGCCACCGGCCCGCGGGAGATCAGATCGACCCGCCCCAAAAGGCCCAGCCGCCGCGATTGTGTTTGCCAGCGCAGGGTCGCCTGGCCCTGCAGCTGCCGTTGGCAGGCACGCACGTCAACCCCAAGGGCGGCGCAGGCGCGGGCGTATTCAGGGGATTGCGGCAGTGGCAACAGCAGGTCGGACATGACCGGCATTAACCATATGACAAGTTTCTACGGTGTTAACTGCAAAGATGAAAAACGCTTTGACACCGCGCACGGATGTGCCCCGCCCCACCAGCCTTTCCGCCCCACGGCCCCGCCCAACCGCGGCGGCGGCCTTGCTGTTGGCCATTGGCCTGTCGCTCCCCTTTGCCCTGGTCGCTTTGGGCCAGTTTGCATTTCAGGCGCTCAACTGACCGGCGCTTAGTCGGCCAGCTTGACCAGCGCGTGGCGCTTTTTGCTCGCGCTCAGCTTGATTGGCGCGACAAGGGCGCCGGCGTCCAGCATCAGGCCCGCATCGGTCAGCGGCGCGTCATCCAACCGGGCGCCATTTTCGGCGATCAGGCGCTTTGCCTCTTTGCCCGATTTGGCAAGGCACGCTCGCACTATCAACTGCAAAATGGAGATCCCATCCGTCAGCTCCAAGTTCGGCAGATCGTCCCCGAACCGCCCCTTTCAAACACCTCGCGCGCCGTGGCCTCCGCCGCCGCAGCGGCCTCGGCACCGTGGCAGAGCGTGGTGACCGCGTTGGCAAGCGCGATCTTGGCCTCGTTGATCTCTGACCCCGACAGCGCGCCCAGCCATCGGGTTGATAATGCTGTGAACAGTCACTTTGAAGCAAAGGTGGAGCCATGACGCGCATGTGTTTCGATTTGGGATGGAATGGCATGTGAAATAGCCCTTATATCTCAGTGCCAGCGTTAAGCGGCGTTGCGGCTGAGGAAAAGAGCATGTTGGGATCGGAACCGGTCTGGGCGCTGGGCGCGATGTCGGGCACGTCGCTGGACGGGGTGGATGCGGCGATGATCCGCACCGATGGGCATGAGGTGCTGGAGTTCGGACCATCCGAGTACCGCCCCTATAGCGACACCGAACGCGCCGTGCTGCGCGCGGCCCTGGGGCGCTGGCCGGGGGAGGATGTGGGTGAGGCGCTGGAGGTGGTGCAAACCGCGCATTTGGAGGTGCTGTCGCGGTTCGAAGGCGCTGATCTGATTGGGTTTCACGGCCAAACCCTGGCGCATGACCCGGCGGGGCGGGGCACACATCAGTTGGGCGACGGGGCGGCTTTGGCAGAAGCTCTCGGCGTGCCGGTTGTCTGGGATTTCCGCAGCGCCGATGTGGCCCTGGGCGGGCAGGGGGCGCCCCTGGCGCCGTTTTTCCACTTTGCCTGTGCCAAGTGGATCGGGGCTGAGGCGCCCTTGGGGTTTTTGAACCTCGGTGGGGTTGGGAATTTGACTTGGGTTGATCCGGGGGTGCGCTTGCCGGAGGAGCCAAGTGCACTCTTGGCGTTTGACACCGGGCCAGCCAATGCGCCGCTGAATGACCTGATGGCGGAACGGCGCGGATTGTATTGTGATCGCGACGGCGCACTGGCGGCTCAAGGCCGCGTGGTGGAGGGCGCGTTGGAGCTGTTCCTGGAAGACATGTACTTCCGCAAGATGCCGCCTAAATCCTTGGATCGGGATGATTTTGCCCTGATGCTCGATCTGGTGCGCGAGTTGGACGACGCGGATGCGGCGGCGACGATGACGGCCATGGCGGCTGCGGCCGTGATGCAAGGCATGGAGCATTGTCCCTCGCCGCTGCAGCGTCTGCTGGTGACAGGCGGCGGCCGGAAGAATCCTGTGATGATGCAGATGCTGGCGGCGGGGCTGGAATGCCCCGTGCAGCCGGTCGAGGCGGTTGGTCTGGACGGCGACATGCTCGAAGCGCAAGCCTTTGGCTTTCTCGCCGTGCGAGCGGCACGCGGATTGCTCACGTCAGCACCGGGGACAACCGGAGTTGCGGCGGCTGTAGGGGGCGGACAAGTTAGCTTGCCGTGACAGGGACGTCGGGATGCCGCTCGCGGCTGCGCCGCATCGCCCCACCCGCCATCCCGTGATTGGGTTGCCTCACGCGCCCCTTGGGGTTCGGGGGCTTTGCCCCCGAGGCCTGCGCGGCCTGAGCGCAAATCAACATGAGCGCGTCAGCGCTCCTTTGGATCAGGGCGATACCTCTGGCTCAACCGCCGGTATGGCTCATGTGCCGCGACACGCGCCCGTCCACGGTCTGGCGCGAATAGTCAAAGTCGTGCCCCTTGGGTTTGCGCGCAATCGCCGCCCTTATCGCCTCTTCCAAAGGCCCGTTGTCCCCGGGATGGTTGCGCAAGGCGCTGCGCAGATCGGCGTTATCCTCCTGCCCCAGGCACATAAAGAGCTCGCCCGTGCAGGTCAGCCGCACCCGATTGCAGCTCTCGCAGAAGTTATGCGTCAATGGCGTGATAAACCCGATCTTCTGCCCGGTCTCTTCCAGCCGCACATAGCGCGCCGGCCCGCCCGTGCGCTCTGGCAGATCGGTCAGCGTATACTGCTCGGCCAACCGCGCCCGCAGATCCGACAGCTTCCAATACTGCCCCAGCCGGTCCTCATTGCCGATATCGCCCATCGGCATCACCTCGATCCACGTCAGATCCATACCCCGCGACGCGCACCATTCGGTCATCGCAAAGAGCTCATCCTCGTTGAACCCCTTCAAAGCCACCGCGTTGATCTTGACCCGCAGCCCCGCCGCCTGCGCCGCATCGATCCCGCGCATCACCTGCGGCAGCCGCCCCCAGCGGGTGATCTCGGCGAATTTCGCCTCATCCATCGTGTCCATCGAGATATTGACCCGCCGCACCCCGGCATCGAACAGCGCCTGGGCGTATTTCTCGAGCTGCGAGCCATTGGTGGTCAGCGTCAGCTCTTTCAAAGCCCCCGCCTCCAGATGCCGCGTCATCGCCTGGAAAAACGTCAGAATATCCCGCCGCACCAGCGGCTCCCCGCCGGTGATGCGCAACTTCTCCACCCCGAGCCGGATGAAGGTCGAACACATCCGATCGAGCTCCTCCAGAGTGAGCAGCTCCTTCTTCGGCAAAAACGTCATGTTCTCCGACATGCAATACACACAGCGGAAATCACAACGATCCGTCACCGAAACACGGAGATAAGAAATCGGGCGCAAAAACGGGTCTATCAGAGGCTGGGTCATGGGGGTCAAGCTAGCGGTCGGCGGCGGGTTGCACAAGGGGGGCGCGCGGCTTGCGCAGAGGGCACCAAGCTCTTAGGGTCGGGCGCATGCGGTATGCGCTTTTGCCCCTTTTGTTTTTACTGTCTGCTTGTGGCGATTTTGCGCTGTTTGCCCAGCGTGAAGCAGCACCGAGACCGCAAGCGACATCGGAACAGCCCCGCCCACAAGCCCGACCGGAAACGTTGAATACGGCAGCCGTACGACCGCCGGCGGCGGCGCG
>JASJCC010000204.1 GCA_030066175.1 Paracoccaceae bacterium | reverse complement strand
AGGCACGACCTATGACATCATCCTGACCGGCGGTGATACGGTTCAACTATTACGTGAACGCGATCTCTACCAACCGCTTGTGCAAATGGCAGGCCCAGGTATTTTTGCCGTGATCGCAGTGCAGGCCGACAGCGCATACGAAACCCTGGACGACCTACGCGACGAAGCCACCGTCGCCACCGCAGATCTGCTCGCCTACTCCACGGGCCTTGGCTTCCGCCGATTGCGTGCTGCCGGCATCGATCCTCAGAACGACCTCGATTTGGTCTATGTACCCAGCCAGAGCGCCGCCTTGGCCGTGCTGACGCACGGACAGGTGGATGCGTCGATTATCATGATGCCGATCGTCAGAACCGCGGCACCCGAAGTGCGCGACCGCATCCGCGTGATCGCCGAAACCGAACTTGCGCCACCCCCGGCCATCAGCGTGTCCACCGCCATGCCACCAGACCTTACCGACCGGATCCATCAATTCTTCCTCAGCTTCGAGGACAGCGAAGGCAGCTCCGCCATGCTGAAAGACATGGGCTGGCCTGGCCTGATCCCGGTGCGGATCTCCGACTACGATGCTTTGGATTGGGCCGCCGACTCCATGGCCGAACGACTAAACTCACTCGCGGACTAAATGCTCAATTCCCTTCGATTTCGTTTTGGCTTTGCATTGGTGACCGTCCAGGTTGTCATGCTGGTGATCCTTGTCTGGAACAGCAACTCCAACGCCCGGCACAGCTATGAACACCGGCTGTTTGACACGGCGCAAAATCTGGCCGCTCAGGTCGCGGCGACCTCGGCCCGCTATCTCTTTGAGCTCGATACCGCGCGGCTGGGTGAATACGTCCGCCAAACGATGTCGCATGATGAGCTTTTGTTCGTCGCCGTCTATGACGCGGATGGCGTGCTGGCCGCGGGTCAGGGGCCGGTTCCCGTCGAAGGCGCCACTGCCGAAACCATTGATCCGCATGATGTGACCGACGGCGTACTGGTGGTTGCCGAAAATGTGCAAAACAATGGTGAGTCTCTGGGCCGCGCCGTGCTGGGGTTTTCGCTCGAGATGATGGAGCAATCGTTGGCCGATGCCCGGCGCCAATCGCTGGTGCTTGCCGCCGTCTTGGTATTTCTCACCATCCTGATCTCATACGTGATTGGCCGCACGCTTACCCGCGATCTGTCAGCTGTCTCATCAGCCGTGGCGACCTATGGCGCGGGAAAAGACACACTGAAACACCTCGATGCTTCGACCACCGAGGTGCAGACGGTGGTAGACGCACTGGGCCAGATGACCCGCGAGCGCGAAGAGGCCGAGAAGCAGCGTGACGAAACGGCGAGCTTTTACCGCTCGCTCATCGAACGCTCCTCGGACGTGGTGCTGGTGCTGGGCGCAGACGGTGAGATACGCTTTGTCGGCCCATCGGTGATCGATATTCTGGGCTACGACCCCGAGGTGATCACCGGCAATGCGCTGGTCGACCTGGCCGCAGACGACCAGACCAAAGACCTCATCCACGCCAAGCTGCAGGGCACGCTGATCTCCGACGTGCTGGAGCTTGGTCTCGCCACAAACGACGGTGCGACCCGCAAGCTGGAAGTGGTCTGGCAGGCCCGGGACGGCGAAGATGGCGAATTTGTGCTGAACGGCCGCGACGTCACCGAACGGCGCCTGCTCGAGGAGCGCATGCGCTCGACCGAGCGGCTTGAGGCAATTGGCCAGCTCACCGGCGGCATCGCGCATGATTTCAACAACCAGCTTGCCGTGATCATGGGCAATCTTGAGCTCTTTGAAGAAGAAAGTAACGAGGCGCAGAAGAAAGCCGCCATTGCAGCAGCGATCAGCGCCTGTATGCGCAGCGCCGATCTGACCAAGAACCTGCTGAGCTTTTCGCGAAAGTCCCATCTGGCGCCGCAAATCGTGGATCTGAATGCGCTGGTGCGTGACGCGAGCTCCTGGATGCAGCGCACCCTGCCGGCGACGATCCGGGTGGAGACATCGCTGCTTGCTGGCTTGTGGCCCGCCCGGCTCGACCCGAGTGCGCTGGAAAACGCCTTACTCAACCTCGTGATCAACGCGCGGGATGCGATGCCCGCAGGCGGCACGCTGATCATCGAGACCAGCAATATGCGGATAGACCGGTCCTATCTGCAATCACGGATGGAGGATCTGCCCGAGGGCCAATACGTCCTGCTTGCCGTCAGCGACACAGGCGGCGGCATCGCCAAGGAAAACCTCGACAAGGTTTTCCAGCCATTCTTTACCACCAAACCGGTCGGCGCTGGCTCGGGCCTCGGCCTGCCCTCGGTGCATGGTTTTGTCCGGCAATCGGGCGGCACGATCCGGGTTTATTCCGAGGTTGGCGCCGGCACGACTTTCAAGCTCTACTTCCCTGCACAAACCCTGGCCGATCCCGATCACCCCCCTGCCCCGGAGGCCGAGGCCAAGCGCGTGTCGAAAGGCGCGCGGCTCTTGGTGGTCGAAGACACCTCCGACGTGCTCGACCTGCTGCGGCGCACGCTGGATGGCGCGGGATATGATGTGGTCACAGCCCGCAACGGAGATCTCGGCTATGAGCTCTTCGCCGCCGATCCCGAATTCGACCTGCTGGTGACCGACATCGTCATGCCGGGGGAGATCCTGGGCACGCGGCTGGCCAAAGATCTGCGGGCCCTGAAGCCGGATTTACCGGTGGTCTTCATCACCGGCTACGCCACCGAGGCCGCGATGTACGGCAACGGTCTAAGACCCGACGACATCCGACTGATGAAGCCAGTTCGGCGCGCCGATTTGCTGGAAGCAGTGGAACGCGCCATTGCCGGCATCCGTCGATGCGACGAAACCAGCTGATTGAACCCGCATGTTGCGATCTCCGGCGCAAATGGGTCGAACGGGTATCGCAGTACTGTCTGCCTTGTGGCTGACGGACAAGCTGCCTTCCCGTCCTCTACATTTGCGAAATGTACCGCTCACAACTCGAAGCACACGGCGAAACAGACAGCAATTTTTTACAGTTAACGTCCGTTGTCTCATCAGTGGCGAGTGGCACGATTATTTCCAACCGGAGCTAAGGTTGCTTCGTCGCAATCACTTTTTCTGGGCATCGGCGGATGCAAGTTCAACACCGTTTACGCGAATTACTTCTGGCTGGCTAAGAAATAGAAACTGGATGGACAAGTTTGCGCCACTTTCATATTTCGCATTTTCTCCGTCAATGAGCCGAGACACCGGTGGCGCTGCAATTTCTTGACCAAACAGAATTCGCGCGCGCCAGTCTCGTAAAACGATACGCTGCTTGGGCAATACTACCAATTCTCCCTGACACGGGCACCCGAAAGCATCTGTCTTGATACGCACGTATTTCTGATCAGGAGAAAGCAAGCGCTGAATCGAGTTCTGCAACCGCCTAGGACCACGGCGCGTCAGTACTATATCCCCCGCACGCAGCTCCCTTGCTGGCACATCGCCACGCGGAGTTCTGACGCTCGCGCTCGCTTCGAACCCAATATCACATACGTGGTCGGGCAAGACCGTTTGTCCCGTACTCGGGGCATACTTGATCTTCATGTGAAACACTGCTCGTTGTACGCGGCACTTGCGGCCGCTTTGTTATTCTTTTGGATATCACGGAAAGGGCGAAAAGCAATGTTGAACTCTGCGATGCAACAAGTCGTTGCGGCATTTAAACCACGCTTGTTTTGTCCAGTGTCTGTAGGGATGTAACCGAAAGACTCTATCCGCATGATCTTGGATGTGTCCGCAACTGCCATTGCTATCCATTTACTGGCGGAAGTTGAACAAAGGTTTTACGGCCTCCTTTTTTTCGAGACTACTCATTAAACGGGTCTTCAGCTGGCCCGGGGTTAGGGGTGCGCGGTGGTTTATGATCTTCGTCGCCATCTTTCGAGGCACGCGAGAAGTTTGGCAAGGTTGTGATCAGACGGCGTCGACCCAGTTGTGATCCAGCCGGTCCACCAATCGCTTGACGGATCTTGGTGCTTGTGTCCGAACCTGGGACAGCAGTCAGATCCGGATAGTCGGCGGCCAGCGAGTCCGGTCGGGTCGAACCCGCGATCTCGGTGAGCAGAGCGATGAGGTTCGCATGTAGATACCATCTCTTCTGACCGTCAACCTCACGCAGTCGGGCAAAATCGGTTCCCGCGGCAGTCATAATCCGCTTGATCTGATTCACCTGTTTTTGCCCAAACTGTCCCAAAGCAATTTGATGGCTAAATGGGCTCTCATGGCCTGGGGTGTGAGTTTCCGGTTTGGCCATATCGAGCAATTGTACAGCGACACGGCCAGGCTCTTCTGGATCGACCAAAAGCAATTGATTGCGCACGCGGTCCGCCTGCCGGAAAGCCACCACTTTCTTGTGGTTTTCACCAAGCTCACGTCCGCGTTGAGCATTTGCCCCGATACCTGCGAAAAGAATTGCGGTGTCGACGACGACGGCCAACAACGCTGAGAACACAGCAAAACGGTTAAAGCTTGTGAGCGCTCCAATGATGCGGCGGACATCGTAGGTTGGTGTCAAGTATTCGCTTTCCAGCCGCTCGACTTCTGCGACAATCTTGGCCATTTCCTCCGATCCTGTGTTCGCTGCATCGACGCAACGCACAACCCAGTCGATCCGAGCCTGAAGGAATTCGGGGATTTCATTGAGCGAGGCTTGTCCGACATTGCGCCGGCCTTCTCTGTCGGCTGCCAACTCCTCTTCGGTTCGGTCACAGGCGCCTGTTTGATCGTCCTTCACCAACTCATCCAGAGCCGCTTGTGCCCGCTTCCATGCCAAGACATCAGCCTCGACCGCGGCTACGTCACACGTCGGCCTGTTCTCTGGGTCAACGCCAGCGTTGATTAGGATTTGAACACCATCGCTACATGCCCGCGCGACTTCGAGCAACGTGTCGGTGTCCGGCTTGGTCAAATACTCGGTTAGCGGTTCAACAAAGCTCTGGGCATCGACAACCGCTGGTCTCAAGGAGTCATCTTCGGCGATCTCGCCGTCGTTCGATTGCACACGCTGCAGTTCAGAGTTAGCGGCATCCAAGGACGCTTGCGCTGCGGTCACGTTCGCCGCCAACTCCGACAGCTGCACGTTGAGCCGGTCGATTTCGGTTTGGATTCTTTGTGCTTCCCTATCTCGCTCTCTATACTCAGGCCCAATACCTGCGACACCGGTTGCCCCTTCGACATCCACGCCAGTAAGTTCCGCATCGCGCAGACGAATGGCTTCCTGCAACTGCGGAATTAGGCGGTCGATACTTGCCGCGATGATTGGTTGTTGCGTATCGCGTGCACGTTCAGCAGCTATGACATTACCCTCTACTGTGGCGACTGCTGTGCGAGCGTTTTCCAAGCGTTCGCTTGCCTCGCGCTGTCGTTGCAGTTGCTCCTCTCGCCGGATTTCCCAGCGAACTTGAGCTGCGCGAATTTCCTCATTCGCGTCCCGAAACGCCGCAGCCAGCTGATCCATCCGCGCGGAAAGGCTTTCGAATGCTTCGCCTTCACGTGTGTCGATTAACGCTTTTGCAACATCGGCCTCTGTTTGACTGATGATTTTGTTCACAAGGGCTGGAGCGTTATTCCGTATGAATGCGTTCCGGTCGGTCGCTTGCACGACCTCGGTTTGAACGGAGTTGAAGTAAAACATGTACCCGAAACCAGACGAAAACAGCAGCATTGCAATGTAGATGAAGAGCGACGTTGTCAGCCCCGCCACCGTTCCCATAGCTGTTAGGAAACCGAAACGATGCAACATGAGCAGCGCACCCGCGGCCACGACCAGCCCGACTGGGTTTATGCCTGTCGCGGCTTCTGCAGAGATAAACGCGCGTCGTATCATATCGAAAAAGTCTTGGAACGAAGAATTCAGAGCCACAGCGATGCCGACCAACAAGACAACGATTGCCAACAGCAATTGCCATTGTTTGGAAGGCTTGTCGCTAGCGGCGGCGGCCTCTGCCATGTACTGCTCATGCAAATCTTCTTCGTCTTGCACTGCGTCCTTTGGCGCGAGTTTCTGAAGGCCTTCGCCAATGCGCAGTGCGTTGTTCAGCATATACGCTTGGATCGACACCGCGAGCAGCAACGCAAGCATGACGGGGACAAGCGGCGCCGTGCTTTGGTTCGCAGAGAGCATTTGTTGGAGGCCGGTCGACGTAGTCACGGCTGACACAACCGACATACCCAAGGCTGACCAGACGAGAAGCTTATCGTACTGGCTGGCGCCTGCTAGTACACCACGCCCCAGTGTCAGTGCACGCCCAATCGCGAACATCACCGAGGCAGCGACGATCGCAACCATGAGTTGCGGCCAATCCGCCACCAGAGACATTAGGACAGGTGGGCCTAACCAGATCAAAAGACCAAGCATTACAACCATCAGCACAACGGTGATCGTTCGGCTGAAACTACTGAACAGAGACTTCATTCTGATAACTTCTGCCTATAGAGTTCTGCCCGCACGGCGCGAAGGCCGACGGCGGGTTGCGAGGTCAAACAGCTGGCCGCAAGCGTAACGGCAATGAACGGGAGTGCCACACCAAGATGGTGACTGGCGCCGAAGGACACGAATGTCATTGGCTGTCCCATGATTGGAAAGAAACCCAACACATTGCCCCATGCAAGACCAACCTGCGCCAAATATAAAGCCGCAAGGCCAAGGACCGCGCAGCCAAAAACCCAACCGATGATGCGCTGATCGCCCTTCAATAGCAATGCCGAGAAACCCACGGCCAGCGACGCTCCAAAGAGTGCCACTTGCAAAGCGGCGTAGAAAATCGCGCCATCCACTCCAAGAAAGTGGACCAGTGAAACGGCCGCAAAGTCATCTTGGATCGCGGGTACGCGGAGCAGAAGGCGCGTCGTCTCGTCGGCATCTACTTGGATCAGCGACTCTGGGCACAGGGCTGCGATCCATCTGCATTCAGACGCGATCATTGCTTCGCGGCTGTTGCGCAATTGGATGCCAGTCTGCGGATATTCGATCAGAGGCTGAGTGCTGGCGAATGCGAGATCATACCACGATTGGACCCGAATCCAGGGCGTTAGGAGCGCATCCAAAAGCCCGAACGCCGCCCCCTCGCGCAGGCTGGGGTTGCTGACGAGCCATAGGGATGTCAGCACCAAAACCAGCGTTACCGCGAACGTTAGGAATACCGGCCATAGACTAAGGATCAGTTGTCTTCGCCTTTTGAGAACCGGGCCGATCGCTTCGGATTCAATCGACCAGAGTTCTTTTAGTGGCGAGGCAACTGGCAGTCCCTGCCGACGTCGTCCTGTCTTTTGCCTCTGCAAAGCGTTGTAGTGAATCGCAGAGCCCGCCAACAGCGAAAACAGCATCGCTGCAATACAAACAAGAATTGGCGACATGTCGTAATTTGAAGCGCTGG
>JASJCC010000047.1 GCA_030066175.1 Paracoccaceae bacterium | reverse complement strand
ATCGATCTTGATGGCGGGACGTTGCAGATCGACTGGCGCGAAGATGGCGTCTGGAAGACCGGGCCGACTGCGCATGTCTTTGACGGTGTGCTGACCGCAGCGTGGTGAATTTCGGCGCGCTCATGTCACGCCCTCCAGCCACGCTGCGGTCAGCACACCGTCAAAGACATGCGCAGTCGGCCCGGTCTTCCAGACGCCATCTTCGCGCCAGTCGATCTGCAACGTCCCGCCATCAAGATCGATCCGCACCGACCGGCCCGTGAGCCCCCGCCGCGCCGCTGCCACGGCCACAGCACAAGACGATGAGCCCGAGGCCAAAGTCACCCCAACCCCCCGCTCCCACACCCGCATGCGCAGGTGGTTGTCGCCAAGCACCGAGACAACCTGCACATTGGTGCGCTGCGGATACAGCGGGTGATGCTCATAGCGCAGGCCGAATTGCTCCAGTGCAACCGCCTCGGCATCCTCGACGAAAAAGCTGCAATGCGGGTTGCCCATCCCAGTCGCCGTCGGCGCGCCCTCTATTGGCAATTCCAGCGTGTCGATCTCTTCAGCCAGCGGGATCTCATCCCAGTTCAACTGCGGCAGACCCATGTTCACCGAAGTCAGCCCGCGACCCGCATCCCGCACCGCCAGGTGGCCGCGATCGGTGGTCAGCGTCAGCGCCTCGCGCCCTGTCTCATCCATCAGACACCGCGCAATACAGCGCGTGGCGTTGCCGCAGGCGGCACTGGTCGAGCCATCGGCGTTGAAAAAGGTCAGATGCGCATCCGCCGCGCCTTGCGTGATCACCGCCAACTGGTCAAACCCAACCCCCCGATGACGATCCCCCAAAGCCCGCGCCAACTCGGCCGTGATCTCAACCGCGCGCAGCCGCGCATCGACAACGACAAAGTCGTTGCCCAGCCCGTGCATCTTCATGAAGGGCAGTCCGCTATGGTCGCGCGTGGTCATGGCCGGCCATATACGCCTTCGCTCCGAAGCTTTCCAGCACGACCATACAAAGCCCAGCGTTTTCCCGCATTTTGGGGGTTGACCCTAGACACCCGTCTTTCTAGTTAGGCCGCCTAGTGGGCCGTTAGCTCAGTTGGTAGAGCAACTGACTTTTAATCAGTGGGTCGCAGGTTCGAATCCTGCACGGCTCACCACTGTTTTCAATGGGTTAGAAAAGCTTGACGCGCCTGCTTGGTTTGCTCAGCGAGCACCGGGCGAGCACGGTTACCGTTTGCCTGCTTCTCATTTTTTCTTCAAGGTTTTGAGTTTTGTGTCGAGCTTGCGGATCTTTTGACCCGTTCGTTGCGCGCTCGCCGCTATAGAACTTCTTTAACGCTCGTTGGTCAGTCTTTCATGCGCGTCATCCAGCGACAACCTCTAGATGGCGTCCAAAACCTTGGTCAACAGCACACGAGGATGCTGCATGAACGAACCCTTAAGACTTTTGAACCGTACCGAAGTCGAAGCCAAATTTGGCGTCTCGAAACGCTTTCTCGAGATGGCTGTTATGCGCAACGACGGCCCGCCTTTCATCAAAATCGGCCGTCTCGTCCGCTATCGCGCCGAAGACATCGAGGCTTGGATTGCCCAGCAGCGCGTGACGCCCAACGCGATCTAATTTCCCGCACCTCCATATTTGCAAGGACACAGCCATGCCTGAGTATTCAGACAGGGATTGGGAAAGCTATTCCCAAAACACCGCTAACGCGGATTTCGAGACTCTTCCAAGTCAACCCGCCGCTTCACCCCCGCAACTCCCCGACCCTATCCCGCTCATCCGGCCGAAAGAACAATCCGAGCCTTTTCCAGCCCACGCTCTTGGTCCGCTCGAACTCGCTGCAACGGCCATTGTTCATCGCACTGATGCACCTTTCGCCCTTGCCGCTCAAAGCGCACTCGCCGCGGCCAGTCTCGCAACGCAAGCTCATGCGGATGTAGAAACGTTGCAATCGCCCAAGCCGGTATCCGTTTTCGCGCTCTCCGTCGCGGAATCGGGCGAGCGCAAGTCCGCTTGCGATATGCTGGCCTTGCAGGGCGTGCGGGAATTCGAACGCAAACGGCAGTTACAGTACGCCGAACGCTTCCAGTCCTATCAAAACGAAGCTGATCTCTATGACAGTCAACGCCGGGCGATTCTGTCAAAAAAGCAAGACGCCGATGCCGCGCGCGCGGGTTTGGACAACTTGGGTCCCGAGCCCAAGGCCCCAATTGCACCTGAGTTGCTTTTGACCGACCCAACAATGGAAGGCCTCCTCAAGCACTACGAGGTCTCTCAACCTTGCTTGGGAATTTTCTCGGATGAAGGCGGTCAGTTTCTCGGCGGTTTTGGAATGACCTCCGACAACCGCCTGAAAACAGCGGCGGCTATGTCGAAGTTTTGGGATGGCGGCTCGGTCAACCGGACACGTTCCAGCACTGGTCCCTCGCGCACTTTCTATGACAAACGCCTCACCACGCACCTGATGATCCAGCCACGGATCGCCGAAGCGCTTCTGGCGGACGAGACCCTGCGCGACCAAGGCCTGTTGTCGCGGATGCTGATCGCTTGGCCAGTCAGCCGCATCGGGCAGCGTAAGATAAGTATGACAGTCGATCCGGCGGCAGATGCACGTGCCGAGCAGCACCTCTCCGCCTTTCACCGCCGCATAGACGCGCTGCTCGACAGCGGGCTGCCCGAGACCTCTTCGCCCCGTCATCGGCGCGCTCTTGCTCTGTCTCCCGAGGCCCGCGACGTTCTGATCCAGTACTACAATACAATCGAGGAGAGACAGGCTGACGGTGGTGCTTTCCACCTGATCCGTGGTTTTGCCTCGAAAGCCGTCGAACAAGCGGTGCGACTTTCGGGCGTTTTGCAGCTCTATCTAGATGACACGTCAGAGCAGGTAGAGGTCGCGCAGATCGCTTCGGGTATCGCCCTGATGGATTGGTATCTTTCTGAAACCAAACGCCTTCTGGAGGCAACTGCGGTGCCCGAACCGCTGCAAAAGGCCGAAAAGCTGCGCCTGTGGCTGGTGCACAAATGGCGCGACCATTGCATCGACATCCGCACCATCGTGCGCCTCGGCCCTAATGCGATCCGCAATGCAACCCTCGCACGCGAGACGGTTCAGGTACTGGAGCGCAACGGATGGCTTAGACGCGAAAACGGTCCGCAGATCGTAAATGGGTCAAACTCACATACCGTCTGGCGGGTGGTCCGTCCCTGATGCCGTCGCCGAAGTTTGACTTGGTCGCAGCGTTAGCCGCGGCGCAGCAACGTCAAGCAGGTTTGTCGCGCTTGTCGCAAGAGTCGCGGGCGGTGCGTGTGCCACCAGCGCGCGGCGGCGAAGAACGCAAGGCGCCTGCCCCTCTCTTCACCGCTGTACCGCTATCCGCCGAGGAACGTGACCACTTCGAAGAACGCGCGGCGATCATGGAGTTCGACGCGCACATGCCGCGCGACAAAGCGGAACGGTGCGCTTTGCGCGCCGTACTTGCCTTACGGCCGCAATAGGTTCTTTGCCGCAGTATGCACCATGAGGTAATTCGCGCCATGCTCCGGGCCGATTTCTCCGCTTGGGGCAAAGTGTGTGTTTGGGTTGTGGTTTTTGTTGTTCTCTCTCGGGTTCCAGCCAAATGTCTGGACAGCGCAACCAGCCTTCTTCTGGTTCTAGCGACAGAACCAAAGAACCGTCGGTGGCACCTTTGCAGCCTGCGCGTGCCACGCTATGAATACTTACAATGTGGTCCTACTCTGACAGCACGCTTTTGTGCAGAGATCCTGCACCGCATCTTCCGATCCTCAGCGTTTTGCACATGCTGCGCGGCGCGTTGGGACAGGTGCTGGCGCAAAGCGCGTCGCCAGAGGCGTTGGCCTCACAGCCCTGTTCCTACAACCCGCCCTGCTGTTACGAGCTGTTCCACAACGCGCAGGGCAAACTGGATGACGGGCAAGAGGTGCCCAAGCCTTATATCCTACGCGCCGATAGAAAGCCGGGGGTCATCCGTCTCACACTGCGATTGTTCGGGCAGGCGCAAGCTTGGCGGCACGGGTTTCACGAAGGATGGATCGCCGCGGCGCGCCAAGGTCTCGAACTGGACAACACGCAGGTCCCCTTCAAAATTCGGTACGCACGGTTGGACCGGGATGTGAGCCCAGCAGAGATGACCGGCAAGGGCCCAGTCCGCCTTGACTTCGAAACGCCACTGGTGCTGCGATCACCCCGGTTGGAGGCTCTCCGCGCGGGTCAAAAGCCGCCGCAAGACGTTGTCATGCCCTTGCTGCGCCGCGCCGTCGCGCAACGCTTGCATGGGATGGCGTCTTGGCAAGACGAGCCTTTGTTGCAGGAACCCGACCCACTGGATGTGACAGCCATGCGCTTTGACATGCGCGTGCTTCGGGTCCGGCGCGGACCAAAACAATGGCGCACCGGCTTAACGGGTGCTGTTACTTTACACCCGCAAACGGCCCGGAATCTGCGATTGCTGCAATGGGCACAGGCCTGTCACATCGGTGCCGACACGGTTGTTGGAGCGGGCCGTTTCCGGCTCGTCCCTGTTGCAGCACTTTGATCCGCTGCGGCGCGGAAGACACCTCCGGAGCTGAAGGTGAAGGTCCGCGCGTCTCAATCCGCTACCGCGCGGGAGACGTGTTTAGGCTCGGTGGCGAAGGCGACGACACCATCGACTCGGGTCTCAATCCGCTACCGCGCGGGAGACGTGTTTAGGCCAAAGCAGCTCTTCGCGCCTTGATCGGGTTCGGGTCTCAATCCGCTACCGCGCGGGAGACGTGTTTAGGCATCTTGCCAATGAGGAGGGCACGACGCAGGGTCTCAATCCGCTACCGCGCGGGAGACGTGTTTAGGCCGGTGAAGAAGGGCGGGGAATGCATGGTTACCGTCTCAATCCGCTACCGCGCGGGAGACGTGTTTAGGCCCGAGCTGCGCGAAACGGGTGACGGCCCGGAAGTCTCAATCCGCTACCGCGCGGGAGACGTGTTTAGGCGAAAGGCGTGTCGTATGACGATGGGACCGGGTCTCAATCCGCTACCGCGCGGGAGACGTGTTTAGGCTTGAACATTGCGACCTCACAGAACCGCAGAGTCTCAATCCGCTACCGCGCGGGAGACGTGTTTAGGCGGCGTTCGCTACCGCCAGCATGCTCGGCTACGTCTCAATCCGCTACCGCGCGGGAGACGTGTTTAGGCTCCGAAGACGGGCCGTGGCCCAATTCGCAGCGTCTCAATCCGCTACCGCGCGGGAGACGTGTTTAGGCTTCAACACGCTGATGGCCAACCTGTCTGTCGAGTCTCAATCCGCTACCGCGCGGGAGACGTGTTTAGGCTCGGCGTGAAGTCACTTTCACTAATCCGGACTTCACCGTCTCAATCCGCTACCGCGCGGGAGACGTGTTTAGGCTGGCCTTCTGCAACACCCTAGAATCGATGGGCAAATTCGACAACATTCCAAGCAAAAAGCCCGTTTTGCCGCTTTGACCATGTCCACCATCATTTTTTGCGCATCTCCTTTCGGTTTTTCGTTTAATCTGAATATATTACTCGTTTTCCAACATCAAAGGTGCCTTTCATGCCCAAAGTTGAGGACTTCCAGACCCTCTTATCGGTCGACCGGTTGATGATGGCATGGGAAAAGGTGCGCGGCAACAAGGGATGTTCTGGCGGTGACAATATCTCGATTACTGCCTTTGCAAAGGATACGCCCAAAAAGTTGGCGCAGCTATCGGGCCGGTTGCGCAACGGTGACTACCGCCCCGGTCCGCTGCGTCTGCACGACATTCCAAAAGATGACGGTGACACGCGGCGCCTGGCCATCCCCTGCGTTGCGGACCGGATCGTGCAAACCGCCGTGGCCCAGGCGCTGACTCCAGTGGTCGAAGCGCGCTTTCACCCAGACAGTTTTGGCTACCGACCCGGGCGCTCGGTCCAGATGGCCATCGACCGGGTGAAGGCGTTACGCGGCAAGGGCTTTGACTGGGTCGTGGAGGCCGATATCGACCGCGCCTTTGATCGCATCCCTCATGAGGGTGTCCTGACTGCGCTGGAGCCGCTTGATCTGCCAGAGGCGCTGACCGACCTGATTGCGTTTTGGCTGGAACAAAGTGGTCAAGAGCTTGGACACCCCGGTCGCGGCCTTGCCCAAGGCAGCCCGTTGTCGCCGCTCTTGGCAAACCTGTTTCTCGATGGGCTTGATCAGGACATGCAGGCGCTTGGTTTTCAGATCGTGCGCTTTGCCGATGACTTTCTGCTGCTGACGCGGGATGAGACCCGCGCGGACCAAGCGCTGTCGGAAGCGCGGGATTGGTTGACCGAACACGGTTTGCACCTCAACAGCGACGGGTCACGCGTGGTGAGTTTTGACCGCGGGTTTGCCTTTCTGGGCAAGCTCTTTGTGCATAGCCTGACTTTGGACGCGCCGGATGACGAAGAAGATGCCGAGACGCGCGAACTCATGCGCGATCTTGCCAAAGAAGACGAGAAAGACGCCAAGGCGGCGCGCGGCGGGCACGACCCCGGTGGGCGGATCCTCTACATCACCGAACCGGGCCGCAGTCTGCACGTGACAAACGCGTCTTTCGTGGTCAAATCCGACACAGAGGGGGAGTTGGTGCGCTTGGCTCATGGCCGTGTGGATCGGATTGAACTGGGACCGGCGACGCAGACGACGACAACCGTCCTGCGCCACGCATTGCGTACTGGCACCGACCTCGTGCTGACCGATGGGTATGGCGCGCCACAGGGTGTGTTGACCAACAACCCGGGGCACGCGGCGGCGCTGCACCTGGCACAGGCGCGCGTTGTGCAGAATGCGTGCCTGGCGACGGATCTGGCGCGGCGGATTGTGGAGGGGCGGATACGTAACCAACGCGCGCGCCTGCAAGTCTTGAACCGAGGCGAAAAGGCATCAGACGTCATCTGGGCCGCCAAAGAGTTGGGCCGGGTGTTGCGAAAGCTGCCGGGGGCGCCGGACGTTGCAGCGCTGCGTGGGTACGAAGGGCGGGCCGCGGCGGTCTATTTTCCAGCTTTGGGTCAACTATGTACGGATGAGCCCGCGCCCTTCCGCCGCTCGCGCCCGGGGCGAACGCCATTGAACGCGGCGATCAACTATCTCACCGCGCTTCTCGAGCGGGATTGCCGGGCCGCGGTGCTTTCCGCCGGTCTGCATCCGGGTTTCGGGGTGCTGCACGCGGTGCAAGACCGGCATGAGGCGGGCGTTTGGGATGTCATGGAGGGGTTTCGGGCGCTTTTGACCGAGGGCCTGCCAGTGGCCCTGTTTCGCAAAGGACGTTTGAAACCGGAGATGTTTGAGACGTCCGGGCCGTCTGTTACCATCAACTCTGACGGGCGGCGCGCGCTGATCGTGGGGTATGAAAGCTCCATTGAGCGTCCGACACGCAGCCACCACTCCGGCAACCGGGTGGGGTTGCGCAGGCTGATGATCGAAGAGGCCCGCGCCCTTGCGCAGCACGTGCGCAACCCGACGATCCAGCCGTTTGCACCACAAACACAAGACTATTGAACCAACATGCCGTCCAACCCGCAGGGCGTCTCCGCTACCGCGCGGGAGACGTGTTTAGGCTGAAATCGTTTGCTTCGATACACCCAACGTCGTCTCAATCCGCTTCCGCGCGGGAGACGCTCCTAGTCTTGCGGCAGGATGGCTACGGCACCTTCTTCGTCTCAATCCGCTTCCGCGCGGGAGACGCTCCTAGTCGCGACCGGGTGCGCAGGCTGCTGATCGCGCCGTCTCAATCCGCTTCCGCGCGGGAGACGCTCCTAGTCCCACTGGGCGGACCAACTCCACCTCCAACCCGTCTCAATCCGCTTCCGCGCGGGAGACGCTCCTAGTCCACGATCGTAGCCATCGGTGTCAAGATGGTGTCTCAATCCGCTTCCGCGCGGGAGACGCTCCTAGTCGACGGCCGAACGCAACGCCAAGGCCCGTCGTCTCAATCCGCTTCCGCGCGGGAGACGCTCCTAGTCGGGCCACGGCGACTACACGCGCACCGGCCAGGTCTCAATCCGCTTCCGCGCGGGAGACGCTCCTAGTCTGGTTGTCGCAATGGTGGTGTCTCTGATTGGTCTCAATCCGCTTCCGCGCGGGAGACGCTCCTAGTCTTAGTTTTCAAAACTCCCTGTAATTGCGTCATAATTTCTTGTATGATCCAAGCGTAAAGCATGGATTTCCACTTCGTCAAGCTTTTTACCGGATATCTTGGATCTATTCCGATAAATGTCATTTTTCATCAGTAGTTTATAAATTTCCAACCTCAAATATGGAGTTTTGCCATGCCACGGCAGGATATGCTGACCGTTTTCACTTACGATATCGCCTCGAACAAGGCGCGGCGCAAAGCTGCGGCGGTGCTTGAGGACGCGGCGAGCCGAGTGCAGAAATCGGTGTTTGAAACCCGCATGTCCGAGGCGCGCGCCGCCGCCATAGCGCAGCGGGTGGCCAGCCTGTTGGGTCCCGGTGACAGCTTGCGTGTCTATGCCGTGGGTGACGCCGGCGAGCGCCGAAGCCGGGTCTACGGCGACGGCACCCCGATAGAACCGGATGGTGGCTATTGGCTGTTCTGACCGGGTCATGGTTTGCGCCTTAGCAATGCCGCCAAACGCCCCCCGCTTTCTTTGCGGACTTGTTCGATTTTTCGGTAACTGTCCTTTGGCATGTCTTGGTAGAAGTTTGTTTTTCCCCTGTCGTCTCGTTCGCCAACAAAGGTCGACTTGGTCTGATAACCGGCGTCTGTGGGGGCAAGCCCGCCATCGTTGCGCAACAACTGCCCATAGGCCGGGTCAAAGCTGTTTAGCAAAGCCTTCACCGCGTCGCATTTCACTGCGGAGCGATCGTGTTCGTCCAGAAACCGCGCGAATGCCGAGAACGCCGGAGCAAAATTGTCCCCTTGAGCACCAAAAATCTGCGCGACATTTTGGAGGATTTCACCGGGCTTTTCACCGCCATTCGTAACGATTTTGGTATCAAACCCAACGCATGCGCATCGGCCAAAGCCAAACGGTCTGCCGGTCCCTAACAAGTGGCGTGCCCTCGGACTTGCCCCCCCCAACAACACCCAGATCAGTGCACCCAGTTCCGTTTGAGTGACGTTGTGAAACGCGATCCTGCCGCGGAACGTCAGAGGCTGGCCGGTGGCGCCCATCGGTTCGAGGAACTGTAGCTGCGACACCATTTCTTCATTGCCGGTGTCGGGCGGCGGTAACAGGTCGTAGAGCCCTTGGTGCGTCGAGAACCCCGGGACATAGCGTTTGACACCGATATGGTCATAGAACACCGCGGTGCCCTTGGGCTGTGTGAGCGTTGTACTTCGCTGTTCACTCAGCCGGGCTGGTGTCGTCAGCTTGGCAAACCCAAAAGACAGGCGCGACTTGAGGTGCTTTTTCTCATGGTCAAGCGCGTCAGCCTCTTCGATGAACCCCAGCAGCGCTTGAACAAAGTCAGGCTGGAACGTTTCATCATATGCGGGGCGGTGCGCGTTGGGGATGGCGTCTCGCCCAATGAGATCTGTCAGTGGCTGGCGCAGAACATAGTCGGTTTGGTGGTTTCGCTCAGGCTTGTTCTCGTTCGTTTTGTTCCGCTCGTCTTCGTAGTATTCGAGGTCGTTGAGATGCGTCAGGCGAGCGTTCAGAGCAATGCTCATCACGCTGCGGACGTAGCCCTTCAGGGTGGAGCCCGGCAGGTAATATTGCGGATTGTCCGGTGGCCCATAGCATTGCGGGCCGCGGATCTCTTGCCCGTTACCGATGAGAACCGGTGTTTCAAAAACCCAATCCACATCGATATGACCCGATACGCCTTGGTCCAGCGGCTTGGAATGCAGCTTTGCGCCGGACCACGCTTGCGCCACCGGCGTTTCCGGCAGCGTGACATTGCCCGTGTCGATCTCAATCAGCCGGTAAGGCAGCTTTGTCGCCGGGTCGGGGAGGTTGTCTTTTTCCTTTTCGCGCAACGAAGCGAGATGGTCAGGGCGGTCATTCTGTTCAGCTTCTATCCTAGGTCGGTGATCGTGTTGCAAAGATCGAGGTTCACAGTTGAACCACCCGAAACCCTTGGTGGTGCCGAAACCGAGCTTTAATCCATTGTCTTCGAGGTCGTTTTTCAGTTTAGCAAAGAGCTCTTCTTCATCGGGTTGCGGATTTCGGAACCAATCGAACACCAGATCAAAACGCACGCCATGGTCAGCCTCAACAAGGAACAACGGGCCTTTGATAGGAGCCTGTGTGATGGGATCAAGACGCACAGACGGATGGCGTGACACGCCTTGTCTTTTGATGTTGCGGACGCCGACAGACAAGCTGCCCCGATACCCCTCATCGCCGAATAAGCGCTGTACCGCAGACAAAGGCTTTTCTCCGGCTGAGGTCGTGACGTCAGCGGCGGACGGCTTTTGTCCGCGGTGTTCGTCTAGCGCGACCAACCATTCGGCTCTGGAGCGCAAAGCTCCTTTCACACCGCTGCCATTTATGCGCGGAAGCGTGTTGTCGTTTTTCCGTAACGGTGTCTTTACGGTTCGGGTTTCGCCGTCGGAACTGCCAGGGCGCAGTTCTGTTTCGGTTTGACCTGAGGACAAGTACGGCCCTGGGCAGACCATAATGATTGGCGTGACTGCTTCTTTTGTCACTTGCTTCAGAGCCAGAGTTTGTTTGGAGGTCGTCTCCCAGCCTTGCGCACCAAGTTGGTGCTTTGTGACATCCACCTCGGGCTCAAATCGCAGGCGACCGAAATCCGACGACTTTCCTGATCCGAGGCTGAGCTCGCTTTCGCCAACGATCGCCTCCAAAACGGATATCAGCGCTTCTAAGTTTCGCGAATTTCCGTTGCCGTGTTCGGGCATCTCACTTTGACGCTCTGAAAGAACCTGCAGCGTTATTGTGAACTTGGCTCCGATATCAAGTAATTCGCGCGCAAAGAGTTTGTTTTTCTCCGATGCCCCAGTACCGCGGTGAATTGCAGTTCGATGATCGACGAATACTTGTCCTTGGTTTGCCTCTGCACCAAAGCATGTCAGCCGGCCCTGCTGTCCGCCGCTATCATCCTTTGCCGCACCGAACAGTTTAGTTTTGGCGTCGCTTTCGACAACTTGATCCGCAACCGCCGCAAGGGCACCCTTTAACGTCGTTCCGGGCAACCAGGTATTGTGCGAGGCGGCCCTTTGCAGCAAAGCGATTTCTCCACCTTCGGGGTTTTCCTCTGTGGTGGCTGGGCGCACCGCGCCTGAGCCAATGTGCAATGGCGAAACGACTTCCGCGACAAGCGTGATTTCTTCCTTCAACATACCGTTCATTTCTCAGCCTCGCTGTACGGTGCGTACAAGGAAACAGCCCCGTAACCGTTCATCGCGACAAAAGGACAATTGCGCCAGTTCATCTCTACCCCGTCCCAACTGTCTCGGCACACACCCCAACGCAACACGTCCTGCAACGCGTCATGATTTTCTTGCGCAAAGTCGAACACGAACACAGAGCCAGGGTTCGTCAAAAGAAATGGTCTGTACAGGTCTGGTTTCCCAAACCGTCGCGCCCAGTATCCGCCCGCCAATCTTTCTTCGGTATAAAACTCGATCAATGGCGATTGGGGAAAGCGCGATCGCCAGAAAGCCTGATACGCTGTGAAGGCATCCTTTCCGTCCTCATGGTCGACCAAAAATGCAGGTGTTTCCAACTTGAGCGCCAACCGACCTACCTGGAGTTTAGGCCCAAGCCATTTCGTTTCAGCTTGATCAGAAGGCAAAACAGTTGCGTCCGTTCGTCCTAAGCCCATCATCGGATGCGAAATGGCTTTGAGGATTTCGCTCCTGTTGGCCTCATCTAACTTCGACAAGTCAAGAGACGCTCGGAACGCTTTGTTTTGAACTTTCACAGCTTGCGTCGAATACAGCATTGCATCTTCGACGGCGCCTCTACTTTCGTGAATTGCGGTGTGGACGCGGGTTTCAAAAGTTGGATGAAAACCTGGTTCTGGACGTTCCGCGGCGTCGTAACGCTTCTTGGCGTCCTGCAAGTCTGCGTCTTTGTCTTTCCAGTCCGCTTGTCGAACAAACGGGCCCGTTCCGGTTTCCGAAAATGCCAGATCCACAAGCTTTTTGTTACGTCTGTCGAAAACAATACTAACGGGCATCGCGACTTGCGCACCCTCTGGCCGTGCAAAGGAGATACGAACGTCGGAAAGTGCATCCGACAGACTATCCGTCATCGAACCTGTCAAACTAAGGTGGCGCGCCAAAAGACCTTTCAAAGCGCCACCGGGGATGTCGACTTGTCCGCGGTATAGATTCTCCGCCACACGCTCCGCGTTTACGAGATATGGCCGATCCAGCGTGAAGCGCCATTTCACCATTTCGCTGTTCGTCGGGTTTGCAGAAGCCCACTTTTGTTTCGGCTTCACGGTCGCAGGTTCAGAAATTCGACCGAACCCGACTGACTTCATCGAACCGATGGCCGCTTGAACAGACAAAGATAGCGGAATGATTGCCTCGATGCTTTCCGGCGCGTCGGTGTAGGCTTGGATTTCTCCAACGAAAACGAACTCGGAACAGGGAAGGTCGACTTGCTCAAAGGACGCCAGAGCACCTTCTTTGGCTGCCCCGCTCTCATCATCAATATGCACGCGCGGGATAGGGGGTAGATGGTCTTGCCCTTCACGGTCTGCCACCAAGTCGCTAAACGAAATGCGGCTTCGGCCCGTTCCGGTCAGATCCGTCGAAACGCCAGGCTCGGCGTTGCGCAATGGCGTCGCGTCCAAGCCGCCAGATCCAAACGCAAGCAAGAGTCGCTTGGCATCGTCGTTGCCCGCTGCACTGAGTTTCGAGAGGCCGTGCCGCACCACACCGCGGATCTGGTCCCGCGGAATGATGGGTCTTCCGTTTTCGTCACGCAGTGTGATTTTGTCGTATCCGAACAAACCAAACTCTTCTGATGGAAACAGAAACGGCGTGGTAAGCCGAACCTCTAACTCGTAGCGTTGCAGATCCATCAGCTACCCTCCTGAACAGCGACTGCATCCACGTAGGGTTTGATCTGCGCGATCTGCGCCAATAGCAGGGGCAATCCACGCGCGCGATCCAGACCAACAAACTGAGCAAGAGGATCCGCCGAGTTTGCGTCGACCCGTTCCGCGTGATCTGCAAGCAAGTCGCGCACTTTGCCGTCCAGGGAAAGCGGGTTTCCTGCTTCAGGGAGGAGCGGACGGCTTGGAACTCCAAGCAACCGCAAAATCCGGTAGATTTGTGTGATCGACAAACCCGGAGCGTCTTCGTAGCCGCTTCCGATCCCTTTGCAAACGCGCAGCAAGTCACGGAACTCTTTGGCGGTGAAGACTTCAAGCGCAGCCGTGTGGCCGGGTCCGTAGAGCTCTGACCAAAACGTATCAATGCTGTCGAATGGCGGCGACGCGCTTTCGAAAACCGCCAGACACACAGCGCTTTGGCTAGTATCGGATGCCGATCGCGCCGCCGACTCCAATTGTCCCGCAAGCGCATTCAACTGGCGGAACGGCACTTTGTACTGTGCGATCATCACACCAATCCGGTGCGGGAAGGACGAAACGATCTGCCCGTCCTGCAACACCAATTCCGCCTCTGTTTCAGCAAGAAAGGTATCGATGAACGACACCACGCTATGGGCGGGAACGACAAACCGCATGTCATCACCGCCCCAAAAGAGAACGTCCATCTGGGCAATCTGGTCGCCATCTTGAACAAAGGTCAGGCCCTCGCGTTCGGCCCAGGTGCAAAGCGCCTCCGCCAAGCGGGATTTGAACGTGTCAAACAGGGCCTGCGCGCCTGCTGTGCCCAAGCGTGCCTTCAAGGCACTGGCGCCGATCCCGTCCGCGGCGATCACGGCGATTTTGTTTTTCACCACCTCGGGGATGCGGGTTTTACGCATATGGGGGCGGACCAGATCGTGAAAGCTTTGGGGCGGGTGCAAGTCGGTATTGTCAAACAGGCCTGGGCGGAAATTACGGGCCTCTTCGCGGCGGGCGTGCACGGATGTGGAGACAAGCCGGGTTGTCTTGCCGTCTTTTGCGGTCTCTTTCGTGGTTGCGGATCGGGTCCGGTCTTCGGGGCAGGCCGCGTCGGCCCATCCGGGTTCGATCGGTGGGACAGACCATACAGTCGGGGCGCGGCGGGCAGAGGCAGCCATCGCCGCGGCGTCGGTTGCACCAAATCCCCAGGTGACGCTTAGGTGCTTCCAGGGCGATTGATCCATGAATTCCGACAGGGCAGTTTCAACCTCATCCGGGGATTGCGATGACAATTGGAACAGCAATTGAGAGCCGCCTTCGGAAATCGCCGTGCCCTGCAAAAAGCCCTTGAATACCTTGGGCAGCCGTTCATTCAGCATCGAGCCGCCGCGGATTGTCGAGATATCGTCGGTATCGAAAATCGTGGCGTCGAAGTTTATCGCTTCGAGGTGAAAATACATATCGCACTCCGGGCTGAAACTCTCTCCAGAGTAGGCAATTCAAAGAGCCATGCAAGTACGGACAGCAGAAGAGGGCTGCGCATACTCGCCGTTGCTCTGGCCCCTTGGACCCTTCACGAACTGCTTGGTGAAAGCGCAGACCAAACGTGCCTCCCCCACTACCGCGCGGGAGACCGCTGTGCACGCCGCCTGGTTGCATCAAATAAACACGTCGGTCTCAATCCGCTACCGCACGGGAGACTGTTGTGCACGGCGGGTGATGCCACCCTCATCTGCGTGGAAGGGTCTCAATCCGCTACCGCGCGGGAGACTGTTGTGCACCAGACGCAAATCGGCACGTACAATGACAAGGTCTCAATCCGCTACCGCGCGGGAGACTGTTGTGCACCCGGCAGAGCGGGAAATGCTCGTCGAGCACCGTCTCAATCCGCTACCGCGCGGGAGACTGTTGTGCACCGATGGGTATGGTCGCCTACTTCGGCCTGCCGAGTCTCAATCCGCTACCGCGCGGGAGACTGTTGTGCACCTCTTCAAGGGCGTAAAAGACTACCAGGTGGGTCTCAATCCGCTACCGCGCGGGAGACTGTTGTGCACCTCGTAGATGCGGTAGCAACCGCAATCGAAGAGTCTCAATCCGCTACCGCGCGGGAGACTGTTGTGCACAGAGGGCACAACGCAGGCCGCACAATGCCTTGGTCTCAATCCGCTACCGCGCGGGAGACTGTTGTGCACCCTCGCTACAAGGCGATAGCCGAGAAGTGGCGGTCTCAATCCGCTACCGCGCGGGAGACTGTTGTGCACCGAGAAGTGGCGCAGAAGGCAGCGAGATCTGCGTCTCAATCCGCTACCGCGCGGGAGACTGTTGTGCACTTCAGGTTCGACCACAGCACCAAGACGGCAGACGGTCGGGTCTCAATCCGCTACCGCGCGGGAGACTGTTGTGCACTTACCATCCGAAAGCACTTGATTTTGCTTTGGTTCTTAGTCCCTCCTCCAATAACGATAACGCCAATTTGGGAAAAGCACCGCATTTCAGTCAGTTTTTCACGCGCAACGGCGCCAACCATTTGAAACCTCTGGTTTTTCAGTGTTTCCAACATCAAACGCATGCTTTCACCCCCCAAAAGTCAACCACAAACCGCCCAACAGCGCAACACAAAGCCACGCCGCAACCTGCCAAAGCTTGCCACCAAGCGCCCCGACAAGCAGCGCCCAGACCGCGGCAATCGGCGTGACAATCGTCGCAAGGTGATCGAGCTGCGTGGCCCAGGGCAAAGGCGTCTCTGGAGAAGTCGGGTGGGCCTCGCCAATAAACAGATTGGCCCCGGTTGCCCCCACGATCAAAGATAGCGGCACACCGACCGAAATCAGATCATTCAGTTTCTCGGCGCGCTTTGCCGCGGCCTGTGCTTCTTTCGCTTCGACAAATTCGTTGGCCGCGCGCAATTCGTTCTCGATATCGGCAAACTGCGCCTCGATTCCCAACGTCTCATATAGCTGGCTGTACATTTCCCGCGGCTGCAGTTGCAGACTGACATTGGAGAAGTGATGGATATGCGTGAAATCAAGGAAATCCTCGCGCAGTTTTTGCAGTAGAACGGGAAACTCCTTGTCCTGCTTTTTGGGGACCAGACGGGTCAGGCGCTGTGAAAACAGGACCAGTCGGAAGTATTCGTAGACCGCCAGAAACTGCAGGTGCCGGTAATAGGTGTCGACATGCCCGGGCCCCCGATCCGGATCGTTGGGCGCGCCTAAAATGAAGTGGTCAAAAAACCCTCCCGCACCGACCATACAAAGATGGTGGTGCGCGATGAGTGATACAGCTGCATTGCCACTTTGCGCATCCGCGGACGGCGCGTGGCGGTTGTACAGGTATTCGTCCAGTCTGCCTCGGATGAAGTCCATTGCATAAGGCGGCGTGTCGCCAGAGCAGTCGGCCTCGGCCAGGCGAAACAGATCCTCGTCCTGGATGGCACAAACCGCTTCGCGCGCTTCGGCATCTTCAGGACCGTCGGTTTGTAGTAAAACACCCGACGTCATAAACGCGCGTTCGTCGCCGAAGAGCTCGGCAACCGTGCCGTCCATCCGAAACGGTTTCAGCAAGCATCTGACCCAAGACGCCAGTTTGAACGGCCCGTCGATCGTTTTCCAGGGCGCGTCCTCGTCGGGTGCAAACACCCTCAGGCGTTCGATCATGTCGCCCGCCGTATAGGTCTTTGCGCCCTTCTTGGCGTCGGGCCAGCGCGCAAAAACCCGTCTTGACCAATCGAGAAAGTCTTGCGCATCCGCCAAGGTCAAACTGCGTGGGTTTTGGAGTGCCAGTGTTTCGGACGCGGCTGTGGGTTCGTCAGAGACTTCGTCAAACGTCACACCGACTGTCAGCATGCCCATCGCGGGGTTGGATTCGTCAACTTTCTTTCTAGGTCTGAACAGTCGAAGTGAGACCTCGTCTACGGTTCCAGAGAATGTTGCGAACGCGTGGTTCCCGTCGCGGGACACCTGTTTTTGCGCGTGAAAGCGTTTCCCAACGAATTCCGCTTTCTGGTACCGCTCGAGATGGGCGCGACCATTTACATCGCTTTGTGCCCAAAGCACCTTGGTGACGTAGGAATGGAAGTAGTTGGCTTGGTCGTCGCTTGCCTGGTCTTGCAGCCGTGACCAACCCTCAAGTGCCGAGCGCATTTGATAGATCGCAAAGGGCAAGTGGTACCAGATCCGCACCCGCCCCACCGCAATGTCCCGCGCGTCGCGCTTCTTCGTGAAGCTATCAATAGTCATGGCGGTAAATTGAACCTTTGCAATCCGTGTTGGTTTACTTTGACGTCTTGGGCTTTGGTACACCAGTTGCGAGTTTGAGGAACCGTGTAAATCTTGCCATCAAGGATCCCGTACTTGAACGTGCGCTGCGGCACCCCCCGTGCAGAAAGGCCGATCGGCTTCGTGGCTCGAGCGGCAGGGTCGAATGCTTGGGTGCAATCCACCTTCGCCGCTCGGTTGTCTTGAAGGAACCGACCTCTTTCATTCGACAGATCGACGCTCAACACGCACAGAGCAACTGGCTCACGCTGATGGCTTCAGTTGCTCTGCAAGATGTGCACCTATCAAGGCGGCCGATCTATGCTGCACCTCATCTGCAAGGTGTGCATAACGAGCGGTTGTCTGAGAAGACTTGTGCCCGAGGAGAGCGCCAATCTGAGGCAAAGACATGCCCGACGCGGCGCCGACGCTTGCATAACTGTGACGCAAGTCATGGAGACGAAGGTCATGTAAGCCTGCCGCCTTGCGGATGGTATCCCACGGGCGTTTAAGGTCTTTCAGCGGCGCTTCTGACTTGGCGCCGGGAAAGACGAATGGCGCATCATGCAATCTTGGCAGACTCGCCAACACGGCTACAACGCCTGGTTCCAGGTATAGTCGCCGTGCGCCTCCTTTGCTGTCGGGTAGATCGGCAACTCCGTCATTAAGTTTCACCCATGACCATTCTAGGCTGAGTATTTCCGAACGCCTTGCTCCGGTGAGTATCAACACACGTATTGCAGCACAGGCGAAGGGTGACAGCGGGCTGCCGCTTTCAGTTTTGACTTCCCCGGCTTCGGCCTTTTCCAAAGTCCCGAAGAGTTTGGCGTATTCCGTAGAAGAAAGATAACGCTTGCGCTTTTCTTCCTTGAATTTGGTGACACCCTTGCAGGGATTGCTGTTGATCGGCCGCATTCCCCAGATTTCGGCCAAGTTCAACGCTTTTGAAAGGCAGGCCAATGCTCTGTTGGCGCGGTAAGGCGTTTTCGACAACTTGGTGTGCCAACGGGCGATGTCCGCGCGCGATATGTCTTTTACGCGAATTTTTCCAAACGCGGGTGTGAGGACCTTGTCAATCATCGCACGGTCTTCTTGAGCGCTCCGAGGCTTTTTGTGTTTGTCGGCATGGTCAGTGAGATAGCGGGTGAAAAGTTCGACCATTTTGGGCGCGGTATTCTGCGCCCGCCGATCCGCGCTGGGATCTTGGCCTAGGGCCACTTGTGCAGCCCATTTCTGTGCGACCTTGCGCGCTTGATCAGGTGTGATGGTGCCATCGTGTCCAATGACGGGTTCGCGTGACTTGCCACTTCGGCCTCCGCCAGTGCGGTACTTGAAAACGAAAATCTTGCGGCCTGAAGCCAAGACTTTGACGCCGAAGCCAGCAATGATGGTATCCCATGCGTAGAACTTGGTATCGCGCGGATTAAGTGCGTCAACCGTTCGGCGTGAGATTCGGACTCTTTTCATTTTGCCTCCCAGGTCTTTCTTTGGTGCTCGCCCGAGGCGCTGAGCGAGCACCGGGCGAGCACGCTTGATGAAATTGGGTGATACACTGCGTGCAACCCTGAGCTAAAATTCATTTCATTTCAACGTACTTAAGCAACCGCACGATACTCGCTGAAATTGTGTGATGGCCCCAATATCTGACTTTTAATCAGTGGGTCGCAGGTTCGAATCCTGCACGGCTCACCACTGGATCAACGATAGAGATCAATCGGATAGACCTGATGAGGGTCGTCCTCAGGTCGTGCATCAGACCGTTGTGCCCGGTTCTGGACCACCTTCTGGGCCGCCTCGTGCAGGTCGGCGGTCCTCAGATGCCCGTACCAAGCCGTCATCAGTGTGCCTGCAGTTCACTCGCCTTTCTGAAGGGGAAGCTCTGTTGCCGCTGGCAAAAGCAACGAGCCTTTTCCGCAATTGGTCCGAGGACAAAGTCGCGTGCGGCCTGCGAGCCGAGCAACTGAGGGAACGCAACCGGCTTCTGAGTGAGGCACCGAACGCGATCCGTCCAGGAGGGTTTCCGAACACTGAGCAGCTTGACAAGGCGGTCTCGGAGTTGACCCTGGACAAGCCCATCCTGAACGAGGCGGCCCGGGGCGTGAGGGCCGTTTTTGGGAACGCTCCGATGGACCGTTTCAGGCCTGAATGGGCGGAGCCCCTGAGCCCCGCCCGTCGTCCTATTGCTCTCTCATCGATCTGAACCGAAGCAAGATAAAGGACACGTCTATTGAGGCGGTTGCCAGTGGATTGCGGTTGTCATCGTGTGCGCCGTCAATTGAAGCTCCGGCGACGACGGTTCAAGCAACCACTGGCGACAGTTCAAACCAAATGCGCAGAGAGCGCCGGATATGTCGGGAGCTGAGGCAACACCGTTCGACACAAAGACATCAGCCACGAGATCGCAAAGACGAAGAACGACTTGTGGCCGACATGATCGAACCGGCTCGGCAATACGGCGGCTACGGAAATCATCGAGCTGCCGCTCTGCCGAGGGATACCGGGTGGCAAGTGAGCGATGGCCGGGTGGAACACCGCGACAACACTTGTGTTCTTCCTGCATGCCGGCAGTGATTGGAAGCTCAATTTCTCCAAGTTTGCGCGCGCGTCGCGGTACTAACTTGCGTCTGTAATGCCATCCGTCTCGTTTGGGCATCGCGCACTAGGGACGTCAGTCGGAAGAAGCCATGCGCCATCTTGGTGTAAGGTGTGAGCAAGAAGAATGTCAGAACCGTGCCAAGGTGTATCGGCAACAGTACCGACACTAGACTTGTGCCCGAAGCTGCATACAAGAACAGACCGGTTGCGCTGACGCTGAAGAGCAGGAGAACGAAGGCCATTTCACCGCCCCAGGCAGAAGGTGCGCCGAGTTCACGGTCAGCTTTTGTCTTTAGCCAGGCCAGGCCAAGCGTGCCGGCGCAGAGCAAGACCCCGCCTGGCACACCCAAGAGTTTCGGGAGACTGAAAAAACCATAAGGGGCCTCTTGGCCGAACCCATAGTGCAGGACGGTGCCGCTCGATGTGGAGGCAAAGCATAGCAAAAACCCCCAGAGGGTCGCCTGATGGAAATGCCGGCGTGCCTGCGTGAAGCGGTCCTCATCTTCGAAATTGCAGCCGTCGCCATGGCCGCCTTCGAGGTTCTTCATCCGACCCGCTGAGCGGAGCGCCGCCCAGACTTGTTCAAGCCGCACGGGTTCACCACCGATTGTGCGCCAAAAGGATCGCAGCGACATCCCGAGCGCCGCCAATGGCAACAAGAAGGCCGGTGCAAAGATCGCAACCATCAAACCGTGGGACATATAGGCATAAAAACCTGCGCCGGCCTCGGGGCGCAGAACCTGCGCAAGCCAGAACAGTATGGCAAAAGACACGACAAGACCTGCGGTGATGGCCAAACCCGCACGGTCAAAAAGCGTTGCAAAGCCAGCGGGCCAACTATGCGCTTTCCAGCTATCCTGGCGCAGCTCGGCCAGCGCCTTTGGAAGATTCAGGTTAAACTCATGCGGCGCTGTGTATTGGCACGCATAGTAACAGCCGCGACAATTGTGGCAGAGATTTGCAAGTTGGGTGAGGTCGCCGTCTGAGAATGCACGCTCGGCATGCATTGCTGGAAAGACCGCGCAGTAGCCCTCGCAATAGCGACACGCGTTGCAGATTTGTGCTTGTCTACGCGCCTCTTCAAGAAGATCAGTTTGCATGATCTGCTGCCTCTTTTCCTGCGATACGGCCAAACACCGTGCCGATCGTCATGCCGAAACCAGCCAGATATCCTTGGCCGAGGATGGAACCCGCCATTGTTTCCCCAGCGGCCCATAGATTGGCGACCGGCGCATTGCCGACGCTGCATTGCGCGCGCTCGTCAACCTTGAGCCCGAGATAGGTAAACGTCACGCCCGTGCGTAGCGTGTAGCCATAGAATGGCGGCTCGGTGATGGGGCGTGCCCAGTTGCTTTTCGGCGGGGTCAAACCGCTGGTCGCCACGCCGTCAAGCTCGGTTGGGTGAAATGCCGACGTATCGCCACAGGCGGCGTTGAATGCGTTGACCGTGTTGCGCAGCCGATCAGGCGGCAGGCCGAGTTGCGTCGCCAAACCTTCCAAAGTGTCCGCCTTTAGCGGTGGAAAAACCGACGGCATAAAAAGCTCTAGAGACTTTGCATCGATTATCACATAACCCACCTGGTCGGGTTGGTCCGCCACCAGACGCCCCCAAATCGCATACCGCTTGGGCCAGACATCTTCGCCCTCGTCGTAGAAACGATCAGCATGTTTATTCACCACAATCGAAAAAGGCACGCAGTCCAGCCGTGTGACGATCCCGCCATCGAATTTCGGCGCCCGACCGTCGATCGCCACAGCGTGGCATTGCGTTGGGTCACCCACTTGCTCGACACCTTGCTCCAACAGATCCGCAAGTACGACGCCGCGGTTATACGGCGTTCCGCGGATCAGGAAGTTCTTGGCCGCCGACCCCCAGGCCCGTGCAAGCCAATCCGTATCGGCCTGAAACCCGCCTGCAGCCACTACAACCGCCTTGGGTGTCAGTGAGAAAAGGTGATCCTGTTGAGTCGCATCCACCCGCACGATGCGGGCGTCGTCAAGCTCTAGATGCGTGACGGATGTCTCATAGTAAACATCAACCCCCAAGGCCTCGGCCGTGCGGTAATAGGCATTCACCAGGCCCTTCCCGCCGCCAAGGAAAAAGGCGTTTGTGCGCGACAATGACAGTGTTCCTGACAGCGACGGTTGAAAGCGGACGCCATGTGCTTCCATCCATGGCAAACACTCTTCAGAGGTGCGGATCGCAAGCCTGGCCAGAAACTCATCGGTTTTTCCGCCGGTCACTTTCAGCAGATCCTCCAGGTATTCGTCTTCGGAGTAGCTGCCGGTCAAGGGCCCCAGCGGGCCATGATGCATGCAGCGAAAGTTGCGCGTGTGGCGAGAGTTGCCGCCGCGATAGGGCTTTGGTGCGGCTTCGAGCAGAGTGACGCTTGCCCCCTTTTCCGCGGCCGTGATCGCGGCGCAGAGCGCGGCGTTTCCACCGCCGATGACCAGAACTTCTGGAGATGAGTTGTGCATTGGCTTTGACATTGTCGAATCTTCGATTTAGAGTTTTTGTATCCAAGCGGATACAATATGACAAGCCTATGGCAAAATCAAAACCTGACACGCGCTCCAGTGGAGAGTTAGCTTATGAGAAGCTGCTGAGCTCTCTGCGGTCGGGGGTGTTCACGCCCGGGGCGCGGTTGCGGGAGGAGGAGGTGAGTGAGGCGCTTGGGCTGTCCCGCACGCCGGTGCGGGAGGCGTTGCGACGGCTTGAGGCGGACGGGATTGTCGAGCATCGGCCGCGGATCGGGGCGGTGATCCGGAGCCTGTCGCATACCGAGGTGGTCGAGCTTTACGAGATGCGGCTGGTGTTGGAGCGGACGGCGGCGGAGATGGCGGCCAAACATGGCGCCGAGGCGGAGTTTGACACGCTGGATACGCTCAATGACCGGATCGAGGCAGAGCGGGAGAACGCCGCCCTCGCTGCGGCGATCAACCAGGATTTCCACCGGTGTTTGTACCTCGCGGCGCGCAACCGGTTCCTGATGGAGGCGGCGCGGGCGCTGAACAACTCGCTTTTGCTGTTGGGACCGACGACCTTCACCGATGCGGGCCGGATTGCAGTGGTGGTGGACGAGCATCGCGCCATCGTGACAGCCCTGCGCAACCGCGATGCCGAAGCGGCCGGCGTGGCGGCTGAGGCGCATTTGCAAACCTCTTTGCGCCAGCGACTTGCGAGCCTGTCGGCATGAGGGCGGTTGTTTCTGCCTTTGGGATCGCCGGGGTCGGGGTGGCGGTGTTTCACGCGCTCGGTCTGCCCTTGCCCTGGCTTCTGGGGCCGATCTTTGCCTGCTTGATCGCGGCGCTTCTGCGGGTGCCGCTTGCGGGGATCAAGTGGCTGAACGATGGGATGCGCACGATCCTGGGGGTGGCCGTTGGGGCGTCGCTGACTCCGGCGATCATTGCGGGGTTTCCGGCGATGTGGCCGACGCTGGTGATGGTGCCGGTGATGATCGCGTTGATCGGGCTGATCGGGGTGCCGTATTTCCAGCGACTTTGCGGTTATGACTTTCCCACGGCCTATTACGGCGCGATGCCGGGCGGTCTGCAGGACATGATTGTCTTTGGCGAGGAGGCGGGGGCCAATGTGCGGGCGCTGTCGCTGATCCATGCGACGCGGGTGATGGTCATCGTAGTGACTTTGCCGTTTCTCTTGCAGGGGATCTGGGGGTCGGACCTGTCGAACCCGCCCGGGGCGCCGGCGGTGACGATCCCGGGGATTGAGCTGCTGATCATGGTTGTCTGCGCGATTGTCGGCTGGCGCGGGGCCAAGTGGATCGGGCTTTTCGGGGCGTCGATCCTCGGGCCGCTGATCCTGACGGCAGCGGTCACGGTGTCGGGCGGGTTGCATCACCGGCCGCCGGCGGAGGCGATCTGGGCGGCGCAGTTTTTCATCGGGATGAGCATTGGCAGCAAGTACGCCGGGATCACTGTGCGAGAGTTGCGGCATGATGTGAGCGCGGCCTTGGGCTTTTGCGGCGTGCTGATCCTGCTGACGCTGGTGTTTGTCGAGGTGATTTACATGTTTGGCTTGGCGCCGGGGATGGAGTCTTTGCTGGCGTTTGCGCCGGGGGGGCAGGCCGAGCTGACGGTGCTGGCGCTGATCGTGGGGGCGGATATGGCCTTTGTGATTGCCCACCACGTGTTGCGGATCTTCCTGGTGATCCTGGGGGCGCCAATTGCGGCGCGCTGGGCGCGGCGTTAGGGGCGGACCTCCGGGTTGATCACGTGGATTGGCGAGCCGGCGGCGTAGGCGTTGATCTGCTCGAAGATGTCGGTGAATTGCAGGTCAAACTCATCCTCGGTGACGTAGCCGATATGCGGGGTCGGCAGCACGTTGGGATGGGTCAGCAGCGGGTTTAGGGTGTCGCGTAGGGGTTCGGTGTCGAAGACGTCGACGGCGGCGTGGATGCGGCCCTTGGCGATCTCGGCCTCGAGCGCGCCGGGGGTGACGAGGCCGGAGCGAGAGGTGTTCACGAAGAGGCTCCGCGGGGCTATTTGGGCGAGGTCTTCGGCGGTGATGATACCCCGAGTGGTGGGTTTGAGGCGGACATGGACGCTGACGATGTCGGAGGTGGCGAAGAACGCCTGGCGGCTGTTGGCGACCTGGGCGCCGTCGGCTTGGGCGCGGGCGCGGCCCTCTTCGGAGGACCACCATTGCACGTTCATGCCGATCGCCTCGGCATAGCCCGCCACGGCGCGGGCGATGCGGCCGTAGCCGTAAAGGCCCAGCGTGCGGCCGCGCAGGGTGCGGCCGACGCCCATCTGCCAGGTGCCATCGCGGATTGAGCTGACCTGCTGCGGGATCTGGCGGTAGCTGGCGAGGATCAGCGCGAGGGTCAGCTCGGCCGCGGCGTAGGACGGCGTGTCGGAATGCATGTTGGAACAGAGCA
>JASJCC010000203.1 GCA_030066175.1 Paracoccaceae bacterium | reverse complement strand
CGGGCGTCCTCGGCGGGCTGGAACCCCTTGCCCTTCTTGGTGATCACATGGATCAGCACCGGCCCCGTCGCGCGCGCCCGCACGGTGCGCAGCACCGGCAAAAGCTGATCGAGGTCGTGACCGTCGATCGGGCCGACATAGGAAAAGCCAAGCTCCTCGAAGAGCGTGCCGCCCACGGTCATGCCCTTGAGCATTTCCTTCGCCCTCCGCGCGCCTTCCTGGAACGGTTCGGGCAGCAGGCTGACGGCGCCCTTTGCCGCCGCTTTCAGTTCCTGGAACGGGGCGCCGGCGTAGAGACGGCTGAGATACGACGACATCGCGCCCACCGGCGGGGCGATGCTCATCTCGTTGTCGTTCAGGATCACGATCAGGCGCTTGTCGAGGTGGCCGGCATTGTTCATCGCCTCATAGGCCATGCCCGCGCTCATTGCCCCGTCGCCGATCACCGCGATGGCATCGCCGATGCCATGTTCGGGCGCGCCGCCGAGGTCGCGGGCGACAGCGAAGCCCAGCGCGGCGGAGATCGAGGTCGAGCTATGGGCGGCGCCGAACGGGTCGTAGGGGCTCTCGGAGCGTTTGGTGAACCCGGAAAGCCCATCCTTCTGCCGAAGGGTGCGAATCCGGTCACGCCGCCCGGTGAGGATCTTGTGCGGATAGCACTGGTGCGAGACGTCCCAGATCAGCCGGTCGCGCGGCGTGTCGAACACCGCGTGCAGCGCCACTGTCAGCTCGATCACGCCCAGTCCAGCGCCCAGGTGCCCACCGGTCTGCGACACCGCCCAGATGGTCTCGGCCCGCAGCTCTTGTGCGAGCCGACCCAGCTCGACATCCGACAGGCCGTTCAGATCGGCGGGGGACTGGACGTTGTCCAGCAGCGGGGTTTCGGGACGTGGCGACACGTGCGCTCCTTTGCCTTGCGGCGGTCAGTTCCGGCGCGAAATAACGAACTCGGCGGCTTCTCGCAAGCTGTCCGCCTTGTGTGCGTAAACAGATAAGGCATCGCAGGCCTCGGTCACGAGCGTTTGTGCGCGGCGTTTTGCCCCCTCGAGGCCGAGCAGAGAGACAAAGGTCGCCTTGCCGCGGTCCGCATCTTTGCCCACCGCCTTGCCCATGGCAGCGGCGTCCCCTTCGACATCGAGGATGTCGTCGGCGATCTGGAACGCCAGGCCGAGCCTTTCGGCATAGGTGGTCAGCGGCCCCAGGTCGGCCTGCGCCAGACGCGCGCCAGCCTGCGCCGCCCAGACGATCAACGCGCCGGTTTTGCCCGCCTGCAGTTCGGTAATCTGATCCAGCGTCAGAGGTGCATCCGCAACCTCCGCCGCCATGTCGAGCGCCTGGCCCAGCACCATGCCCTGCGCCCCCGACGCGCGCGCCAAGCTCAGCGCCAGATCGGCCCGTACGGCGGCATCGTCATGCACCTCCGGGTGGCTCACCAATTCAAAGCCGAAGGTCAGCAGCGCGTCGCCCACCAACACGGCGGTTGCTTCGTCCCACTTGCGGTGCACGGTGGGCTGGCCGCGGCGCAAGTCGTCATCGTCCATGCACGGTAAATCGTCATGCACCAGGCTGTAGGCATGCACCGCTTCGATCGCCGTGGCGGGCCAGATCGCGCGGGCCGGATCGACGTCATGCAGATGCGCGCCCTCCAGCGTCAGGAACCCGCGCAGCCGCTTGCCGCCTTGCGTGGCGTACCCCATCCCGTGCGTCACCGGCAGGTCCGGCAGCGCCGCCAATGTCTGATCAAAATGCGCCTGAATGGCCGTTTGCGCGGCGCTCAGCCGGTCGGCAAACACGTGGCTTACAGCCCTTCGACGGGCTTGGTGCCGGTCGGGTTGCCCTCGGCATCCAGCGTGATGGCGTGGACCTTTTCTTCGGCCTCTTTCAGCTTGGCCTCGCAGCGTTTGCGCAAGGCCGCCCCGCGTTCATAAAGCGTGATCGATTCCTCCAGCGCCACGTCACCGCGCTCCAGCTTGCCCACCACGTCTTCCAGCTCGGCCATGGCCTGCTCGAATGTCATTTCCTCGATCGGGGTGTCGCTCATGAGCCTGCCTCCAGCAATTCTTCGACATGGGCGCGCGTCGATGCCGCCAGCGCCTGCAAATCATAGCCACCCTCAAGTGTCGAGACCACTTTGCCGTCACAAAGCTCCGCCGCCAGCGCGCAGAGCTGCTGCGTCAGCCAGCCGAAATCCTCGGTCGACCAATTCAGCTGTGCCAGCGGGTCGTCCTGATGCGCGTCAAAGCCCGCGGACAGGATGATGAGCTCCGGCTGAAAGGCGCGCAGGCGCGGGAAGACCTGCGCCTCATAGGCCGCGCGCATCTCTGCCCCGCCGGTCATCGGCGACAACGGGATGTTCAGCACATTGTCATGCGCCCCGCGCTCCGACGGATCACCGGTACCGGGCCAAAGCGGCATCTGCTGGCTGGTGATGAAAAGCGCGCGCGCTTCGTCCCAAAGCAGATCTTGCGTGCCATTGCCGTGATGCACATCGAAATCCACCACCGCCACGCGGGTCAGGCCATGCTTCTCCAAAGCATGTTTCGCGGCCAAAGCAGCGTTGCCAAAGAGGCAAAACCCCATCGGCGTCTGCGTTTCGGCATGATGCCCGGGTGGGCGGATGGCACAAAAGGCGTTTTGCACCTCGCCGCCCAACACCAGATCCACCGCCTCCAGCACCGCCCCGGCGCCCCGCCGCGCGGCCCGCAAAGACCCCGGCGACAGCCAGGTGTCGGCATCCAGCTGGCGAAACCCACCCGCCGGCAGCGCGGTCTTGATCATGTCGATATAGCTCTGCGGGTGGCACATCATCAGCTGGTCATCCGTCGCCTCGGGTGCCGTCACCCGCATCAGGTCGAGCTTTTGCAGCGCGTGCAGCACGTGTTCCAGCCGCGGCACCCGCTCGGGATGGCCGTTCGGGGTGACATGCTCCAGACAGTCGGCATGGGTGATGAAGGCGGTTGTCATATTGGCTCCGGCGGCTGCGCGTTTTCCCCTGCGGGCGTGCCGAGCAAACCGCCCTTTGGCGCCAAGGGCAAGCCCTTAGTCCGGCGCCAGCATGTAACCCGCGCCGCGCACCGTCTGCAGATAGCGCGGCTGTTTCGGGTCGGCCTCGAGCTTGCGGCGCAGCCGGGTGATCTGAACATCGACCGCGCGTTCCTGGCTTTGCCCGCGGTCGCGACCCAGTTCCTCGACCAGCTGCGCCCGGCTGATCGCCTCACCGGGGCTGGCGGAAAAGATCCGCATCAGCTGGCTTTCGGTGGCGGTCAGGCGCACGAGGTCCTCGCCCCGCCACATCTCACCCCTTTCGATGTCATAACGAATAGGGCCGAGGGTCAGCAGCTTGGGCGCGGTTTCTTCGGCGTGGGTGTCGGGCATCCGCCGCAGGATCGCGTTGATCCTTAGCAGTAACTCTTTGGGCTCAAACGGTTTGGCCAGATAGTCATCCGCCCCGGCCTCAAGCCCGGCGATGCGATCCTCGGTCTCGGACTTGGCGGTCAGCAGCAGGATCGGGGTCTGGCTGGTGTCGCGGATCGCCCGGGTCAGCGACACGCCATCCTCACCCGGCATCATCACGTCGAGCACGATCATATCGAAATCGAGCCCTGCCAGAATGCGCCGCGCATGCGCCGCATCCCGTGCCGCGCTGACCAGAAAGCCGTTGCGGATCAGGAACTTCTGCAAAAGGCCGCGGATGCGTTCGTCATCATCGACGATCAGCAGATGGGCGTCCGGCTCACTCATGTCCGCTTCTCACGCAGTGTCTGGTAGCGGCGGCGCATGTCCGGGTTCATCATCGCCTCAAGCACGCGGCGAAAGCCGCTGACCGCCTCGGGCCCGACCTGGCGATAGGCCGCCCGCATCCGCGCGCGCTGCACATCCGACAGTTGCTGTTCCAACGCAGCCCCCGCCTCGGTCAGGTATAGGTGGCGTTCGCGTTTGTCCTGCCGCCCGACCCGGCTTTCGACCAGGCCATCCGAGATTAGCGTGCGCAGCACGCGGTTCAGCGATTGCTTGGTCACGCCAAGGATCGACAAGAGGTTGTTCACCGTCGTGCCTGGCGCGCCGTTGATGAAATGCAGCGCCCGGTGATGCGCGCGGCCATAGCTCATGTCTTGCAAAATCCGATCGGGATCGGCGGTAAAGCCGCGATAGGCAAAAAACATCGCCTCGATGCCCTGCCGCAGCTGTTCGTCGGTCAGATAGAGCAGGGTTTCCCCGCCGCCCGGTTGCGTGCTGCCCGGCTCCGCCATGTTACCTGACCCTTCAAACTCTTTTCAGGCAGTTTACGTCAGCCTTGTTGACATTCCAAGCGGGAATTGGTAGCGATTCTCAGTTTTGACGCAATATTATGTCCGTATCGGACGTAACTTGCGCAACAAAAGCAAATCGCAAGCGAGGAGAACTGCGATGGCTGGTGCAGCATATGATGACCGCGACGGCAAGATCTGGATGGATGGCCAGCTGATCGACTGGCGTGACGCCAACGTACATATCCTGACCCATGCCATGCATTACGCCAGCTCGGTCTTTGAAGGGGAACGGGCCTATAACGGCAAGATCTTCAAATCGCGCGCGCATTCCGAACGTCTGCGCCGCTCGGCCGAGATGATCGATTTTGAGATCCCTTATACGGTCGATGAAATCGAGGCCGCGAAAGAGGCGGTGCTGGCGGCCAATGGCCAGACCGATGCCTATGTGCGCGCTGTGGCCTGGCGCGGCGCGGGCGAGGATATGGGTGTCGCTTCGGCGCGCAACCCGGTGCGCATGGCGATCGCGACCTGGGAATGGGGCGCGTATTATGGCGACGCCAAAATGAAGGGCGCCAAGCTCGACATCTCGAAATGGAAGCGTCCGTCGCCCGAAACCATCCCCAGCCATGCCAAAGCCGCCGGGCTCTACATGATCTGCACCATGTCGAAACACGCGGCCGAGGCCAAAGGCTGTTCGGACGCGATGATGTTCGACTATCGCGGCTATGTGGCCGAGGCGACCGGCGCGAACATCTTTTTCGTCAAGGATGGCGAGGTGCACACCCCGACGCCGGACTGTTTTCTCAACGGGATCACCCGCCAGACGGTGATCGGCATGCTGGAAGACCGCCAGATCAAGGTGCATGAGCGCCACATCATGCCGGATGAGCTGGAAGGCTTCCAGCAATGCTGGCTGACCGGCACCGCGGCCGAGGTCACCCCCGTTGGCCAGATCGGCGATTACAATTTCGAGGTCGGTGCCCTGACCCGGGACATCGCCGAAGGGTATGAAAAGATGGTGCGGCTCTAAGCGCACCCTCTGAACAGGCAAGACTGACGGCGCGGGGCACCTCCCCCGCGCCTTTTTTACATCATCGAGCGCAGGGTCGCGGTGTTGCTGTGGATCGAGCTGTTTAGCTCGACAATCCGCGCCAGCCGCTCTTCGATCTCGCTTTGGCAGGCATCCAGCTGATCCATGATCCCGGCCAGCGCATTGCCCGACCCTTTCAGCGTCGCATTCTCGATCTTGCACATCATCCGGGTCGAGCTCAGGCCGGTGACATATCGCTTCATGTCGAGCACGCTGCGCCCCAGCCGCGCCGCCTCGGTCTCCACCTGGCCGAGCGAGGCCACCGCCTTGTCCAGAAACGCCGCCTGGCTGTTGGTCAGAATCTCGGTATCAACCGCGCTGTCCTGCTCTGCCGCATGATCGGCATCCGCCTCGAGCGCCGTCACCATTTCGGTGTTGAGCGCCGCGGCAAAGGTCAGGAACTGACCGTTCAGGATCGCCGTCCGAATGCGCGCAAACACGCTGTCATCGCCATCGACAAAGGTGCGCACCCACGTCGCCATCTCGTCCAGCATCTGGCCATAGTTGACCGAAATCGCGCTGATGGGCCCGCCCGCGCTTTCCAGCCGCGAGGCGATGATGCGCATGTTCATCGGCACCGTGCGGATGGCCTTGAACGATTCCGTCAGCTCATCGGTTTCGCGTTTCACCTGCACGATGGCCCGCGACATCACCATAAAGCGTTTCTGCACCTTGTTGAGCGACACATCGAGGCCCTTGGCCCGCGCCTCCAACTCTTTGGCTAGCGCTGCGGCCTGAAAGGTCTGGTAATCGGCAAAACCCAGATCGCGCAGCGCCTCGATGAACCGGGCGGCGCTGCGATGTGGTGTCAGCTCTTCCTCGCGCTCCTGCTGGAGCAGCTCATCATAAATCTTGGAGATCTTACCCAGCATATCGCTGGTCGGCTTGATCCGGACCGAGCAATAGCCGCCTTCGACCGGCACCACGAGCGCAAACACCCAATAGGCGCGGCCGCCCTTGTCGCAATTCTTGGAATAGAACCCGATGGGTTGGCCCGATTTGATCGTTTCCCACATCAGGTGGAACAACCCCCGCGGCATGTCGTCATGGCGGATGAGCTTGTGCGGCGCGCCTTTCAGCGCCTCCCACTCATAGCCCGACACCCGCTGGAACACCGAATTGCCCGACAGGATCACACCGCGTTCATCGGACCGCGAATAGAGCATGTCGCGGAGATCGAAATGCGTTTCACCAATACCCGAACCGCGGGCTTCCTGGATCAGGGTGGGGTCAAGTTCGCTCATCTGGGCAGCACCTCGGCACAATCGGGATTTGCCGCACAATCCCCAACCCGGCTTGCCAAATGATTAAGGCCGCCGGAGTTTCCACCCCGACGGCCCGCTTTCTTTGCGACAATTGCCGCTTTATCCCGGGCTCATGCCGCGCAACCGTTCCGACCGGCGGCGCAAAATCTCGACCGTGGTCAGCAGCGCGATGGAAATCCCCACCAGAATGGTCGCCACCGCCAGAATCGTCGGGCTGATCTGTTCGCGCAACCCGGTGAACATCTGCCAGGGCAGCGTCTGCTGGTTGGCCGAGCCAACAAAGAGCACCACAACCACCTCGTCAAACGAGGTGATGAACGCAAAGAGCCCGCCGGAGATCACCCCCGGCAGGATCAGCGGCATCTGCACGCGGAAGAACGTCGTCACCGGGTCCGCCCCCATATTCGCCGCCGCGCGGGTCAAGGACCGGTCAAAGCCCACCAATGTGGCCGTCACGGTGATGATGACAAACGGAATGCCCAGCGCCGCATGCGCCAGCACCACCCCCATATACGTCCCCTGCAGCCCGATGCGGCTATAGAAGAAATACATCCCCGCGGCCGAGATGATCAGCGGCACGATCATCGGCGAAATCAGGATCGCCATGATGGCCCGCCGGAACGGCACATGCGGCTGCGACAGGCCGATGGCGGCAAGCGTGCCCAGCGTGACCGAAAGCAGCGTGGCCGCCGGCGCGATCTGAACGGAATTGCGCAGGGCCTGCTGCCAGTCGGGATTGCCGAAGAAGTCCTGGTAGTGCTTCATCGAATAGCCCGCCGGGTCGAAGCGCAACAT
>JASJCC010000206.1 GCA_030066175.1 Paracoccaceae bacterium | reverse complement strand
CATCGACGACGCGCAGGCCCTCCAACCCCTTGAACAGCAGCTGGGCATCCAAGGGCGCGTCCGCTTCGGTGCCCATGCGGACCGTGCTGACCGGATGGAAGATCGTCGTACCGATATCGCCGGCGGCTGTAGCGAGTTCTGCGTCGGTCACCGCCTCGGGCCCCGGCTTCATCTCGTCCGGCGCGTACTGCGCCAAAGCGGGCTGCGCCATGATCCGGCGGGTCAGTTTGATGGCGTCAACCGCGGTGCGCCGGTCACCTTCGGTGCTGAGGTAATTCGGCGCAATTGCAGGCGCTGCACGATGATCGGGTGAGGTGATCGCCACATGCCCGCGCGATTCCGGGCGCAGGTGGCAGACGCTCGCCGTCAGCGCCGGGAAATCATGCAGCGGCTGGCCAAACGCCTCAAGCGACAGCGGCTGAACGTGGTACTCCAGATCGGGTGTCGCCAACCCGTCGCGTGACCGGGCAAAGGCGCCGAGCTGCGAGGGCGACATGCTCATCGGCCCGGTCCGGCGCAAGGCGTATTCGGCGGCGATCTTGGCCTTGCCCAGCAGAGAATTCGCCAAGGTATTGAGCGTCTTTGCCCCGGTCAGGCGCCAGGCGCAGCGCAGTTGCAGATGGTCTTGCAGGTTGGCCCCGACCCCGGGTGCCTCATGCCGCACCTCTACCCCAGCCTTCGACACCACGTCACCGGGGCCAACGCCTGACAGCTGCAGGATCTGCGGTGAGCCTATAGCTCCAGCCGACAGGATCACCTCCCCCTGACAGCGCGCCTCAACCGGCGTGCCGCCCTGCTCATAGGCCACTCCGACGACGCGCGGGCCATCGAACAGCAGGTGGCGCACATGTGCCTGCGTTTCCACCTTCAGCCTGTCGCTCGAACTGGTGCGCAAAAACGCCTTGGCGGTGTTCATCCGCCAGCCATTGCGTTGGTTCACACGGAAATAGCCGACGCCTTCGTTATCGCCAGTGTTGAAATCGGTGACCTTGGGCAGGCCGGCCTGATGCGCGGCTTCCATCCAATCGTCGAGCACATCCCAATGCAGGCGCTGGTTTTCCACCCGCCATTCGCCGCCGGCGCCATGCATCTCGGACGGGCCGTCAACGTAATCCTCCGAGCGTTTGAAATAGGGCAGCACGTCGTCCCAGCCCCAGCCCGGCAGCCCCCTTTGCCGCCAGCCATCGTAATCCGCCGCCTGCCCGCGCAGGTAGAGCATCCCGTTGATCGAACTGCAGCCGCCCAGCACCTTGCCGCGCGGATAGAGCAACGACCGACCGTTCAGCCCCGCCTCTTCCGCCGTGCGAAACATCCAGTCCGTGCGCGGGTTGCCGATGCAATAGAGATACCCCATCGGGATGTGCACCCAATGGTAGTTGTCGCGGCCTCCGGCCTCGAGCAACAGCACCTTGCGGCCCGCCTCCGAAAGGCGCTTGGCCAGAACGCAGCCGGCGCTGCCGGCCCCGACGATGATGTGATCCCAGTCCAAACGCTGCCTCCCCAACAGGCCGCAGGATGGCGCAAGCGCGGGTGACGCGCAATCTCAGAACAGGGCGGGTTCGCGGGTGATAAGCCGGCGACCCGGGGTCAGCACTTCCGCCTCGCGCCGGCGCAGGATCGGATGTGCGGGAAGGTATGCGCCATCCCCCACCACGGCGCGGATGGCGGCGCGGTCGGTGGCGGACAGGCAATCGCGGGTTCGGTAGCCGGGCAGCAGGCTTTCGCATGGCGCGCCCTCGGCAATCAGCACGTCGTGCTGATCAAGCAGGATATGCACATAGAGCACGGATTTCCGCGACACCTGACGCACGCGCTTGCCATCCAGCAGGCTGATCGCCGGCACAAACACCTGCGCTACGCCGAATTTCAGCTCGGCCTGCGGGGAGGAGATCAGCACCCGATGCTGCGGCGACAGCTTGACCGGTGCAAAGTTGCCGATCGTATCGGGCGCAAAACGGATCGGGGCCGCGGCACCGGTAGCAGGCACCTCTTTACAACCGATCCAGCGGATCGGTTGGGCTTTGCCACCCCAGGTACAGACGGTGTCGCCCACCCGCAGTGTCGCAGCCGGCTGCAATCCCCGCGGCGTGTGCAACCGCACCCGCGCCTCGAAGCAGACAAATTCATAGGTGTAGTTTGAGTTCTGGTCGCTGGTGTAGAATTTCGGCTGGGCGCGCGGGCTGTAATGGCTCCAATACCAGTTGTCGATATCGAACTCGGGCGTCCAGATCACCTGGGCGGTTTCGCCCTCTTCGGTGGTGCCCTCAAAGACGATGATCCCCGCTTCGCCGACATTGTCGCTGCGCACAACCACGGCATCCTCTATACAACCGCCGCCCTTGGCACAGTCCCAAGTGATGTCATAGGTATCGCCCACCTCGAAGGTGTTGGCCTCGTCGTCGGTCTCTTTGGCCTCGATCTTGAGATCGCGCGACCCGTTTGGCGGGTTGTCAAACCGCGACAGCCCCTTGCGCGGGTTCACATTGCGCCCGGTGGAGGTGGCAAATTCATTGTCCTTGGCGTCGATGGATCTGGGCAAGCGGGATCTCCGTTGGACATCCTGCAATCCCATGGCATGGCAAAGAACCGCTTAACCAAGCCGCGGCAGGCGCGTCCCAGTCTCGGGCAAATTGCATAGAATTTTTGTCAAACCGGCAGGGCCGTGGTCTTGAACACGGTGCGCAGGGCAAAAGACGACTGCATCTGCGCCACCCCGGGCAGACGGGTCAGGTATTGCCGGTGGATGCGGGCGAAATCCTCGGTGTCTTCGGCGACAAGTTTGAGGATGTAATCCGCCGTGCCCGCCATCAGGTGGCATTCCAGCACGTCCGGGATGCGCGCCACAGCCTTCTCAAACGCCTCCAACACCTCATCGGCCTGCGCCTGCAGCTTGATCTCGACAAAGACGGTGGTGGGCAGGCCCAGCTTGCGCGGATTTAACAGCGCCACGTAGTCGCGGATATAGCCCTCTGCCTCCAAGCGCTGCACCCGGCGGTGGCAGGCTGAGGCCGACAGGTTGACCTGTTCCGACAGCTCGGCATTGGGCAGGCGGCCCTTGCGCTGAAGGGCGCGCAGGATACGGCGATCTGTCTCGTCGAGTGACATGGGCGCGGGATCCTTTCGTCATTTGGCCCGAAAGTCGAACATTCTTCGAAGGGCGTGTCGCTCAGAAGGCCAAGTTCCGGCAGAAATTGCAACGGGATTCCGGCAGAGTAGCGCCAACACCCGGAGGAGGAGTGCGCGCCATGAAAATCGGATGCCCGACCGAGATCAAACCGCAGGAGTTTCGCGTCGGCCTGACCCCCAACGCCGCGCAAGAGGCAGTGAACCATGGTCATCAGGTGCTGGTGCAGGCGGGTGCGGGCAATGGCGCGGGGTTTACCGATGCCGATTATGTGGCGGCCGGCGCGCAGATCGTCGGTACGGCGGAAGAGGTCTTTGCCAGCGCCGACATGATCGTGAAGGTCAAGGAGCCGCAGGCGGTGGAGCGCAAGATGCTGCGCGAGGGGCAGCTCTTGTTCACCTATCTGCATCTCGCCCCCGACCCGAAGCAAACCCATGATCTGCTGGCCTCGGGCTGCACGGCGATCGCCTATGAGACGGTCACCAGCCGCGATGGCGGCCTGCCGCTCTTGGCGCCGATGTCCGAAGTGGCGGGCAAGCTGGCGCCGCAGGTCGGCAGCTGGACGCTGCAAAAGGCCAATGGCGGACGCGGCGTGCTGATGGGCGGCGTGCCCGGTGTCGGCCCGGCCGAGGTGGTGGTGATCGGCGGCGGCGTGGTCGGCACCCATGCGGCGCGTGTGGCGGCCGGGATGGGGGCGCATGTGACGGTGCTGGATCGGTCTCTGTCGCGGATGCGGTACCTTGATGACGTGTTCAGTGGGCTCTTCAAGACCCGCTATGCCAGCGCCGGCAACACCGCCGAGCTGGTGGCACAAGCCGATCTGGTGATCGGTGCGGTGCTGATCCCCGGGGCGGCGGCGCCCAAACTCGTCACCCGCGCGCAACTGTCGACGATGAAGCCGGGTGCAGCGATCGTGGATGTGGCGATCGACCAGGGCGGCTGTTTTGAGACCTCACGCGCCACGACCCACGAAGACCCGATCTATGAGGTGGACGGGATCATGCATTACTGCGTCGCCAACATGCCCGGGGCGGTGGCGCGCACCTCGACCATCGCACTGGGCAACGCCACGATGCCGTTCATGCTAGAGCTCGCCAACAAAGGCTGGCGCCAGGCGTGCCTCGACGATCCGCACCTGGCTGAGGGTTTGAACGTGCACGCCGGCAAGCTGACCTATTATGCGGTCGGCAAGGCGCTGGGGATCGACGTCACCTCCCCGCAGCTGGTGCTGAAGGGGTGAAGACACGTCCCGGGCTTGACCCGGGACCTCCTTTTCAGCGCCTCTGAAGCGAGGCCCCGGGTCAAGCCCGGGGCGCGGAGTGCGGAAACACGACTCGTGTTATAGTTGGATCCGGAAGAGCGTGAACCCGCCCTCGCCATCCCCTGCGGGCTCCATCGTCACCCCCGGCACGTCATCGGCATAGTCCGCCGCCTTTGGCCCCGTCTCAAAGAGCACCGTCGCTCCATCCAGCGACTTGAACGTCCAGTTCGCATCCGCGCTGGGGCTCACCGTGCCCTGCTCCACCAAGTAGCGCACAATCACGTCGCGGTTGGTGTCGGGCCCTTCGAACACGGTCGTCTCGGGTGACGCCCCGGGGAAGTTGCCGCCGCCACCCGCTCGGTAGTTGTTCGTGGCGATGATGAACTGCTGATCCGGGCTCACCGGCGCGCCATTATAGGTCAGGTTCACAATCCGGTTGGCATCGGCGTTGATCAGATTGCCCTTGGGGTCGTATTTCGACGGCTGGCTGAGGTCGATCTGATAGGTCACCCCATCGATCACGTCGAAATTGTAGCTGGGGAAGTCCGGGTTCAGCAGCACCTGATCGGCCTGCCCGGGGGCCACCATGTTGAACATACCCGCCGATCGTTCCAGCCAATCCTTCACTTCGGCCCCGCTCACCAGCACCGCCCGCGCGGTGTTGGGATAGAGGTAGAGGTCAGCCACGTTCTTGATCGCCACATCGCCCGCCGGCACGTCTGTGAAATACTCCGGCCCGCCGCGGCCACCGGCCTTGAAGGGCGCCGCTGCAGACAGGATCGGCAGACCGGCATATTCGGTGCCCGCCAGCATCTGCTCGATATACCAGGTCTGCGCGTTCGACACGATTTGCACCGACGGATCGTCGGCCACCAGCGCGAAATAACTGTGCAGCGGCGCATCGGTTTTGCCCACGGCCCGGCGCACATAGGCCAGCGTTGCGTCATGTTCGGCCTGAACCGAGTCCAGCACCTCTGGCACGCTGTCGACCAAGGCGGTGATCGAGCGGTCTTCGTTGCGCTTGGAGATCGGCCGGGTCGTGCTTTCATGCGTAGCGATGCGCCATTCGCCGCCATCGACCTCGAGCATCAGGTCAATCAGACCCAGATGGCTGCCCCAGAACCCGGCCATCACCGCCGGCTTGCCATGCAGCGTGCCGTTTTCGGCGTCAATCGGCCCACCGGTTTCGTATTTCGGACCGGGGAAGGTCAGGTGATGGTGGCCGGTCATGATCACGTCGATACCGTCCACTCCGGCGAGGGGCACACTGGCGTTTTCCAGCATCTCCCCTTCCAGCTGGGCAATGCCCGAATGGCTCAGCGCGATGATGATGTCGGCGCCTTCTTCCTTCATCTGCGGGACGAAGGCCTTGGCGGTCTCCACGATATCACGCACCTGCACATTGCCTTCCAGATGCCGGCGATCCCAGTTCATGATCTGCGGCGGGGTGAAACCGATGACGCCAATCTTGATGTCGTGGTTGTTGCCCGCCCCGTCGGTCAGCGTGCGGTCGAGGATGATGTAGGGATCATAGAGCGTCTTGTCCTCGCGGATCGACCCTCCCTGTTCCGTCGCCACATTCGCCAGCACCCAGGGAAAACCGGCCCCCTTGGTGGCGCTCAGCAGGAAGTCGAGCCCGTAGTTGAACTCGTGGTTGCCAATGGTGGCCGCATCGAATCCGACGACATTCATCGCCTGCACCATCGGGTGCATCGACCCTTCAGGCATGCCGCGCTCATAGGCGACGTAATCGCCCATCGGGTTGCCCTGGATCAGGTCGCCATTGTCAAACAGCATCGCGTTGGTCGCCTCGGCCCGGATGTCGTTGACGATCGCCGCAGTGCGCGCCAGCCCCATCGTGTCGCGCGGTTTGTCCGCGTAATAGTCATAGGGAAAGATGTGCACATGCAGGTCGGTGGTTTCCATCAGCCGCAAATGCACCTGATTGGCCGCGGCCTGCACCGAGAAAGGATGCAGAGCCAAAAGACCGGCCGACCCGGCCAGAAAGCTGCGGCGGTTAAGAACAAGCGTCATCTGTAAATCCTCTCTGCTGGTGATGTTTTTTGTGAGTCGCAGGCGAGTGTAGCATGGTTTGCGCGAAAGCCCGGGGCGATGGTTGCGTTCGGCACAAGCCTGCTGAAGCTTCGTTGGTTTTGTACGGCTCGAGGGCCGTCGTGGCCTACCCAGCGGACCCGCCAAACAAACGAAAAGGCCCGCCACCGGGGCGGGCCTTTCAGGCGCTGTGTCCGGGCCTACTTGGCCAGCGAGTCGCGGATTTCCATCAGGATGTCGAGCTCGGAGGGCCCTGCCGGCGCCTCAGGGGCGGGCTCTTCCGCTTCTTCGGCGGCATCCTTGATCCGGTTCACCCATTTCACCAGCATGAACACGACAAAGGCGATGATCAGGAAGTTGATGATCGCCATGATGAAAGCGCCATAGGCAAAGACCGACGCCCCGGTTTCGCGCGCGGCCTCAAGGCTGGCGCCTTCCGCCACATCGCCCGCAAGGACGGCGTAGTTGTTGGTAAAGTCGATCCCGCCGGTGAAGAGGCCGATGATCGGGTTGATCAAATCGCCCACCAGCGAGGTGACGATCGCGGTGAAAGCCGCGCCAATGATAATCCCCACGGCCATGTCCATGACATTGCCTTTGGCGATGAAGTCCTTGAATTCCTGCAACATTGGGTCCCTCTTCCTGTTGCCGTTGACGTAAACTGCGCATGGCAGCACAGCCTCTAGCACATCAGTGCAGACAAGTGGCGGCTTTTTTCAGGGGAAAACCGGTATAGGTGTCCCCTGTCGAGCTTTCAGAGGGGACCCGCGATGACCGACCTGTCCGATTTTCCGATCACGGCGAAATGGCCGGCCGCAAACCCCGAGGTGATCCAGCTCTATTCCTTTCCCACGCCGAACGGGGTGAAGGCGTCGATCATGCTGGAAGAGACCGGGCTGGACTATGAGGCGCATCGCGTGACGCTGGCGGATGCGGATGTGAAGAGCCCGGAATTCCTGTCGCTGAACCCCAACAACAAGATCC
>JASJCC010000205.1 GCA_030066175.1 Paracoccaceae bacterium | reverse complement strand
CGAAGACCTGGTGACCGTGCATCAGGTGCATTCGCCCGACGTGCTGACGATCACCGGGCCGTTGAATGGCGCGCGCCCCAAGGCCGACGCGCTGGTCAGTGCGACTCCCGGGCTGGCAATCGGCGGTCAGCACCGCGAGCGCAATCCCGGGAGTCGCACTGACCAGCGCGTCGGCCTTGGGGCGCGCGCCATTCAACGGCCCGGTGATCGTCAGCACGTCGGGCGAATGCACCTGATGCACGGTCACCAGGTCTTCGGCGTTGACTCCCATCGCCTCGGCCACACGGGCGCGATTGATGGCGACAATCTCGGATTGATCAGTCGACCCGGGCCCGCAATTGAGGCCGGCAAACACCCCCGAAGACGCGCCGCCCCGGCGGGTAAAGAACCCGTGGCGCAGCGGGGCGAGGCTGGGGGTGGTGATGATCTCCAACGTCATGGATCCAATCCCGGGGGCGGGGTCGCGCCTTTGGGATAAAGGGCGATGCACTTGAACACCGAACCCATTTCCTGAGGGTGCGTCAACCGGGCATGTGCCGCGATATGCGACTCAAGCGCCGCGCCGCTGAGCTTCTGCGCCAGCGCCTGTGCGCGCTGCGTAATCCCCAAGCGTTCGAGAAACACACCTTGTGGGGTGAGCCTTGAGTGCGCGCAGGGCAGGTCGGTCACCAGCGCTTCGAAATCCACATGCGCGGTCAGGTCGGCCTGGCCCGGGTGGGTAAAGGGGTTGGCGGCGCTGTGTTCTGCGATGGCTTGCAAGGTATCGCCCAGCGATCGCCAGTCGCCATAGTCGACGATCAGCGCCGCGCCGCCATGTTGCGCAATCCGCGTTGCCACGCTTTCCGCCACCGCCCGCGCCGGTGTGCAGGTTTCCACCAAATCGCCGTCGTGCGTGTCCTCGAGCCGCTGCTCCAACGCCGCCTGTGGGGCGGCATCGGTCAGGCCGGGAGTCAGCTGGCCGTCCTGCAGCCCCACCACCCGTTCGCGCCAGCCCGCGCCGTCGCGCTGGAACTGCCGGATCGGCAGGGCGTCGAAGAACTCATTGGCAATCAGGAAAAGCGGCGCTTGCGGGAGCGTGTCGACACTGTCATGCCAGTGTGGCGCGTATTCCTGCAACCTCTCGGCCTGGGCCGCGCGCAAGGGTGCGGAGGCCTCGACCAGATGCAAGCTCAGCGCGTTGTGAAAGCCGGGCACGCCGCGTGTGGCGCGTAGCATGTCGGCCATGAGCGTGCCGCGGCCGGGCCCAAGCTCGGCCAGGGTGAAGGGTGCCGGCGCGCCCTGATCCAGCCAGCTTTGCGCCAGCGACAGGCCCAGCAGCTCGCCAAACATCTGCGAGATTTCCGGCGCGGTGGTGAAATCCCCGGCCGCGCCTAGCGGATCCTTGGTGCTGTAATAGCCATGCTTGGGATGCAGTAGGCAGGCCGCCATGTATTCGGCGATGCTCATCGGCCCCTGACGGGCAATCTGGGCGGCAAGAATGTCGTGCAGCGCGGTCATGCCGTGCGGGGTTGTGCGCGGCGCCGGGCCCAGACCATCACCAAGGCACCCAGCACGATCATCGGCAGGGTCAGCACCTGGCCCATGGTCAGGCCATAGCCGCCCGCATGCAGCACCAACCCCAGCGGGTTATCCACCGTCTGAAACTGCGCATCGGGCTGGCGGAAGAACTCGACGATGAACCGCCCCAGCCCGTAGCCCAGACCGAAAAGGCCAGTGACGTAACCGGGGCTTTGCAAGGCGCCGCGGCGCACCACCCACAAGATCACCAGACCGAGGACCAGCCCCTCGAGCCCCGCCTCATAAAGCTGTGACGCATGCCGTGCGCAAAGCTCCCCCGCCAGTTGGCCACAATCCTGCGCCGCTTGGCCTGGGAAGATCACGCCCCAGGGCATGTCCGTGGCGCGGCCCCAAAGCTCGGCATTCACAAAATTCGACAACCGCCCCAGCAGCAGCCCCGGCGGCGTTGCCATCGCCATCATGTCGACCGTCGGCATCAACGGGATGCGGTTTTTCAGACAAAACCCAAGCGTTGCGACCAGCACCCCCAGAAGCCCGCCGTGAAACGACATGCCGCCCTGCCAGATCATCAGGATCTGGCCTGGATTGGCGAGGTAAAAGGCCGGCTGATAGAACAACACAAAGCCCAGTCGCCCGCCCAAGATCACCCCCAGGATCACCCAGGTCAGGAAATCCTCGGTCCGCGCCGGCTCCATCGGCGGGGTGTCGTTCTGCCAGAGCGCCGGGCGCCGCAGCGCCATCACCGCCAGCCGCCAGCCGATCAGGATGCCGGCGATATAGGCCAGCGCGTACCAGCGCAGGGCAAACTCCACGCCGAAGAACGTGATGGAAAACACCTCGGATGAGACGTTGGGAAAGGGGATTGCTGCCACCATGCGTCCTGTTGCCTCTGCTTGGCGGGCGAAGTCAACCTTGAGACCGCAGCCCCCGCGGCCCATATAGGAGACAAACACAAGATCGGAGAGACCCATGCAATCGCGCAACAAGGTGTTTGACGACATTTCGCAGCTGATGACCAACGCTATGGGTGTCGCCCAGGGCGCAAGGGAAGAGGCCGAAACCGCGATGAAATCGATGATCGACCGCTGGCTGGCGGATCGCGATTTTGTCACGCGTGAGGAATTCGACGCGGTCCGCGCGATGGCGCAAAAGGCCCGTGAAGAAAACGAAGCGCTGAAGGCGCGGCTTGATGCGCTGGAAAAGGGCGGCAAGTAACGCCCCGCGCGTACGAAGCAATACGTCCTGAACGCGGCCCGTTCGGGACGTTTTGCTTTTGGTAGGGCGCGGAATTTGGTTAGGCTCTGGTAAGCTTAGTTAACGGAGCCGCCGTGCCCCTACATCGCTACCCCATCAAAACCGCCGCCAAACTGGCCAGAGCGTCCTACAAGGCCGACACCCACAATTCGGTCAAACCGCATCTGGCCCGCAGCCTCGATCAGGGCGACGTGCAGGCGCATCTGCTGACCAATGGCGTGCTGCTGATCCCCGGGTCGAACTCGGCGATGGATTATCTCAAGTTCAACCTGCGGATCTTGAACATCGGCGGCAAGAAATATGCCATCAAAGAAAAGACCACCGAAAAGGGCGCGTCGGGCACGATCTGGCACCAGGGCTTCCTCCGCCACGCCAAGGTGATCTTTGACTGGATCGAAGCGGGTGGGCAGCGCCCCGTTTATATCATCGGCCATTCGCTGGGGGCCGCGGCGACGCAAGTGCTGAGCAAAAGCTGGCACGTGCCCGGGATTGGCTTTGCCGCGCCGCGTCCGCGTTATGCCCGCGGGCGGATTGCCCAAGACGACCTTTGCCTGTGTATCAACCGCGACGACGATCCGGTCTGCCGGTTGCCCGGCAACTTTCACCATATGGGGCGGGTGCACAAATGCCGGTCGCGCCATTCGTCGCTGGGGCTGAACCACAACATGAAGCACTATCGCAAAGTGGTGGCGGAAGAGCAGGCCCGCGGGCGTCTGGGCACGCATTGGCCGGCCTGAGGCTCAGACCACCTCGATCACACCCTTGTCGATCGCCAGCACATACCCACGCCGGGCGATGTTCTTTACCAAAAGCTCGCTCACCATCTGATTGCCCAGACCGTCGCGCAGGCGCTTGATCCGGGTTGCCCCCGCGGCTTCGTCACAATCCGCCTCAGATCGGCCCGAGATCATCGCCTCGATCTGCGCACCGGACAGCATTTCATCATCCATCCGCGCCTCGGCCAGCACGGCGAGCGTTTCCATCATCGCCTCGGTCAGCTTGAAGCCCATGGTGTTGAGGTAAACGGTGTTCTCCTCGCGTGAGATGATCAGCGACGACACCTCAATGCCAGAGCGTTCGATCTGCGCCATGCGGCGATTGAGAATGACCAACATCACCAGAAACACCATCGCCGCCACCAGCATCGCGGCGGCAAAGACCAGCAGCACAAAGATCACGACCCGGTAACTGGCCAAAGTGTCGGAAAACGCGGTGCCGGATTGCGCGAGGATTTCCAAGAGCTGCACTTCGGCTGGGCTGGTCAGGTCATTTTCCACAAAGATCCGTTCCACCCGCGCGTTGAACGCATTGGCATCTGGTAGGGTCAGCATAAGCACCGCGCCCGCAACGGCCAGGATCGCCACGATGGCGGCGATGCCCAATGTCACGATGCGGGTGCCGGAGCGGCGTGTGTCAGTAACGGAGGTAGTAGTCACCTGCATTGGCCCTTGTCTGGTCCGAGGGGGGCTGTTTCGAGAGGCTTGTGACATTCAGCAAGGTCCAGCCGGTGCGCGACAGCCGATCGGCCACCGCCTGCGCGGCGACTCTGCGGCCGGGGCAATCCGCTCCGGGCAGCTGCATGACGCCGAAATGCAGGCGCAGCGGGTTGTCCTTCTTGGCCTTGTATTGCGCGTAACAGGCGGCATGGGCGCCAGCGGGCAACAGCAGGGCCAAGAGGGCGAATGTCGACAAGCGTTTCATGCCCTCAGACTGGGCCGGCGCGGCGTGAAAGACAATAACCACAGGGCTTTCCGGCCCTGTTATCCGATAGCAGGGCGGCGTTATTGCCTCACTTTCCGGGGTCGGGGGAGGATTGCGACACAAGGCGTCACACCGTGCGGCGCTGCCCGCAAACCAACCGAAAGGAACGTCCCATGTCCCGGAAATTCATTGCAGGTGTGCTTGCGCTCAGCTGTTCGATCACGCTCTGGTCCGCTGCCCCGGCCCGCGCCGATAGTGGCGAAGACATCGCCCGGATCGTGGGCACAGTGGCCACCATCTATATCATCGGGCGCCTGATCGAAGAGGCCACGGATGGCGACCGCCGCGTCACGGTCCATACCGGCAACAGAGGGTATGTGAACGCCCATGGCAGGGGGCGCGATGGGTATTACCGGGGCGGTGGGCGGCATGACCGCTATGGCCGCCGGCCGCACCGCCCGGCGATCCCAACCCAGTGCCTGCGCCGAGTCCACGGTCACAATACGCTCTTTGTCGCCCCGGCCCGGTGTCTGCAGCGCCATATGCGTCAGGCCCATCGGCTGCCGCAGGTCTGCAAGATGCGCGCGCGGTTCAGCCATGGCATCCGGTCGGTCTATTCGGTGCGCTGCCTGCGGCACCGAGGATTTCGTATTGCCCGCCACTGACAAGAGGTGAGCAGGCTGCGCCAAACCCCAAGGCGCAGCGGCGCGCAGCAGGTTCTGGTCCGCCTGCTGCGCGCTTTATTGGTTAGGTGCCGATTTCGAAGGCGCAGAACTGATCGTATTGCAGGGTGACGCCAGAGGGGCCGATCTTTAGCACCCCTAGGGCGGGAGCCTCTTTGGCCGGCGCAAAGCTCTCCCAATCCCAGGCCGGTTGCGGCGGTGGCGCCTGATAAAGCACCGACCGCATCGTCGCAAAGGGGATGCCATGGGTTGTGCCGGTGATCGGGCGATGCACATGGCCGCAGCAGAGATAAGTGACGTTGTCGAAGCCCTGCAGCAGCTGCAGGAAGGCCTCCCCGTCTCGCAACCGGTCGGCATCCTGCATTGGCAGGCACAGCGGCAGGGGCGGGTGGTGCATGAAGATGACGGCCGGGGTATCGCCGGCCGCGCTCAACGCAGCACGCAGCCAGCCTTTGCGATCTTCGCAGAACGCGCCTGAATCCTTGCCCGGATCCAGCGTATCAAGGCAAAGGATCGCCGCCCCCTCGGCCGCCACGGCGTATTGCACAAACGCCGCCATCGTGTCGTTGGGGATCGGCAGGTGGGCCCGCACCAGCGCGCGATCATCATGGTTGCCGGCCATGGGCAGGTAGGGGATGGTCAACCCGTCCAGCGCCTGCGCCAGGGTAGCATAGTCCCCCGGCGTGCCCCGATTCACCAAATCCCCAGAAATCACGCAATAAGCGGCATCGTCGTGATGCGCATTGATATGCGAAATCGCAGCCTCAAGCCGGGCACGCGGATCATGCCCCAGCACGTCACCCTCCGCGGTAAAATGCAGGTCGGACATCCAGATCAGCTTGGTCATGCGCGCGCCCTCTGCGTGGCTTTCCCGGTGCGGGGCGGGTGCGAGACGCCCCACCCGACATGGCACGTCAGCTCAGCTGCTTGCGCTCTCCTCTCCGCCCAGCTCTTCCGGCAGGGCGAGGTTGAGAATGATCGCAATCACAGCGGCCGGCAGGATGCCCGAGGTCGCCAGGATCTTGAGCGTGCTGGGCAGGTATTGCAGCGCGTTCGGCTCCAGTTGCAGCCCCAGCCCCAGCGACAGCGCAATGGCAAAGATCACCATGTTGCGCCGGTTCCATGTCACATCCGACAGCATCGAAATCCCGGCCGCGACCACCATGCCGAACATGACGATCACCCCGCCGCCCAGCACTTCGATCGGCACGGTCGAGATGATTGCGCCGACCTTGGGCAGCATGCCACAAAGGATCAGGAACAGCGCGCCGATGGTCACCACGTGGCGGCTCATCACGCCGGTCATGGCGATGAGGCCCACATTCTGGCTGAACGAGGTGTTGGGCAGCGCGCCGAAGAACCCCGAGACCGCAGTCCCAAGCCCGTCGGCAAAGGTCGCACCCTGAATCTCCTTGTCCGTGGCCTCCCGCCCCGCACCGCCCTTGGTGATGCCGCTGACATCGCCGACGGTTTCGACGGCAGAGACGAAGGCCATCAGGCAGAAGCCGACGATGGCCGCGACGGAGAACTCGATGCCGAATTTGAACGGGACGGGGATGCCGAAGGCGGCGGCGCGGGACCAGCTGGTGGAGATCGCCTCGACGGTGACCATGCCCATTGCGAGCGCGTAGGCGTAGCCCGCGAGGATGCCGAGCAGGACGGCGGAGACCGACCACATGCCGCGCGCGAAGAACTTGAGCGCGAGGGTGACGGCGACGACGACGAGGGCGGCGGACCAGTTCAAAAGGCTTCCGTATTCGGGGTTGTTGAACTGCTTGGCGGGCACGCCGCCGGCGGCATATTCGATGCCCACCTTCACCAGCGCGAGACCGATCATCAGCACGACAAGGCCGGTGACCAGCGGCGGCAGGGCAAAGCGGATGCGGCCGATCACGGTGCCGAGGGCGGCGTGGAAAAGGCCGCCGATGAGGACGCCGCCGAAGAGGGTGGGCAGCGCCTCGACACCCTTACCGGCGACCAGTGGGATCATGATCGGGATGAAGGCGAAGGAGGTGCCTTGCACGACGGGGAGGCGGGATCCCACCGGGCCGATGCCGATGGTTTGAAAGAGCGTGGCGATGCCGGCGAAAAGCATCGACATTTGAATGAGATAGGTCATCTCGGGGAAGCCCTGCGCGCCGGCGTCGGAGCCAAAGCCGAAACCCGCCGCGCCCGAGATGATGATCGCGGGGGTGATGTTGGAGACGAACATGGCGAGCACATGCTGGATGCCCAAGGGGACGGCCTTGGCGAGCGGCGGCGTGAA
>JASJCC010000046.1 GCA_030066175.1 Paracoccaceae bacterium | reverse complement strand
CGCGGCCAACCTGCATGAACGCATGATCGGGCTGACCGGCAGCCCGGAACAGGTCAAGGCCGCGTCGCAGGCTTATCGCACGTATTATCGCGCGCAGGAGGGGGATGATGACTATTACCTCGTCGATCATTCGACCTTTTCCTACCTGGTGCTGCCAGAGCAAGGCTTCGTCGAATACTTCCGGCGCGAGGTGACGCCCCAGCAGATGGCCGAGCGCGTCGCCTGTTTTGTCGAGAAACTTTAGGACTTTTAGGGCGTTTGACGATTTGACGCACCTTGGATATTACTTTTCCCACAGCAAGCGAAGCGCGTGGAGGAGAGCCCTTGGCAGAGCGGACGATAGAGGACATGGGCGAGGATCGCTCACTGTTGTTGGTCGATGATGACGAGCCGTTTCTGAGGCGTTTGGCCAAGGCAATGGAAAAGCGTGGCTTTGAGGTCGAGACTGCGGGATCGGTTGCTGCGGGAACGGCTATCGCGACTGCGCGTCCGCCCGCCTATGCGGTGGTCGATCTGCGACTGGAGGATGGCAACGGACTCGACGTGGTGGAGGTGCTGCGCGACAAGCGCCCCGACAGCCGCGTGGTGGTTCTAACCGGGTATGGCGCGATTGCCACGGCGGTGGCCGCGGTCAAGATTGGCGCCACGGATTACCTGTCGAAGCCGGCCGATGCGACGGATGTGACCAACGCTTTGCTGGCCAAGGCGGATGACCTGCCGCCGCCCCCGGAGAACCCGATGAGCGCCGACCGCGTGCGGTGGGAGCATATTCAGCGGGTCTATGAGCTGTGTGATCGCAACGTGTCGGAAACGGCGCGGCGGTTGAACATGCACCGGCGGACCTTGCAGCGGATCTTGGCGAAACGCTCACCGCGCTAAGATCAGGCGGGTGTGATCCAGCGGACATGCGCTTTGCGCATGACAGCTTTGTGGTCTGTCGTGGCACCGCAATACGCTGAAATACGGGAGTGTGCGTGGTGAGGGCAGCGCCTATAAATTGTAGCGCTTCCAGAGCTTTGTGACGGTCTGGCCGTTGGCCAATTGGACATCTGGCTGTGATTTCCAATCTTCGAACCCGCGGCTTTGGTAATAGGCCAACCCGCTTGCGTTATCGGCGCGGATATTGGCGTTGATCCAGGTGTAGCCTATCGCGATTGCGGCGGCTTTGGTGGCCTCGAAGAGCTTGCTACCGATGCCCAACCCGGTTTTGCCGATCTGCACGAAGGTGGCGATATCGACAGCCTCGGGCGGCAGAGTGGCGTTGGGGGCAATCCACTGGAACCCGAGGATCGCGCCGGTGTCGGTTTCGGCGACATGCCAGGCGCTGTGATCGGGTTGGGCCTGGATCCGGGTCCAGAGCGCGTCGCGTGTCACCGGTTTGGTCATGGCAGTGGTCCCGCCCTCAGCGATGATCGCGTTGAGCAGGTCTGCCATCTGTCTTGTGTCGAGTTGTCCGGCGCGGCGCACGCTGATCATCGCATCTGGCCCAGCAGTTCCGCATGACGCAAGGTGAAGGCGGCGCGGACCGCCAGAGGGGGGCGCAGCTGGATCTGCAGGCCGCGGATTAGGTCGGCATCAGGTTTGCCGAAGAACCGGTTGGCCTCAGCCTCGGTAAAGCCGGCGATCTGTGTGGCCTCCATCCAAGCGCTAATCTTGTCAGCTTTTTTGATCTGCTTTTTCAGCTTGGCGGCCGGCATCGCCGGCAGGCCAAAGCGGAGATGCACGGCGGCTGCCAGCCGGTCGTCCAAAGCGCCATAGTCCGGACCAACCGCCGCTTTGACCGGCGAGATCATGTCGCCGATCACGTATTCCGGTGCGTCATGCAGCAGGGCGGTCAGCCGCTCGGCCGGCGGGGCGGTGGGGCAAAGCCGGCCAAACAGGGTTTCCACCAGCAACGAATGTTCGGCGACCGAATAGGCGAAATCCCCGCGCGTCTGACCGTTCCAGCGCGCGACAAAGGCGAGGCCATGGGCGATGTCCTCAATCTCGATATCCACCGGTGTGGGATCGAGCAGGTCGAGCCGGCGGCCCGACAGCATGCGTTGCCATGCGCGGGGTTGTCTGGCCATATCGTGCATCCATCGTTGCGAAACGCCCTTGAGGTCGCACAGCGCGCAGGCCAATGCAACGGGGCCTGGTAGCAACCTATCGCTGAAAAAGCCGCGCTTATTGTCAATTGACTCCGGCTTTGTTAGGCGCACATGCAACCGCAGGATAGAGTCGTTAGGAGTACGTCGGCCATGGGGCAGGATTATATCGTCAAGGACATCGCATTGGCCGATTACGGCCGCAAGGAACTGGATATTGCCGAAACCGAAATGCCGGGTCTGATGGCCTTGCGTGCCGAATATGGCGACGCGAAACCGCTGAAAGGCGCGCGCATTGTCGGGTCGCTGCACATGACGATCCAGACCGCGGTTCTGATCGAAACGCTGGTTGCCTTGGGTGCCGATGTGCGCTGGGCCTCGTGCAACATCTTTTCCACTCAGGACCATGCCGCGGCGGCGATTGCCGCGGGTGGAACGCCGGTCTTTGCGATCAAGGGCCAGACGCTGGAAGAGCATTGGGATTACCTTGATAAGTCGTTCCTGTTTGCCGATGGCCCGAACATGATCCTTGACGATGGCGGTGATGCGACGCTTTACGTGCTGCTGGGTGCGCGCGCGGAAGCAGGGGAAGAGATCATCCCCGTCCCGCAATCCGAAGAAGAAGAGGTGATCAAAAAGCAGATCCTCAAGCGGATGGCGGTAAGCCCCGGTTGGTTCACCAAGGTGCGTGACCAGATCCAGGGTGTGTCTGAGGAAACCACCACCGGTGTGAACCGGCTTTATCAGCTGACCAAGGATGGTCACCTGCCCTTCCCCGCGATCAACGTGAATGACAGCGTGACCAAGTCGAAATTCGACAACAAGTATGGCTGTAAGGAAAGCCTCGTCGACGGCATCCGCCGCGCCACCGACACGATGATGGCAGGCAAGGTGGCTGTGGTCTGTGGCTATGGCGATGTGGGCAAGGGCTCGGCCGCGAGCCTGAGCGGCGCGGGCGCCCGGGTGAAGGTGACCGAGGTCGACCCGATCTGCGCGCTGCAGGCCGCCATGGATGGCTACGAGGTGGTGTTGCTCGAGGATGTGGTCGATACGGCGGACATTTTTATCACCACAACCGGCAACAAGGACGTGATCCGCATCGACCACATGCGCGCGATGAAGGACATGGCGATCGTCGGCAATATCGGCCATTTCGATAACGAGATTCAGATCGCGTCGCTGAAGAACCACAAGTGGACAAACATCAAAGAACAGGTGGACATGATCGAGATGCCGTCGGGCAACCGGATCATCCTGCTGTCCGAGGGCCGTCTGCTGAACCTGGGCAACGCAACCGGCCACCCGTCTTTCGTGATGTCGGCGTCGTTCACCAACCAGGTGCTGGCGCAGATCGAGCTTTGGCAGAATGCCGAGGCCTATGACAACACGGTGCATATCCTGCCCAAGCATCTGGATGAAAAGGTTGCGCGCCTGCATCTGGACCGGATTGGCGTCAAGCTGACCAAGCTGGATGGGGATCAGGCGGCTTATATCGGTGTTGCGCCCGAAGGCCCGTTCAAGCCCGAGCATTACCGCTACTAAACCCGGACCCCTGGTTTGAAACCGCCCTTGCCGTGCGCGGGGGCGGTTTTTGTTTGTCGATTGGCTACCGTGCGGTCAGTGCAAAACCTTTCGCGCGCAAATCCGGCCTGTGACCCGCACGCCGCGCGTTTACCTGCGGGGAAATCTCGAAATTATTAACCATTGTTTTGTGCCCCAATCGCGGTAACCATTTCGTGTGTGTGTCGGAGGGGCCGGCACGGGAATGTCAGACAAGACGGGTGAGACCCGCACAGGGAGTGACAAAATGGGAAAACGTGACGAGTTGATCGCCAAATATGCCGACGATCTGCGCAGCAAATGCGGGATGGAGCCGGACATGGATCTGCTGACCAAGGTGACCATCGGCTGTGGCCCGGCGATCTACAATGACGATGCCTCGACCGTCGCAGGCTCGCAAGCGCATGAGCTTGAGACCGTCAAGAATAACTTCCTGATCAAAAAGCTGGGCCTGGCCGATGGCCCGCAATTGATGGACGCCATCGACTCGGTCATCGAAACCTATGGCAAGTCCGAGCGGAACAAGTACCGCGCCGTGGTCTACTACATGCTGACCAAGCATTTCGGTAAAGAGTCGGTTTACGGCTGAACCGGCGCCTTTTGCGTAGCATTGGAAATTTCACGACGGGCTTGCCGCGGGACGATCGGCAAGCCCGTTCACTGTCGCGAGGGCCGTTGTCGCAAGGCAATGCTGCGTGACGCTTCAACAGCCTTGATCACAAGCCGGCTCGCGTTTCGGGGGATTACATGCGTTCACTACTCATCGGCTTTGCGCTGGCATTCAGCGTCGCCATGCCCGCTCTTGCCAAGGATATCGACGGCATCCGGGTCGAGCACGCCAACCGCAAGAACAAGATGATGACGGTCAGCGCTCCGCAATACCCGACGCGGGACGGCAATACGGCCTTGGCCTTTCAGGTCAAGGACGGGCAGTGTGCGGGCAACCGCACCTATGACGACTGTAAAGGTGGGCGTGAACGGGCCGAAGTGAAGGATCGTGGCCGGGTCAAAACCGATCAAGAGACTTGGTACGCCTTTTCGCTGTTTGTCCCCAACAATACGCCCTCGATTGATCCGGCCAATACCGGTTTGGTGCAGTGGCAGGACACCAAAGGGTCGGGTGAAATCACCCTGGGTCTCAACCTCTTCAAGGAAGGGATTGAGCTCATTCAGGATGATCCGACGACGCAACAGACCGACGATATGGTCCCGCCGCGGCCCATGGTCATGAAGATCATCGTCCCGCCCTCACGTGTGCGAGGACGTTGGCATGATTTCCGGGTGCAGGCGGTTTGGTCGACCAAAAGCTCCGGGCTGATCCGGGTCTGGCTGAATGACCGGCTGGTGCATGAACACCGGGGCCGCAACCTGAACCGCAACGTCGCCCCCAGCTTTAAGTTCGGGCTGTACCGATCCGGGTTAAAGCGGCTGCGTAGCGCCGGGAAACCGGTGCCGACGCAGCTTGTGTTCTACGACGCGGTGAAACGTGGGCGCAGCCAGGACGAGGTGACGGTGCGCTAGCCGCTATCGCGCGGCTAGGATCCGTGGGTTTTGACTTCAGTTTTAAGAACTTGGCGTTTGTCTGGCGGGGCGCTTTGCGCTAACCAGGTATCACTGACCAGGATGGTCGGAACCAGAGATTCAAATCGCGTGTGGTGTAACGGGAGCACGTGGGGTGACAGGGGGTTCTGACGCTGGTTGGAACCCCCTGTTTTTTGCTGTGCGATTGCGCTCTTCAGAACAGCGTCAGGACAAGGCCCATGATCGCGCAGCCGAACGTGGCATAGCCGCCATCGATCAAGGTCAGGCGGAACGGCCGCCCGCCATAGCCGTTATTGATCATGATCCAGGGCGAGATGAAGAAGAGCCCGATACCAAGCCCCGCAACCAGGCCCTGATCCACGCTATCGATCGCCGCCATGCCAAAGATGTGCCGCATCATCCCGGCAACGATCACCATGGCCACCGCGGCCATGACAAATGGGACCGGGCTGGAATTGGCGGGCCGGCCATCTTCGCCCACTTCGATCCCGGCGGCCTCCATCCACGGTTTCGACAGCGCCATGTACCAGACGGCGCCAAACGCAAAACCGGCGAACGCGGCGATGAGTACAGACAGAATTCCCATGATCTTCCCCCCTGTTTGCCGCAAGCGTAGCGGTCTGCCGCATTTCGGGCAAGGAAACCCGCGCCACGCTCGAATCGCGCGGTTTGACACAAATCCGTGGAGAATCCGGCAGCCAAGCCTGTTCCGGAACCGCGTCAATTCGTTAATAATGTGATAACGTAACTTATAACTTGAATGTGTTTGATCGGAGGGCAGCGCCATTCCCATACAGATTACGGTCTACGAGGATCTGAACTTGCTATGGATGCGCGCTTGGGGTGAGGTCACGGTTCTCGATCTGCGGGCGGCCCGGGATGAGGCCTTTGTCAGCGACCAGCACGCGTTCATGGACAACCTGTTTTTCGATCTGCGCGACGTGACCGGGATCAGTTTCGGCTTTACCGAGGTGCTGGCCACCAACGAAGCTGCCAGCTCTGCCGTGGAACAGTCCGGTCGGCCTATGAAAGTCGCCTGCCACGCCGTCAAAGAGGTCAGCTTTGGCGTCGCGCGCATGTACGAACAATTGATGACATCCTCCGGCAATGGCGAAGCGATGGTGACAGACAACCGCGATGAGGCGCTTGAGTGGCTGGGCCTGCCCTCTATCCCCGCCGCGCTTCTTTAAACCGTCAGGCCCGCCATGCCGCAGATCACCTGCCATTCATCCTCGGTCACCGGCTGCACCGACAGGCGGGAGTTCTTGACCAGAACCATGTCGGCCAGGCGCGGGTCACCCTTGATGTCGTCCAGCGTGACGGGGGTCGCCGCGGGCTCCAGCGCCTTAATGTCTACACATTCCCAGCGCTCATCGTCGGTCGTGCTGTCGGGATGCGCCTCGGCGATCACTTCGACCGTTCCGACCACTGCCTTTTCCTTTTGTGAATGGTAGAAAAACCCGCGGTCGCCCACCGCCATCTCACGCATAAAATTGCGCGCTTGGTAGTTGCGGACGCCGTCCCATTCCTCCCCCGCGTCGCCCTTGGCCACCTGCTGATCCCAGGACCAGGTCGATGGTTCGGATTTGAAAAGCCAGTATTTCATCCGCCAATCACCCGGTTCCAGTGGATCAGGTCCACTGTGTCGAAGAGCCCGGCCTTGGCGTAGGGATCATCGTCGGCCCAGCCCTGCGCGGCGGCCATGTCGGCCACATCCAGCACGATGAGCGAGCCGATCATCTCACTCTGATCGTCCAGCAGGGGGCCGGCCTGCTGCACGACCCCGGTTTCCTTCAGGTATTCAAGATGCGCAGCGCGGGTGTCTTTGCGGATGTGCAGCGCGCCGGGTTTGTCCCGGGCGATCAGGGCGACAAGCATGGTTACTCCTCTTTCAACGGGCGGGACAGCAGCTGGCGCATCGCTTCGGCCACGGTCAGTTTGTTTTCAGTCAGCGCCGCAACCGTGCGGCTGACGGGCAGCGACAGGCCAGTCTCCTGCGCGATCTGTGCGACGGCGCGGGCAGTGGCGGCACCTTCGACGGTGATAGTCGGGTCAAAGTCGTCGCCGCGCCCGATGGCCTGGCCATAGCGGTAATTGCGCGACAGCTTTGACGTACAGGTCAGCGCCAGGTCCCCGATGCCCGACAAGCCGGTCAGGGTTTCAGGATCGGCGCCAAAATGCGGCGCCAGGCGGCGCATCTCGGCAAAGCCGCGGGTCATCAGCGCGGCGCGCGCGCTGTCGCCCAAGCCCGCGCCGATCACCGCGCCGCAAGCGATGGCGATCACGTTCTTCACCGCGCCCCCCAGCTCGGCCCCGGCGACGTCGGTTGTGCGGTAGAGCCGCAGCGTCTCGGTCGATAGAGTTTCTTGCAGCGCCTCGGCGCGCGTTGCATCGGCACAGGCGAGGGTCAGCGCGGTGGGCAACCCGCGCGCGATATCGGCGGCAAAGCTGGGGCCGGTCAGCATGGCCGCGGTTGCCTGCGGCTTGGCTGTGCCGATCAGCCGGGTCGGCCCGGTGCCGGTACGCAGGTCGATCCCCTTGCAGCAGGCCACAAGGGTCTTGCCGGCCAGCGGGGCCTCGATCCCCTGCAGCAACTGCGCCAAGGATTGCGTCGGCACTGCGAGCAGCAGGATGTCAGCGGTCAGCGCCTCTGCCAAAGCGCCGGTCACGCGGACGTCTTTGGGCAAAGTCACATTCGGCAGCTTTGGCGCCTGTCGGCTCTGCTGCACCTCACGCGCCAAATCTGGGCTGCGCGCCCAGAGGGTCACGACGCCCTTGCGCGCCAGGCTGACGGCGAGGGCGGTGCCGAACGCACCGGCGCCAAGCACAGCAATGCTCATGCCTTGGCCCCTTTCTTGCCGGATCCGACCAACGGGGCGGCGGTCCGGTCCAAAGGCCAGCGCGGCCGGGCGGAGAGCGTCATGTCATGCGACACACCCAGCGCCCACAGCTCGGCCCCCGCATAGGCGATCATCGCCGCGTTGTCGGTGCAGAGCCTTAGCGGCGGCGCCACGAAGGCTAGGCCATGATCCGCGCAGACCGCTTGCAACGCGCCGCGCAGTTCCTGATTGGCCGCGACGCCCCCCGCGACGGCCATGGCCGGATCGTCCGCATGTTCGCCAAGATAAAGCGCAATCGCCCGGCGCGATTTCTCTGCCAGCACGTCCCGCACGGCGGCCTGAAACCCGGCGCAGAGATCAGCCCGGTCTTGCGCGTGTAACCCGCCGTGTTCCGCGACCAGCCGATCCCGTTCGCGCAGCAATGCGGTCTTGAGACCGGAAAACGACAAATCGCAGCCCGGCCGATCCAACAGCGGCCGGGGAAAGCGGAACCGCTTGGAATCGCCCTCTTGCGCCTCGGCCTCGACCGATGGCCCGCCCGGCTGCGGCAGTCCCAAAAGCCGTGCGGTCTTGTCAAACGCCTCCCCCGGCGCGTCGTCGATGGTGCCGCCCAGGCGGGTGAAATCATCCGGCCCGCGGACAATCAGGAACTGGCAATGCCCACCCGACACCAGCAGCATCAGGTAGGGGTAGGGTAAGTCGTCGGTCAGCCGGGGCGTCAGCGCGTGGCCAGCCAGGTGGTTCACCCCGATCATCGGCACACCCAACGCCGTGGCCAGCCCCTTGGCCGTCATCACACCCGACAACACGCCGCCGATCAGGCCCGGCCCGGCCGTCACGGCTATCGCGTCGATCTCAGCCAGCGGAACGCCTGCCTCCGCCACCGCCTGCTCCACCGCCAAATCCAGCTTTTCCGCATGCGCCCGCGCCGCGATCTCTGGCACAACACCGCCGAAAGCGGCGTGCAGCGCGTCTTGCCCGACAACGATGGACGACAGAATCTCACGGCCGCGCAGAACCGCGGCGGCCGTGTCGTCACAGCTGCTTTCCAACCCAAGGATCAGGGGGGAATTTGGCATCATGGCTTCCCGTTGCGTCGCGCACCTGCAGCAGGTACCACCCTAGCCTGAGCCTCACAATCCCGGAGGGGGGATGGTCGATCAATTGCCGCTCTTGCTGATGACCCGCCCGCGCGCGGCGTCTGAGCGATTCCTGGCAGAGCTGTCGACAGAATGTGCGCCGATCCTGTCGCCTTTGATCGGCTTCACCGTGACCGGCCCCTTGCCGGACTTGGCAGGGGTGCGGGGCGTGATCTTTACCTCGGCCAATGGCGTCGCGGCGTATCAGGCTTTGGGAGGCCCCACGCATTTCCCAGCGTTCGCCGTGGGCGCCGCCACCGCTGCAGCCGCGCGGGAGGTTGGGCTGGAGGTGACTTCCGCTGATGGCGATGCCGAGGCGTTGATCGCCATGATCAGCCAACGACACCCGCAAGGCCCGCTCTTGCATATCCGCGGCACCCATGGTCGAGGCGATGTCGCTGCGCGTCTGACGGCGCTGGGCGTGCCGACTCAGGCCGCCATTCTCTACGATCAGCCGGAAATCCCAGCTACAGAGGCCGCCAAAACGGCCCTCAGCGGCACCCGGCCCGTGGTTGCGCCGGTGTTTTCGCCTAGAACGGGGGCACTTTTGGCCAAGTTGCCTGTGAAAGCGCCGCTTCTTGTCGCGGCGATGAGCGAAGCGGTGGTCAAGTCGCTTGCGCCGCTCCATATTCGGGAATCGAGCATTGCCGAACGTCCCGATGCTGCGTCCATGGCGGCGTGCACCGGCGCTCTGCTGGCTCAAGCAAGAGCGCTTGAGGCGGATCAGGGCGAACTGTAAGGTAAACTAGACACTTGCGCAGCGGCGAGTGAGAGAGATTCGAAAGGGTGGCAAAAGTTGGCCAAGGCGAAAGACAGCAAATCGGCGAAACCCGCCACAACCGATGACACCGAGGCGACGGAGACCGCCGCGGCGGACACACCGGAGACCGAAGCCGAGATCACCGAACCGGCTGAGGAAACGACTGAGACCGAGACGGACGAAGGCACCGCCGAGGGTGAAAAGACCGAAGCGGCTGCTGAAGACAGTGCCGAAGACGCTGCAACGGACACCGACGAGGCGACCGAAGCCGACACTAGTGAGGCTGCGGAAGCCGAAGAGGCTGCAGAAGCAGACACCGACGACGCGGCAGAAGCGGAACCGGACGAGGGCGCTGAGGCCGAGGCCGACGACAGCGCCGAAGCAGACACCGAAGGCCCTGCCGAAGACGCACCCGATACAGCGACAGAAGACACTGAGCTGGACGGCCCGCCCGCCGACGATGTGGCGGCGTCCGAGGCGGACGATACACTCGGCGAGCCCGAGAGCGCCGAAGCCGAGCCGGAAAGCGCCGCGGCCATGGCCGAAGAACCAGCCCCGCAACCCGTGGTCCAGGAAAAGATCATCGAACGCCGTGGCGGCTTTTTCCCCATGCTTCTGGGCGGCATCGTCGCGGCGGGTATCGGCGCCGGTGGGGCGCTTTACCTTGGCGATAGCCTGCCCTTCCTGCAACCGCCCCCAAACCCGTTCGAGGATGAGGCGCGCGCCGCGCTTGCCGATCAAAGCAGCCAGATCACAGACCTCGCCACTCGGATTGACGATAATGCCGGCGCCGTTGCCGCCATTGACCTGACTGGCGTACAAACCGCCGTCGCCGGTCTCAATGACGGGATTGCCGCCGCACAATCCAATATCGACGCCCTTTCCGAGCAACTCGCCACGTTCGAAAGCCGCCTGACCGCCATCGAGAAACAACCCTTGGCCGAGGCCGTCTCACCCGAGGCCATCGCCGCCTACGAGCGTGAGCTGGAAGAGCTGCGCGTTGCGATCGAAAACCAGCGGGCCGAGATCGAAACCATGGCGGAGGAAGCCATGGCCGCCGAACAAAACGCCGGTGAGCAAGCAACGCTTGCCGCCAACCGATCTGCCGTGGCCGAGGTCATGGCGGCCGTGCAATCGGGCGATGCCTTTGCCGCGCCGCTTGGTGTGCTGACATCAAACGGCGTGGCGGTACCGGAGGCACTGGCAACCGTCGCCGGTGACGGCGTACCAACACTCACAGCGCTGACAACGGCCTTCCCGGGCCTTGCCCGCGATGCGCTGCGCGAGGCCCGCAGCGCCACCGATACCGAAGAGGGCGGCGGCGGTTTTGCCAACTTTCTGCAGAACCAGTTGGGCGCTCGGTCCGTCACCCCGCGTGAAGGTGATGATCCGGATGCCGTCCTGTCCCGCGCCGAGGCGGCTGTGAAAACCGGCGATCTCGAAACGGCACTGGCCGAACTGGGTGCACTGCCCGACGGCGCGCGCGCCGTTCTTGACGGCTGGATCGCCAACGCGCAGGCGCGGCAGGCGGCCCTGACGGCGGCCTCGGACCTCGCCCAGCAACTGAACCAGATATAACAAGGGTCACACACAATGCTTTGGTCACTGCTCAAGATCATCATCTTTGTCGCCATCGTCGCGGCTTTGACCCTTGGCGCCGGCTATCTGATGGAAAGCAGCGGCGGCGTGCAGGTCACCGTTGCGGGTACCGAATTCACCCTGGGCCCGCTGCAATCGGTCATCGCCGCCGTGGTTCTCGTGGTCGCCGTGCTGGTCGCCTTCAAGCTCTTTGGCCTGCTGATCGCCATCCTGCACTTCATCAATGGCGATGAAACCGCCCTGTCGCGCTATTTCGACCGGAACCGAGAACGCAAGGGCTTTCAGGCCCTCAGCGAAGGCATGATGGCCCTGGCCTCTGGCGAAGGGCGCCTGGCCATGGCCAAGGCGGCCAAGGCCGAAAAATACCTGCACCGGCCTGAGCTGACCCAGCTCTTGACCGCGCAGGCGGCCGAGATGTCGGGGGACGCGAAAAAGGCCGAAGAGGTCTACAAGAAACTGGTGCAGAACGATCAGACCCGCTTTGTCGGCGTACGTGGCCTGATGAAGCAAAAGCTGAATTCTGGCGATACCGATACGGCGCTGAAACTGGCGGAACGCGCCTTTGCCATCAAACCGAAACATGTCGAGGTGCAGGACACCCTGCTGCGGCTGCAGGCGCAGTCTGAGGATTGGGGTGGCGCGCGCAAGACGCTGTCGTCCAAATTGAAACACGGTGCGCTCCCGCGCGATGTTTACAAACGCCGCGACGCCGTTCTGGCCCTGTCAGAGGCGCGCGCGATCACCGATGAGGCGGAAAGCGCCGCCGCGGCCGAGTCGGCGATCAAGGCCAACAAATCCTCGCCTGACCTGATTCCGGCGGCCGCGATGGCCGTTCGCGGCTATGTCGCCGATGGGCGCAAGCGCAACGCGATCCGGGTGTTGAAAAAGGCCTGGACAGCGCAACCGCATCCCGACCTCGCCGCCGCTTTCGCTGAGATTGAGCCGAATGAAACCCCGGCCGAACGGGTCAAGCGCTTTGCCGCTCTGACGGCGATCAAGCCCGATCACCGCGAAACCCGGCTGCTCAGGGCCGAGCTCAACCTCGCGGCTGAGGATTTCCCTGAAGCGCGCCGCGCCTTGGGCGATCTGGTCGAGCACGACCCTGACGCTCGGGTGCTCGCGATCATGGCCGCGGTGGAAAAAGGCGAAGGCGGCAGCGACGATGTCGTGCGCGGCTGGTTGGCCCGCGCTCTGACTGCCCCGCGCGGCCCGCAATGGGTTTGCGACAACTGCAAAACCATCCACGCCGAATGGGCGCCGATCTGCACCAATTGCGCCGCCTTCGACACGCTCAGCTGGACCACCCCACCGCAATCCGAAGTCGTCCTGCCCGCCGGCGCCGAAATGCTGCCCCTGATCGTCGGCGCGATCGAAGACAAATCGGCCTCTACCGAGGTCGCCGAGATCATCGAACCCGAAGCGCCGCCTCCGGTTTCAGAGGCCGCATCGACTCCCGAGGACACCATCGCAGACGCCGAAACTGTGGAGCCAGAACCCGAGGTCGAGAGGGCAAAATAACCCTTCCCCTCCCAAACCCCCAATGCTAAGAGCCCCGCCACCAGGGCCGCTGTAGCTCAGCTAGTAGAGCACGTCATTCGTAATGCGCGGGTCCGCTCGCAATTCACGTGTGAAGCTAGTGCGTTAGGCGGCGGGTTGCGGTTTTAGTAGGGCCATAGTAGGGCCTTTGAAGAGAAGGATGCCGGTGTAGCTCAGCTGGTAGAGCACATCATTCGTAATGATGGGGTCGTAGGTTCGAGTCCTATCACCGGCACCAGCCAACACTCTGATAGTCAAGCAAAATTGGCGATGGCAGGCCATGCAGATTGCTGAATGACTAAGCCCTACTAATCGTCTTTTCCAGCGTCCCTGAAGAGTTCGGCTGGCTCGATGCCGAGCGCCCCTGCGATTCTGCCCACGATCTTCACGGTCGGGTTGCGGTAGCCCGTCTCGATCCCGCTGACATAGGTCGTGTGTAGTTCCGCACGGGCCGCAAGCTCCTCTTGTGAGAGCCCGCGCTCTTTTCGCCACCGGCGAACATTAGCGCCAAACGTTTTTTCCAGCTTCATTGCCCAACCGGGCAACATGAGCTATCGAAACACCATAGACTATGAGTAAGGTTTGGTTGGCCGTGTGACCAACTGCGTCGAAAGGTGGACCTCGATGGAAACCTACAATTTCTGGAGTGATTTGTTTGACACCTATCAGTCGCTTTCGGACTGGTTGCAGCTCGCGTGGCTCGTGGTTCCGCCTGCATTTCTACTCGGTGTTTTGGCGCTGGTGATTCACTATCGGCTCGCCGCAAAGCGTTCCATTGAGATGAACACCGGGTCACTTGCCTACACGGTCTTCTCCGATGAGAACGGAATCTTGCGCGTATACACCCATGACGGCGGGTGCGCGCTTACCGACGGCGAGGGTGCAGACGCCCTGCTGCCGCTGCCAGACGCACACCCTCGCGCGCTTGCCAAGCCGCCCTCCTCGGACCTTTGAGGTGCTCCAGGTTGCCTAAAAGAGGCGGGTAGGGGCCTAAACGCTGGGCCATTTTGTTTGGAGGACTTGCGCCCTCTTTACGATCCGTATTGGAATCCGATCGGCCAAGGGCCACGCCGCATGCTTGGTGAAGCAAGCGAACCGAGCCATTCATTAGTCTATGCGCTTTGGCAACGCAAACGCACCGCCACGGGTTAGCTGAAGCTTAGGCTATGATCCAGAACAATGTGAGACAGAGCCTGCACTCCCCGGCGACCGCTGAGTTTCCCGCGAGATACGCGCAGGGCACGCGAAATGAGGGCGATTGTATCTATCGGATCGTCGGCCAAGTTGATGCCCGAAACAGGTTTGGAGCTTTGTTGCGGACGTCATTCGAAGGCCGGATTACCTACTTCCCCGAAACTCAAACATGGCGCACCATTGAACTGGCCGTAGACGGATAAGCCAACCTCGCTCTGAGGGACTCTGAGCGTCCGCTGAGGCCGCTTGCTGTGTCCGCTATGGGTATTGCCCCCGCAAAAAGCCCCACCGCGCACAGGCACAGGTTTGAAGGGGTTTACCGGGTTTGCTGGAGCTGTGGCACCCGCTACAAACCCGGTAAACCCTTCCAAACCAGTCACTAAGTCAACAAGAGTGGTCTTTTTAGAAAGGCATGGGTCGATCTCCCGAGTCTTGCCGTGACTTGGATCGGACATCATGCACCTGATACCGCTTGGCACCTGACCCGTCAGGTTCAGCCGTCAGCACATAGCCTCCCGCGATCCGATCCACATGCTTGGCAAGGAACCGCCCGATGCTCTTTGAGTTGAAGGTTGGAAAGTGCGTGTTCGCAATCAACTCCGTGATCAGGTCATGTTCCGGCCCACGCGTAGACTTGTCCGCGAGAGCCGATAGTTCTGCGAGAGTGACGGAACGGTCGCCCAGCGCAGTCCACCAAAGCCGCAGCAAGTCCAGGAGAATGGCCTTTGCAGGGTCATCGGCCAAAATGCGTTCTCGCGTTTCAGCCGGGTCGTCAGCGCCGAGCCACACAAGCGCTTCACGGATAAGGTTCCATTCCTCGAACGAACCGATCTTCTTCAACGGATGTGGCCGACCCGCTGCGATGTAGGCACGCAGAACGGTCAATCCTGCGGTGACCAATGCACCGCGATTGGCCAAGGCCTCTGCCCTAGGATCAAAATCGAACTGACGTTGATCAGGTCGCTCGACACCAGCATCCAAGCGGCAAGTGAGCGCGCGCCGCGTGACGTCACCAGAGAGAACAAGATTGTTCCCGGTGGCGATCACAAGGCATCGAGTTGGCAGCGTCCGCATCTCAGATTTCCCAAGAACACGCGGGCGCACCATTTCCTGCGTTAGCATCGAGCAGAGGAAGTCGCCCTGGATAGGCCTGTCACAGTTATCGATGACGATGACTTGGTCGCCGGCCATCAATACAGAGGACAGGCGTTTTTGGTCTTCCTCAGGGTTCACACCTTGGGACAGCATCGCTGGTTTGTGCCCGGTTGCGATGATGCCGATAGTCTCCGCGATAAGTGACTTACCCGATCCAGCCGTCGGCGCATCAATGGCGAAAAGCGGCGCAGACGGAAACATCGTTCTGACCTGCGCTGTCAAGACCGCAGCCAAGGCAACACTTCGGTCAGAACCGGTGGCAAAAGAGAACTCCCTAAACGGTTGAGCCAGTACCTTAAGTGCTTCTCGCGCTTCATCTTGAGACGGCGCATCTGAAACAGCAGGAAACACAATACGCCCTGGATCGTAGAGTAGAGCGGATGCCTTATCGTAACCCGGTTCTTGCAGAACCGAACCATCCGAGCGCAGTGTCGGGCTTTGAGTGACGCCTTGCAGGAAGGGAACTTTCCAATCTCCAACGCGCGCGAGATAAGTCGTCGCTGCTTCCACCGGTGGATTAACACGTTGCCGTCCATCCTTGGTCGGTTTTTGCCACATTGAGGTTTTGGAAAACTGTTCCCGCAACCATTGCGATACGACCGGCTGCAAGATCAACGCACCGATATCTCGGCCCACGCCTTCTTGATCGACTCCAACGGTCAAGCGAACAGCGCGAACCAGAACGTCATACCGTTGGTAGATCGGCACGTTGGCTGCGATGAGTGCCTGTTCTCCTGCATCGACCGCCTCGTGCAATAGACCAGGAATGACCAAGATCGCGTTCCCGCTAGAACTGCTTTGCGGTGCGCCGCCTAGGCCCAGCCACTTGCGCAGAGTATCTGCCATCGGCTCGATGCCCAAATGTTCGCAAAGTGCGGGAATACCCCACACTTGGTCTCCGGCTTCGTGTTTCGCGCGCGTGGCTTCGGACTTGCCGCCGCGTTTGCCAGCTTCATCATCACCCGCAAGAGAAGCTACCAGCTCGACCCATTGGTCGATTTCGCCATCCGCGAACCCGGCACGTACGAGAACCCCAGTCAAAGCAAGACAAACCTCATCTCGGTTTCCCGCAGTCTTCGGATAGCAAAACGCGATGACAGCGAGTAACGCGATCAAGCCCGCACGCTGTCTCAGGTAGTCTGGTGCAACCTCTGGAATTTTGCCGGGATCGTCATCCCACCTGACCGTCTCACCGTTAGGATGCACCGATGGCGGAACCATCGTTTGCAGGCCATTTCCGCGCAACTCGAGAACAGTTAGGCGATCCGCATCAAATAGATGCGCGGCGCTGGGCGGGATTTGGAACTTTGGGTTCTTGGGTAGCCTACAGCGTACCATGCGGTGGCTCCGCGAAGACGTCTTTCTCCCAAAGCTTGGCAACTCACTGAGCAAGACGTCTGCGACACGCGCCGCCAGCTCCCAATCGAAATCAAGGTCTGCCAAATCGCTGGAGCGCTCACCAAGCGCTATTCCAACGTTGTCGTGCTCCCCGAATCGTGCCGTTACTTCTTCGGTGCTTGCAGGGACAATGCTACCCCATTTGCCTTTGGGCGTTTTCTTGCCCGGCGGCAACACAAGCGGTGTGAAACCAAGTTCGTTGTAGAACGCTGCAGCGGAAGCTGGGGAGGCAAACTGCCGCCCCTCTCTCAGTTTGAAATCAGACATGGCCAGATGCCCCCTCATGACGGAATGACAACATCCATTTCAGGACCTCTGATTTTAGATAGAAAACGCGGCCACCGATTCTGTACCAAGGCAGATCGTTCCACCTGCCCGGCAAGCGCGCCTTTTCAAAGTATGAGGTGCTGAGCTTTGTAAGACGGGAGACTTCTTTCGTCGTAAGAAACGCGTCGTCCGGATGCAAAGATTTGGGTATAGGCTGAACAGTCATCAACTGCTCCTTTCTTAAGCACAGCGCGACTGTGCGCACCTGGTGCGGTTAAAAGAAAAGGTTCATTGATGAACGGCGCTGGCTTGACCCCTTAGGGCACTTGTCGTTCGCTTCTGGGGCTCTCCACGCTTATGCCGCCCCGCCGACTTGGTCCCGGACTGCACCGGCCTCACAGGGCATCAATCACCCTGATTTGGGTCTGTCACTTGCTGGTAAAAGCCAGCAAGGAATGCGCTCCCAAGCAACGCTATTGTCATTGTGGTCGTGATCTAAGTCAAGCAGGATATGCCTAACGTGCGGTGTCATGAAACCCTGTGCAACAGCTTCCAAGACAAAGAGACTTACGAAGCACATGAGAACGCAGGCTGTCGACCTACTGGTGGTCGACCAGCTCAAGAATCCTTTGGGAAACTTGCTCCACCGGCTCGCGCAACCGTTCCGCGTTCACCACGATATAGCCACCCGTAACATCGCCGTTGGTGCGGTGGTTCAATAGCCGCTTCAATGCATAGTACGGCACATCCAAGCTCTCAGCGATTGTAATGAAGGTGCGCCTCAGGTCGTGCATTGTGAAGCTAACCCCGGAGCCAGCACCGACCCGCGCTAGGAATTTCTTGGTCTCAACCATGTGCCCGCTTTTGCCGGGGCCGGGAAATACCCAAAGCGACCCAGTGCTGCGTGCCCAGCGCTCTTGCAAAAGATCGGTGAGAAACTCAGACAGTGGAAGGTTCAGTGGGTCACCGTTCTTTGTACTGGGTAGATGCAACGTCTTGGCCATAAGATCGATGTTTTCCCAACGCAACTTCGATAACTCGCCACGCCGCATACCGGTGAATAGCGCGGTCAGCAGAAAGTCCCGAGAGTACTCAGGCTCGGCCATCACCGCTTTCCACCAGTCCGGCAGGTCTGTTGCTGTCACGACAGTTTGCCGCCGGTTCTCTTTGTTCCATGCCCGCGCTTGAGTGAGGATTTGCACTGGATTTGGTGGGAACTCATCTTGGGTGGCGGCAACGAAGTTATAGACCGACCGGAAGTGCCGCATCGCATTGTTTGCTGTGGTCTCGCCATGCACTTTGCCGATATCCTGATGCTTCTTCAGCACCATTTGCCGTGTGATGTCGTTTAGTGCCTTCTTTCTCCAAGACTTGAGATACAGCCGCTCGGTTCTTTGGTAGCCGCTGACCGTGTGCACTGACAGGTTCGGACGGGCCTCAAAGAACCGCTTGAAAGCGATATCCAGCGTGATCCGCTCCACCTGTTCCTTGCGCTTCTCCGCGTTGGGATCGTTACCATCGGCCATCTCGCCCAGCACAGCGAGCGCCTTCCTGCGCGCTATGTCAGGTGCAAACACATCTGCCCGCCCAATTGTCACGCGACGCGTGCGACGGTTCACCTGCCCTTCGGCAAAGAAGACCTTTGACTTGGTTCCGACCCGAAGGCCAAAGCCAGACAGCAGCGTGTCGCGGTAGAGAACTTGGCCGCATTGAGCGAAAGGAGTTTCATTTACTGCACGGCGTGTGAGACGTAAATTAGGCATGGAGACCTCCTTTGTGGCCTCAACTCAATGTAACGCCGTTTCCGATATAATACTAGAAAATTCAGATGGTTATGCGCTACTTCCAGCAAAATGAAGAGCGGTGAAACCATGTCCTACGCCCGCGCGCACGCGTGGGAGCGAAACTATGGTTCACGGGTGTCAACTTAGCAGCTCACTCCTACGCCATTACCCAATTCACGAGAATGCCCACAGCCTTACTGCTTACTCGAGTTGGTTGCATCAAGATCAGAAAGTGAGCGCATTCACCTGTATCCGTTCTTTGGGGCAATTCGACCGATAAATGCAGGCGAGACCCATTCCTGTTAGACTAAGGCAAGTCACACGCGAAGCTATCAAACTCCTTAAATGACAGTTGCGCAGTCTCCCATTTTCCACTTAGCCGATTTTCAGGGACAAATGGCTCTACAGCTTTGGCTGGCACTACGAATAGCTTTGGCACTTCGTGAATGAGCCACAGATGAAAAATATAGTGCTTGGATTTCATAGCCGTTCGCCACTCATTCCGCGTCAAGAAAAACGCTGCTTCGCTCTTTCGCATTCCACTGCCTTTAACCTCAATCTGCGTTCTCTCAGTTGATTCAGAATCCAAAAATGAAAGAACATCGTAGCCAGCAACGTTAGTTTCTATAGCCTGCCAGAGGGGTTCCTTGCCGGTGCGTCTTCTTTCGAAGTCAACAGAGTTCTTTTCTGCCTGGCGACCAACATCATGATTTGTCTTAGAGCGCACAGCTCGAACGGATTGCCCGGCCTGATCCCACCAGCTGACGACGTCCTCTTCTATTCCCTGCGTAAGCCCGCATTCCCGGAAGCACTGTTTTGCTTCGTCAGGCATGATTTTTAACGCCTCTGATCGACCTAAAGGGATCTTCTTTGACCATGCCGGAGGTGAATGCGAAATCACATCCAGCAATTGCTCACGCAGACAAAATTCGGCTGTTCCCACTGACCTAAGTGCTACACCCCTTTCAGTGAGACACAGGGACCCTCCTTCCTCTAGTCGAATCCAACGGCATTTTTGCGAAAGATCTAGAACCGTCGGACCATCCGCCACTTCTATCCTCTTAAAATCATGCTCAAAGTTGGCGACAGTCAGCTCACCTTTTTCGACCAGCTCAAGGAGGGTCTGGGAAGAATATAGGATGCCAACGGAAAACATTAGACCGCATCCTCATTCTTCAGGTGTCTCAGGAAATCTTCGAAGTCAGCGGCGTTGAAGCCTTCTGCATCTAGGTCAACGGTTTCAGGTTCAACGCTCAAAGACTCATCGTTGAGAACCTGCGCCATGTTGTCGATCTTTGCATTTAGGCGACGGTCAACAGCCTCATCAACGGTACCGGGTGCTTGTATAATCTCGATGAACTTGATGTGGTCGGATCCTAGACGATGTATCCTGTCTTCTGACTGGAGAAATTGTGCAGCATTATAGTTCCGGTCCAAGTAAATTGCGTGATGGCAAACCGTATGGAGGCTGATGCCTTCTCCGCAGGCCGCCGGGTTAGCCACTAGCACACTGCACGTATCGTCATCATGGAAGCGCTTGATCTTATTCTCGCGTGTCCCTTCCTCTACTTCGCTGCCAGCATCCACGCCACCGTGAATGTACTCTGCGCCCAGGTCCTGCAATCGCTGGGCAACAATTTCGACGTTCTGGACGAAGCTGGACCAGATAATCGATTTCCGGCCCTCAAAGGCGAGTTCCCTTGCCCTGTAGCAGGCATACTCAAGCTTTGGGCTATCGCCTTCTTCCAAAACTTCCCCCAAAAGATCTTCATGCTCGAATGGTAGACTTGCCAATGTCGCGGGATTGGTAGCAACTTGCAGGAGCCTAAGCGCGCTACGTCCGACCCGGCGCAATGTGCTGCGATCCAATCGCCCAAGCCTAGGATCGGCATCACGCGCAGCCTCGGATTTTAGAAGCCGATAAAGTTCCCATTGGGCGGGTTTAAGAGATATTGTTTTGATCTCTTTTTTTCGCTCTGGAAGATCAAGCTCCGCCTTGGTCGTTCGTACATATACAGGCTTGATAAACGCTTCGACACTATCTCTATCAGCAATGATCTCAGGGTAAAGAAATCTAAATTGTGGAACGAGATCAACGATATCGTTTGGCATCGGCGTGCCTGTCATAATCAGTTTAGCTTTGGGAAGCTGCGCTATAGACAGAATTGCATTCCCTTGTGCACCTTCAGTGCCGCGCTTGATGTGATGAGATTCATCTAAAAATACGAATGTATCTTCGGTCAGATAGTCACCGATAAGATGTGATACTGTAAGAAGTTGGCGATATGTAATAAGTATCTTCTTCGGATTAGATTGAAGAGCCTTTTCTATATTGCTTAAGCCACCTCTGAGGCGAGTGAAGCCTTCATCGCCAGGAAGGCAATTCAGCAATTGCTCTTCCCACGCAGCAAACGCGTTCTTTGGACAGATAACAAGGAGTCGGTCACCCGAAACGCGCTTTAGTGCGAAAAACGCAAGCGCCTCCGTCGTTTTTCCTGCACCGGGCACAGAAAACGTCGCTCCAGCCGCGATCGTTACAAGCCGAGCCACGTTCCGGCGCTGTTCATCCGTGAGAGTGCGCTTGAATCCAATCTCTATCAGTCGGCGGACGACATCAGACTCGTCCTCCGAATGGCCTGTCCTCGCAAGCTCATACTTTGCGAGCCGATGATCGGCCTCTTTAAGCATAGCACTGGCAGCATTATCGATTTCGATGCCAACACTATGCCGCCTACAGCTTGCCTCGACCTCATCTCGTATTCCAAGATAGACCCACCATGGAATGGTTAGGCTGGAAGGCCCTGTCAGGTCGGTCTCGTCCTCTGATGCGTCTTGGCAGGTCCTACGAATAGATCGCCATAGCGAGACGGATGCCTCAACTCTCAAAGTCGCCCGTCGCTCGTCGGCAGAGTAGGAGAGTTTTACACGTTCACCCATTTTCCTCGACCCACTCACGCAGAGCCCGGGACAGTTCGTCGATGGCATCGAGCGAAGCCAGCACTCCGGATTGTGATGATTGGTCAGTTATCGAAGTCTTTGCATCGTCTAGACACTCACGAGCCTTTGCAATCTGGTTTGCTACGTGCTGACGCTTCTTCTTGTCCTTCTTGCGTTCGGCTGCCGCATCCAAAGCTTCAACAATTATCTCGCGCGCGATATCATAGTTATCCGGCACCGAAAGTGCACTTGAAAGACCATCCTTTTTTTCCCATTCAGTCAGATCCGCAGTATCGTCCACCAACTCCTCAAGGAGGCTCTCGGATACACTACCGAGATTCTCTGCGAGTTTTTGAACCTCAGCATAGGTCCTGGTGCCGGTCGCCGGTTTATCAGCAAGGCAAAAGGCCGCTTTTTCGAAGATCTCCTTATCGATTGAGGGAGCATTCTTCATTTTTCGGCGGCTTTTCGACATGGGCCGGAATGCATATTCCTTGTCCTCAGCCTTACTATACTGAGAGGTCATGCTTCTACTCTCGAGATATTGCTCTGCGTACTCCAGGCAATCCAAGAGTTCAGTCATCTCATTTTTTTTCAAATGGTAGATAGACGCAACATCCTCTTCATTGTAACCAAATCTACCCAGTTTCTCCCTGATCATCAGAGCTTCGGATATCCACCCGTAATCTGCCTTTAGGTCGGGCTTAATCTGTAAATCAGCTTCAAGACGGTCAAGGTCTCGTTCATCGCAAAAAGGAAGTACAATTGCTTCTATATTAGAAAAATGAGAGTATTTTGCCGCATTTATATTCAGCAATTCACGCCATGTACTTAGGCGACGATTTCCGTTTATTACATATCCTACGGAAGAAAGAATTATAGGCTCTTCCTGTGTGTTCTTCTCAAATTCATTGAAGAGGTTTTTTCGATCTCTGGCTAGCCGAACTAAAATCTTGTGCTGCTCTTTTTGGGCTCGCTCTGACTCTCCGTCAGCTCTGAAGAAATCGCCATCAATTTCAGAATTTGCCGCAAGGTATTCGGCCTGCAAGCCAGTTGTTCGTCCATTCTCCAGTCGGTATCGTGGCAGCTCGATAGGAACTGAGAAAATGCTAAAATCCTGCGCCTTACCTTGAAAACGAATGCGATACGTTCGAGTAGATGCAGACTTTATCAACTCACTCAGGTAATGCTTTCGCTTGGGCAGCGTCCAGCCAAGCTCCATGTCTCATCTCCTTCATTCCAGAGCTTTGGGCTTCATGTCAGGCCTCAATCGTCATTCTTAACAAGACGCGGCGGCATGACTGAGCGCTTGTCTTTGCGATGATCGTAGATCGGACGGGCGTGTGAACGAAAAGGCTCTTCGTTCTTAAGTGTCCGCTCTAGTCTCTCCTGCGCGATCCGTGCATACTCATCATCGATTTCGCATCCCCAGAACCGTCTGCCATGCGTGAGAGCGGCGACCCCGGCCGATCCTGTTCCGGCAAAAGGGTCAAACACGAGATCTCCCTCGTTTGTCAGTGCCAGGACCAACCGCTCAACCAGAGCCACAGGGAACTGACAGGGATGTTCTCGTTTTTCGATGTGCCGCGCCTTCACATTCGGAATATTCCAAAAATCCTCATCAGCGTCGGGGATAATCCAAACGTCTTCAGGGTTCTTTCCGAGTGGATTGCTGGAGAGCTTTCCCGCATTTGGTCCCTTATAGGAACGTTTTCCGGGATACTTTGGAGGGACGCGAACTGCGTCAAGGTTGAAGGTATACTCATCTGATTTCGTGAACCAGAGCACTACTTCGTACCGTCCACTAAACCGGCGTTGCATATGGAGGCCATGGCCAAAATGCCATGCGATGCGGTTGCGAAGTTTCAAACCAAGGCGGTCAAATATTGGAAAGAAAACATAGTCTAGCGGAAGGATCGAGCCGTTATCAACATAGTTGCCTACTTGCCAACAGATACTTCCGGCATCGCTTAACTGACTGACAAGTTTTTCAATAACCTCAGTTTGCCAGCTTATATATTCATCGATACTAGAACGCTCCTCATATTTTTTCCCAATGTTATAGGGTGGAGAGGAAACAATCAGGTCAAGTTTATTTTCACCAGCGGACTCGTCAAGGAAACTACCCACATCACAGTTCCAGATGTAACTATCCTGCAACTCTATTTCTGTTTGATAATTATCAAGTCTGTGGACTTGTCTCCTTTTAGATTCATTTTGGGTTTTGGGCATTTGGTCAGACTGCTCTGTTCTTTCACCTCCGAGATCTTGTGCCAGACAGGCCCCAACACGCAAGGGCTGTTTGGCTCTCAGGGTAAGGAAACCCATGCTGAGCACAAAAATAGTCGGTACTTGGCTCCCATAGGCGGTGCGTCATTGGCTGCCACTCACACGGCAAGTTAGGTTTCGCTCGGTGGTTTCGTGCTGCACCGGAGCGAGTGTTGACCAAGCGACCATGGTATGCGGAAGCAAAGCAACAAGACCGGCACCTGTAGAGTTGCTGAGCTGCATGGACATTGGGCGATCTTTAAGCCTTGAGGACTTACAGCATTGGCGCATTTGCGCATCTGCCGGGAATATCCCATTGATGAGCTACCGTGCGGAATAATGGCGGTGAGACCAACGCCCGGTGAGAGACGTTGCTCGCTCTCACTCAAACATAATCAGAGTCGACCGTCGGCGGTTCCGCCGCCGCCCCGTCTGACGAGAGCCGTTGATGGGGCTGGGTGTGGTGTTTGGCACGATTAGTAGGGCAGGTTGGGATCTGTAGGGCGGTAGTAGGGCTGCGGAGTGCAAGGACTGGCGATTGGGTGAAGCACTGTGCTATACTGCCAATAGAGAAAGGCTTTTAGAGTCAGTGTATTATGAGGCGAGAAGCAATTTCATGCAGTCTCGTCCAAGACCATGACACGCGGGTGGAAAACAATTCGTAATGATGGGGTCGGGGGTTCGAGTCCCTTCAGCGGCACCA
>JASJCC010000045.1 GCA_030066175.1 Paracoccaceae bacterium | reverse complement strand
CTGGATCAGCACCCTGCCGCGCCGCGCATCCCGGTCGTCCAGCGTGCGGCCTCAGCAGACCGAGGCCATCGCGCCCGACGTGTCGAGAGCAAGGAAGAACCCGGCAAGGCCCATGGCCAGCGAGGCCACGCGCATGTCTTCGCCGCGGGCGAGGTTGTAGGCCATGACCGGGGCCGCGACGGGCAGTGACACAGCGGCCACCGAGAGCGATACCGCCCAGGTCGAAAGTCGCGCCTCGACCGGCACATAGCCTTCTTCACCGCGCAGCGCCTCAAGCTCGTCCTCATCGGCGTCGCGCAGCAACACGGCGCGGGTGTGCCGCTCATAGGCCTGCACATGCGCGTCAAAGCGGATGTCGTCGGTGCGCACGTCGTCCTGTTCAGGGTCGTAGCTTTCCACCTGCTCCATCACGCGGTCGATCACTTCGGCGGACGGGCGTTCGGTCACGCGGCGGGCGCTGGTCACGCGGCGCGGTGCGACCGGGCGGAAGGGAACAACCGTTTCGCCGAATTGCGCGCTGAGGCCGTCGACAAAGCGTTCGCGCGGGATGCGCAGATCGGTGCCAAGCCAGATTACAAAGCTGATCGGCAGTTGCTGCGCCAAAACAAAGGTCAGGCGGGCCAGCTGCGCTTGCAGCTGTTCGGGTGCGATTTGCGCACCGGGCGCTGTGTCCAGCGACATGCGCAGCACCGTTTCCTGGTTCTCAAAGGCCAGGTCCAGGCTGAGCGTCGCCAGGGACGATGAGAGTTTCAGGCTGGTGAGCGACGTTTCCGCGATCTCGAACGCGTCATCGGCGCGCAGTTTGGTGGTCAAACGCTCGGCCACCTTTGGCAGCGAGACGAATTGCTCGGTTTCAAAAATCAGCGTGGCAGTCTGTTGCGTCGTCATGGTCATTTCCCCGTCTCCTCTTTGGAAGATCAATTGATGGAGACCACTGTTGTGCCGAACTGTGCGCATAAGATGCTCCAATCAGGGAAGGTGCGTGGCAGAATTGGACGGAATGCGGCAAAACCCGGCCGAATGTGACGACGAACATGGCAAATGTGTCGTTAACGACAAATTTGACCCGGTTTTGGGGGTATTCGGGACAAGGTGCTCTGCGGGGGGCGAAAACAGCGCGCCATTTTTTCTGCGAAAAATTCTCCGAAAATCCGCATTTCTTTTTTGGCCCTCCCGCGATTTGTGCCTCATTGGAAACAATGCGCAAGAGACGGCCCGATTGATGGCGGAATCGGGGGGAAGCGTGCCAAAGAATCACCCTTAACGCGATCCAATGACGGCGGTTTCGTCCGACATGAGGCTTGAGATATGCCAATCTTTGCAGCTAACTTGCCCGGCGGGGCGCTGCCCCGGGGAATGACATAAGAAATGTGGGCCATGGTGGGAAATGGGGGATTACGCCTTGTTCTGGGGCTGTGCGCGCTGGTGATGCTGGCCGGCTGTGCCCAGCCGCTGGTCGAAGAGGTCCCCGACGATGCCGAGCCTGAGATTATGGTCGAGGCCTGTTGCGTCGCCGTTGAACGCTACCCCGCCGGACTGGTCCGCGCGCTGGACGACAAGATCGCCGACAAGCCGGGGGTGGCCGATCCGCACCGGCTACGGCCGGGCTATCTGACCAACCTGCCGCAGGCGCATGCCTTTGTCCGCCGGCACCTGCGGCCGCTCGATCTCTTGATGACCAGCGACAAGGGGTTGCTGACCAATCGCATCTTGCCAGGCTATTTCTCACATTCGATCATCTATCTGGGCACCGAGGATCAGCTGCGCGCCGCCGGTCTCTGGGCGCATCCGGCGCTGATCCCCCATCATGCCCGCCTGCGCGCGGGTGAGGTGTTTTTCGAAGCGGTGCCCGACATGGTCGATTTTGCCGGCGATGACCTGATCTTTGACGTCGACTCGGTCGCCGTGTTGCGCCCGACGCTGCGCGCTGGGGAACGCCGCGCGGTCATTGCCCGGCTGATGGCGCAACATGGCAAGCCGTTTGACCGCAAACTCGACAGCGGGACCGACGACTGCCTGTATTGTGCCGAACTGGTCGACACTGCGATGCCAACCCTGCGCATCCCCCGCGAGCAGGCCTATGGCCGTCCGGTGATTGCACCCGACACAATCGCCGCTCATGCCCTGCGCCCCGGCACGCCGCTGCGCTTTATCGGTTATCTCTATGGCCGGCCGGGCAAGGCCGTCAGCGCCAGTGCGGCCGTCATGGCCGCCAATATCGAACGCTACTGGCCGGAGTGATCCGGTTTCCACAAGTCTGACGCAGCACTACCAGCTGCCACTGGCGCCACCCCCCGAAGAACTGCCGCCACCAAAGGACGACCGGCTGGAACCGGAGCCCGAGCTGCTGGAGATTTTCGGGATCGTGCGGGTTTCGCTGTCTTCATAACCGCAATTCTTGCAGTTATAGTCCAGTCGCTTGCGCCCGGTGCTGGATTTCGTCGCGGCCACCAGCACGGTCGACGTGGTCTCCAGCGTGCGATAGTTGCACTCGGGGCAGGTGGAGAAACCCGAGAACCAGCCCTTGTAACGCTTGATCGTCATGTGGCCGCAATCAGGGCAGTGCCAGACGTCGTAATCCACCGATTTCAGGTATTCTTCCAGCCGCTGACCGCCATCGAGGTGTTCGTCATCCGCCTCTTCCCCGGCGCGCAGCATCAGTGTCCCGCAATCATCGCAGGGCCGGGGGCGGTTGCGCATATAGCGCCGCAGCCACATCACGGCCCCGCCCAAGGGGGCGGCGATCACCGCAAAGAGCCAACCACCCAGCTGCTCCAGCAGACGCCATATGATGCTCCAGCCGCGCTCGATGGTGCTTTGGTCAAAGCCACCGGGAAAGGCGCCGGCGATCTCGAACACCGTCGCATCGACGCCACGTTCGATGCCTTGCTGGTAGGCATCATTGCGGAAGGACGGCAGGAAGGCCGTGTCGATCACCCGCTGCATATCGTCGTCGCGTGCCCGGCCATAGCCCGCGCCCAGCTCGATCCGCATCTGCCGGTCATAGCGCGACACCAGGATCAGTACGCCGTCATTGCGCGCCGCGTTGCCAATGCCCCAGGTGTTGAAAAGCCGCGTGGCAAAGCTTTCGATGGTGCCAGTAAAGCCGTAAAGCCCCATTCGCTCGATGGTCAGCAGCGTCATCTCGACCCCGGTGCGATCGTAAAGCTCGATCAGGTCCCTGCGAATGCGCGCTTCGGCATCATCGTCCAAAAGATCAGCGTAATCATTGACATAGACATCGCGGTAGCCGGGGATCTCGGTGCCGTTATAGCCGTTTTCCTGAACCGCGCGGTCCTGCGCAAAGGCCACAGGCGCATCGGGCGGCGCGCCGGTCACGGCGTTGTCCGACCGGGTCAAAAGCCCAACGCCATAGCCGATGGCGAGGCCCAGCACCACGACCACCGACAGGATCATCGCTGCAATTCTCAGATCATGCTTGGTCACGTGCGGGCCCTCAGAAACATCACTGGGGCAGACTGCACCCGCTTGGCCACGTCATGTCAATGGGCCGGTCTGCCGAACGCCGACCGGAGTTCGCGCCTGTAAAAGCTGCGCAGAGGCGCAAGATCAGATCCGTGCGACACCGACGATGTAGTTCTGGCCATAAGCCTTCGCGCAGCGCGGGCAGGTGGTGTAGTAAAACCAGATATCCGACGGCTCGGACCCACGGGCGCGGACCAGATCGGCCATTTCGTCATGCCATTCCCGCGTCTGCCGGTAATCGCCCTCAAACACCTTGGTGATGAAATCCCCGGTCAGCGCGGTCATTTCTTCGGAATCGACCGGTTTGGTGACCGCAAAGAGGTGTTCGGCGTTCCAGGCCGAGGTGTCGCGGCTGAGCACGATCATCTGATCCATGTTCATCGCATCCTGCTTTTCCATATGCGAAAAAACCCGCGTAAACACCCGGCCCATATCCAGCGGGATGTGCATGGCGCTGTGGGTCACCGCGCGTAGAAACGGCATGTTTTCAAGGTGCAGCACCTGATCGTCCCAGCCTTCGGGATTGAATTTCGGGCAGCACCCGGTGGTGTTCACGCTGGCGTCGTATTGCGGAAGCGTGTTGGTTTGCATGGCGACCTCCTCCTGTTCACACCTCTTGATTTTAGCGCGTTCCTGCCGCGCCGGCTTTGAGGGGGGTCAAGCGAGACAAAAGGTGGGGGGAAATCGCATATTTGTTTGGCTTGGCAGAGCGTGGCTTGTTCCCTAGGGTCGCATTAACCTTCGTTAATAGGACTCTCCATGAGGTTGATTTTTCTGGCAAAAGCTCTGCTCATTGCCATTGTGACGCCGGTCTTTGCGACGGGTAGCTGCGGCTATGAACGCTGCTTTGGGGCTTTTGCATTGGGAGAGGGGGGCGAGATCGGCTGCGTCGTCGGCCAGCGCACGGTCCCCGACGCCGCCAATTTGGCGCGCGCGATCTGTGGCGAGTCGTGTGAAGTCGAGGTGTTCTGGAACAGCTGCGGCGCTATTGCGCAATCCAGCGATGGGACGCTCTATTTTGGCTGGGATGAAATGTTGGAGCGCGCCAACCTCAAAGCCTTGGAGGCATGTCAGAGCGACGAAGGTGCGCGCGGCTGTTATGTCCGCGATTGGGCCTGCAGCAAGTGACACCGTTGGATCTGCGCCTGGCGCTTTGGCGGAATTGCCCCGATTGAGTCCGCGCTTGCCCATTTTCTGACCGGTTTCTGGGGTTTTCTGCGCGGGACAACAGCGCGTCTTTTCGGCCGGCGCGCGCGCGTGTAGGACTTGGGCATGGCGGCAAAACCTTCATCGACACGGCAGGCAAAACGGTCCGCAAAGCCCCGTGCGGGTGGGGCCAAAGCTTCCAAGGGCAAGGCGGACGCGCCCAAGCGGCGGTTTCGCCCGGTTGCGTGGCTGTTTCGGCAGGTCTTCAAGCTGATCTTTGTGTTTGTTTTGACGGTGGTGTCGGCTGTGCTGGTCTACAGCGTGCTGAATCCGCCGATCACCCACACAATCTGGGTTGAAAAGCAGCGGCTGGGGGCGGTGGATCGAGCCTGGGTGGACGCGGATGAGGTGGCACCCGTGATGCTGCGTGCCGTGGTGGCGGCGGAGGATGCCAATTTCTGTACCCATTGGGGCTTTGACATGGACGCGATCCGCGATGCGATTGCCCAAGGCGGCGCGCGGGGTGGCAGCACGATCAGCCAGCAGGTAGTCAAGAATGTCTTTCTCTGGCAGGGGCGCAGCTATGTCCGCAAAGCGCTCGAGGCGCTGATCACCCCTGTGGTCGAGGCGACGTGGTCCAAGCGGCGTATCCTCGAAGTCTATTTAAATGTGGCCGAGTTCGACGAGGGTGTGTTCGGCGTCGAAGCGGCGGCGCGGCATTATTTTGGTGTCGGCCCGCAGGCTTTGAGTTCAGCCCAGGCAGCACGTCTCGCTGCGGTGCTGCCTAGCCCGAAGACCCGCTCGGCATCACGCCCGACGGCGTTTGTGCAGCGCCGCGCGCGGGCGATTGCCGCGGGGGCCGCGACGATCGACGCGGATGGACGGGCCGACTGTTTTCAGTGAGCTCCGCGGTATTTGCGGCAGGTCAAAGAATGCTTTCTTCGCGCTGGTTAAGCTGGCGGCGAGGAGGATGGGATCATGAAAAAGTTCTTTGGGACCTTGATCGGTCTTGGCTTGGCCGGTTTTGGCGTGATTGCCTATGTCGGCCAGGCGGGCATGGCAGAGCGGTCCGGCAATGTGGATGACCTTTATGCCGGGATGGTGATGGGGGGTCTTCTGGTCTTTGCCGGGGTGCTGACGCTATGGGCGGTGTTCCGCAAACCCAAGAAACCCGCCGATCCGGCGGCAGCCGCTGCGACCGTTTGGGCGGTGGGCATGACCACGCTGGGCGATGACGATATGGATTTTGACGGCGATTGAGGCCATGAGGCCCCGGGTCAGGCCCGGGGCGTGGGCGATGTTGTGTCGGATCTCTGGAGGAATCCCGCTGGACAGTTGAACCCGCGGGCGTTTCGCGGCAAGTAGGGTCTCAGCTTCACTGATCCGGACCTGATCGCCATATGGCCAAGCTCTACCACGTGCCGCTTTCGCCGTTTTGCCGCAAGGTGCGATTGAGCCTTGCGGAAAAGAAGATCGAATGCGCGCTGGCCGAGGAGCGGTACTGGGAGAAAGACGCCGATTTCCTGCGCCGCAACCCGGCGGCCAAGGTGCCGGTGCTGAAGATCGACGACAAGACGATGTCGGAATCGGCCGCGATTTGTGAATACATCGAGGAGCGCTATCCCGAGCCGCCCCTTATGCCGCGAAGTGCAGAAGGACGCTATGAGGTGCGGCGGCTGGTCGGCTGGTTTGACGACAAGTTCCACAACGAGGTGACCTCGAAGCTGCTCTATGAGCGGGTCAACAAGAAGGTGATGGGGCAGGGCTATCCGGATAGTTCCAACGTCAAGGCCGGGGCAAAGGCGATCAAGTACCACCTGGATTACATGACCTGGCTTTTGGATCATCGGCGCTGGCTGGCGGGGGATTCGATGACTTTGGCGGATTTTGCGGCCGCCGCGCATTTGTCGGCCTTGGATTATATCTCGGACGTGGATTGGAACCGGTCGGAGGTGGTCAAGGATTGGTACGCCAAGATCAAGTCGCGCCCGGCGTTTCGGTCGATTCTGGCGGACCAGATCCCCGGATTCCCGCCGCCGGCGCATTATGCCGACCTGGATTTCTGAGCCGTCGGGTGGCCGCTTGTTCCGGCTGAGGGCCGGAACGTCGCCCCACCCGCCGTCCCGTGGATGTATGTTGTGCGGGTCATGTCGGGGTTGAAGGCCCGGCTGGTGACGCAGGCGCGGGCCGAGGGGTTTTCCGCCTGCAGGATTTGCCGGCCCGATGCGGTGCCGCAGGTGGCCGAGCAACTCCGGGCATTTGTCGACAAGGGCTATCACGGGCAGATGGGCTGGCTGGCTGAGCGGATGCATTGGCGCGGGGCACCAGATGTGCTTTGGCCAGAGGCGCGGTCGGTGATCGTTTTGGCGGAGAATTACGGGCCGGAGCATGATCCTTTGGCGGTGTTGGAGCGGCGTGAGCTGGGGGCAATCAGCGTCTATGCGCAGAATCGCGATTACCATGATGTGGTGAAGAAGCGGCTGAAGCGACTGGCGCGGTGGTTGATAGCGAAGACAGACGATTCGACTGAAGTAAAAGTGTTCGTCGATACCGCGCCGGTGCCGGAAAAGCCGTTGGGGCAGGCGGCGGGGCTGGGCTGGCAGGGCAAGCATACCAATCTGGTGAGCCGCGAGCTTGGGTCCTGGTTCTTTATTGGATCGATCTTTACCACGCTGGAGCTGCCGGTAGATGAGGGCGAGGGGGACCACTGCGGGTCGTGCCGGGCCTGTCTGGACGTCTGCCCGACAGATGCTTTTCCAGCGCCCTACCAGCTCGATGCGCGGCGGTGCATCTCTTACTTGACCATCGAACACAAAGGCCCGGTGGACCCTGATCTGCGCGCAAAGATGGGCAACCGGATCTATGGCTGTGACGATTGTCTGGTCGTCTGCCCCTGGAACAAATTCGCCAGTCGCGCGGCGGAGGTGAAGTATCACGCGCGCGACGATCTTCTGGCGCCTGACCTGGGAGAGTTGGCGCAGCTGGATGATGCAGGCTTTCGCGCCCGGTTCTCCGGCTCACCGATCAAGCGGATCGGGCGGGGGCGGTTTGTGCGCAACGTGCTTTATGCCATCGGCAACTCGAAGAGCCCGCGGCTGATCCCAGTGGCGCAAAGCTTATGTGACGATGACGACCCGCAGGTCGCGGATGCGGCGCGTTGGGCGGTGGCGCAACTGAGTCACCTTTGATGTGGCGCCGCAATGCCCATTGTGAAAGACCCACGCAAGCAAAGGTGAAGCCCTGAAACAAGCCCTTTGCTTTGCACCGCGCGACCCCATTTAATAGGGCACAAACAAGACGGATGGAGGGCTTATGCCGAAATATGAACGTCGCGCCGAGGTGATCGAGACGCTGACACCCGAACAATACCGCGTCACCCAGCGAGACGGGACCGAACGCCCGGGCACCGGGGAATACCTCAACAACAAGGAACCGGGGCTATATGTCGACGTAGTCTCGGGCGAGCCGCTTTTTGCCAGTGCGGACAAGTACGAATCCGGCTGTGGCTGGCCCAGCTTTACCAAGCCGATCGAGCCCGCCCATATCAATGAGCTGCGCGATACTAGCCTGGGGATGATCCGTACTGAGGTGCGCAGCACGCATGGCGACAGCCATCTGGGCCATGTCTTTCCCGACGGTCCGATGGACCGGGGCGGGCTGCGTTATTGCATCAACTCGGCCAGCCTGCGGTTTATCCATCGCGACGAGATGGAGGCCGAAGGCTATGGCGCTTATCTGGACCAAGTGGAGGACGTGACATGAGTGAACGCGCTGTGCTGGCGGGGGGCTGTTTCTGGGGCATGCAGGATCTGATCCGCAAGCGGCCAGGGGTGTTGTCGACCCGCGTGGGCTATACCGGCGGTGACGTGCCCAACGCCACCTACCGCAACCATGGCACCCATGCGGAGGGGATCGAGATCCTGTTTGATCCGGCGAAGATCAGCTATCGGCAGATCCTCGAGTTCTTCTTCCAGATCCACGATCCGACCACGCTGAACCGGCAGGGCAACGATGTGGGGCTCAGCTATCGCTCAGCCATCTACTTTGTCGATGATGCGCAGCGGGTCTGTGCCTTGGACACCATCGCCGATGTCGAGGCCTCGGGCCTCTGGCCGGGCAAGGTGGTGACCGAGGTCGAGCCAGTGGGGGATTTCTGGGAAGCCGAGCCCGAGCACCAGGATTACCTCGAACGCTATCCGGGCGGCTATACCTGCCATTTCCCGCGCGCCGATTGGGTGCTGCCCAAGCGCGACGCGGCTGAGTGACCCCGAGGCCTCCATGCAGATATGCATGGGGGCCTTGCGCTTTTGGCGGGTTCCATGCCTGCGTGCGGGCCAGTAGACCTGCGCGAGACATCAAGGAGCAGAGATTATGCAGACCGCCGCCTTCTGGGACAATATCGCTGAACGTTATGCCGCGCGACCGGTGGGCGACCCGGATGCCTATGAGGCGGGGTTGCAGACAATCCGTGGCTACCTGACCCCCGGCATGCAGGTGCTGGAACTGGGCTGCGGCACCGGGACCACGGCGCTGAAGCTGGCGGATACCGGGGCCGAAATCACCGGAACGGACATCTCGGGTGAGATGGTTCGGATTGCCGAGGAAAAGCGCGCCGAAGCGGGGATCGACACGGTGCAGTTCCGGCAGGGTGACGCGGTGAGCGCCTTTGCCGATGGGGCGCGCTATGAGGCGGTGCTGGCCTTCAACCTCTTGCACTTGCTGGACGATCTCGATGCGGCTGTGGCGCGGATCCATGCCGCTTTGGCGCCGGGTGGGGTGCTGATTTCAAAAACCCCATGCCTTGGCGGGCAATACTGGCTCTGGCCGATCCTGAAGGGCATGCAACTGCTGGGCAAGGCGCCGAAGCCGATCAATTCCCTGCGGACCGCCGATCTGGACGCGGCGGTCCGGCGGGCCGGATTCGAGATTGTCGAGGCAAGCTCGCCTAAGCGGCGTATTCCGCATTACCTGATGATCGCGCGCAAGGCCTGAGGCCTTAGTAATTCTGCAGCTTGCGACCCAGGGCGGCGTGATCGGCGATTTGGCCTGCGCGTTTGGCGCGGGTGTTGTCGCGCTTGGCGCTGCGCAGGTAGCGCAGCACGTTGCGCTGGTAGGAGGGCGCGGCTTTGGCGAACCAGTCCGCAGCGCCGGGACGGACTGCGAGGGCCTGTTCCAGCACTTCGGGCACCTCCAGCTCGTCCACGTCTTGCCAGGCCTCCCAGAGACCGGCCGCTTTGGCGGAGGCGATGGCGGCCTGACCCGGCGGCTGCATACGGCCCTCGGCCTCCAGCCGCGCGGCGCGGTCGCGGTAGCTGTTGGCCCAGACCTGTTGTTGGCGTGGGGTGATCAGTTGCATGGTGCGGTCGTCGTCCAGCTTTTTGCGCCGGCCATCGATCCAGCCCCAGGCGATCAGCACATCCAGCACCGCGTCGCGCGACAGGTACTTGTCACCCGCATGTTTCTTGTAGGTCACCAACCAGACGCCGCTGTCCTGCGCATGGTTGCGCGCCAGCCAGTCCTCCAGCGCCTGCGCCGACGTGACTTCCACCTGTTCAATACCGTCGCTCATGCGCCGGAGATAGCGGTGACGGCGCGTCTGGCCAGTGACGCGACGTTTGCCGGTGACAGGGGCGGCACAATGATGTGAGGTGCGGCGCAACAAGGGAGGTCCGTCATGTCCGAATATCCGCATCTGCTGCAACCGCTGGACCTGGGGTTCACCACGCTGAAGAACCGCGTGCTGATGGGGTCGATGCACACCAATCTCGAAGAGACCGGCGATTGGAACCGGGTGGCGGAGTTCTACGCCGCGCGGGCGCGGGGCGGGGTGTCGCTGATGGTGACAGGGGGCATGGCACCGAACCGCGAAGGTGGGGTGTTTCCCGGGGCAGCGGGGCTGTTCTCCGATCAGGACATCGCCAATCACCGCGTGGTGACCGACCGGGTGCATGAGGCGGGCGGCAAGATTGCGATGCAGATCCTGCATGCGGGGCGCTATGCCTATGGCGCCGAATGTGTGGCCCCCAGCCCGGTGAAATCGCCGATCTCACCGTTTCCGCCGAAAGAGCTGGACGAAGAGGGGATCGAAAAGCAGATCGCGGATATTGCCGAGGCCGCGCGGCGGGCGCAGGAGGCCGGCTATGACGGGGTCGAAGTGATGGGGTCCGAGGGGTATTTCCTCAACCAGTTCCTTGTCACACACACCAACAAACGCACCGACCGTTGGGGTGGGTCGTATGAAAACCGGATGCGGTTGCCGGTCGAAGTGGTGAAACGCGTGCGCGCGGCGGTGGGGCCGGAATTCATCGTGATTTACCGTCTGTCGATGATCGACCTGATCCCCAATGGCTCGACGTTTGACGAGGTGGTGGAATTGGCCCTGGCGGTCGAGGCGGCGGGCGCCACGATCATCAACACCGGGATCGGTTGGCACGAGGCGCGGATTCCGACGATTGCCACCTCGGTGCCGCGGGCGGCTTTTGCCTGGGTGACGCAGAAACTGATGGGCAAAGTAAGCGTGCCGCTGATCACTTCGAACCGGATCAACACACCGGAAGTCGCCGAAGAGGTGCTGGCAACGGGCTGCGCGGACATGGTCAGCATGGCGCGGCCGTTCCTGGCGGATGCGGATTTTGTCGCCAAGGCTGAACGGGGTGAGGCGCAGATGATTGCGCCCTGTATTGCCTGCAACCAGGCCTGTCTGGATCATACCTTCCAGGGCAAGGTGTCGTCCTGCCTGGTGAACCCGCGCGCCTGTTATGAGACCGAGATTGTCATCGAAAAGGCGGCTGAGGTGAAACGTATCGCGGTGGTGGGCGCGGGGCCGGCGGGGCTGTCGGCGGCGATCACGGCGGCGGAGCGTGGCCATGACGTGACTCTGTTCGATGCGGCGTCGGAGATTGGCGGACAGCTCAACATGGCCAAGAAGGTGCCGGGCAAGGAAGAGTTCTATGGCCTCGTGGATTGGTTTGCGACGATGCTGGAGGCAAACGGCGTGACGCTGGCGCTGGGTAGCCGTGTGGCGGCGGGCGATCTGGAGGGGTTTGACGAGGTAATCGTCGCCACCGGTGTGATCCCGCGCGATCCGGAGATCCCGGGGCAGGAGGAGCATGCTTTTAGCTATATCGATGTGCTGGCGCGCGGGGCCGAGGTTGGGCCGCGCGTGGCGATCATTGGCGCCGGGGGCATCGGCTTTGACGTGGCGGAGTTCCTGGTGACCGAGGAGAGCCCCACCGAAAGCCTGCCGGACTGGATGCGCGAATGGGGGGTGACCGACCCTGCAGAAGTGCGCAGCGGGCTGGCGCCCGAGGGCCCGCAGCCCGAACCGCCGGCGCGCGAGGTGGTATTGTTGCAGCGCAAGGCCGAAAAGCCGGGCAAGCGGCTGGGCAAGACCACGGGGTGGATTCATCGCGCGAGCCTGATGATGAGGGACGTGCAGATGAAGGCCGGGGTGAATTACGAGCGCATCGACGATGCCGGGCTGCACATTTCGTTTGGCGAAGCGCGGGAGCGACCCGAGGTGATCGCCTGTGACACGGTGGTGCTCTGTGCCGGACAGTTGAGCGAACGCAGCCTGGCCGACGATCTGGAGGCGCGCGGGGTGACCTGCCACGTGATTGGCGGCGCGGATGTGGCGGCCGAGCTGGATGCCAAGCGCGCCATCGATCAAGGTGTGCGGCTGGCGGCCATGTTGTGACGGTGGACGGCGCTCTTCAGCTGCGCTGAAGACGCCCCGCCCGCCGTCCCATCTTGCCCGGCTGTCCGGGTCAGTTCACCGTGATGGTGATCACGTCGGACATCACCGGCGGATCGTGTGGCACGTGGAAAGCATCACCCAGCACCAGTTGCAGGGTGTGCTCGCCGGGGGCCAGGTCCAGCGTGACCTGGGTCTGGCCGCCACCGAAATGCTTGTGATTGTCGTCGGCCGGCAGGCCGTTCATCATCGCCTCGTCATCACCTTCGGCCTCGCCAAAGGGCGCGCGATCGATCAGGATGTGGTGGTGGCCGGTGGCCTCGCGCTCGGTGCCGGCCGGGGCCACACCCATGTTTTCCAGCCCGAACAACACGGTCACCGGTGAGGCGACGGTGGAGCCATTTTCGAGCCCGATGAAGTAGACGGCGGCGCCCTCGGGGGCCGGTGTGCGTTCGGCCGCCGCAACCGGCAGCGCCAAGAGGCCGCCCAGGGCGGCGGCAATCAGGGTTGTTCTAATCATTCTATCCTCCCAAAAAATCCCGCATTCTTGCGGTGACCAGAGGCAAACTAGCACAAAGCGGGGTCGTTTCCATCACACAGACAGACGGACAATTACCCCGGTATTGTCCCCCTCACGCCCAAGTTGCGCCCCTTTTCACCCCCATACCGGTGCCTGACACGAAACACCAAAGGGAAACGCGCATGGATCGTCTGACCGAAATGGAGGCCTTTGCCACGGTTGTGGACCAGGGCGGATTCACCGATGCCGCCAAGAAGATGGGCATCTCCAAATCCGCCGTGTCCAAACACGTCTCGAGCCTCGAGGCCCGGCTTGGCGCGCGCCTGTTGAACCGGACGACACGCCGCGTCAGCCCGACCGAGATTGGTCTGGCCTATTACGATCGTGCCCGCCGGGTGCTGAACGATGCGGGTGAGGCGGATGCTTTGGTCACGTCGATGCAGTCGGCGCCATCGGGGCTGTTGCGGATCAGCGTGGCCACCGATTTTGGCGTCAATCACCTGAGCCCGGTGCTGGGGGATTTCCTTGCGGAATTCCCCGACATCACCGTGAACATGGTGCTGAACAACCGCTATGTGGAGCTGATTTCCGAAGGCTTTGACATGGCGATCCGCATTGGTGAGCTGGAAGACAGCACGCTGCGGGCCCGCAAGCTGACCGAGACGACGAAACGCATGATCGCCTCGCCGGAGTATTTCCAGAAATTCGGCCGGCCGCAGCGGATCGACGATCTGAATGAACACAAGCTTTTGCACTATTCCAACCAGGCCAGCGGCAATGTCTGGAAAGTGACCGCCCCCTCTGGCGAAAAGCGCCAGGTGCGCACCGCCGGCTGGCTCAGCGTCAATGACGGCCAGTCGCTGCTGAACGCCTGTATCGCCGGGCTCGGCATCGCTTATTTGCCCTCGTATCTCTATCACGAGGCGATGGAGCAGGGCCTTGTCGAAGACGCGATCCCCGATCTGCCTGCCGAGACGCAAGGCATCTATGCAGTTTACCCTCCGGGCCGGTTCACCCAGCCCAAAGTTCGTGCGTTTATCGATTTCCTTGTGCATGCGTTTGCGGAAAAAGGCCCGCAAGCCTGGTAACGACTTCCCCAGCCAGTTATGGCCACCTTATGCCCCGCCGGAGCCTTTCCGTGCGGGGTTTTTCTTTGCTTTGGAGAAAGAAAAAGGGCGCCGCGAGGGCGCCCTTTGACACTGTGATCGAGGGTTCGATCAGCAACTGTAATACATGCCGAACTCGACCGGGTGCGGCGTGTGTTCGAAAAGCTCGATCTCTTCGATCTTGAGCTCGATATAGCCGTCGATCTGATCCTTGGTGAAGACGTCGCCGGCCAGCAGGAAGTCGTGATCGGCCTGCAGGGCTTCGATGGCCTCGCGGAGCGAGCCACAGACGGTCGGGATGCCTTCCAGCTCTTCGGCCGGCAAGTCGTAGAGGTTCTTGTCCATCGCCTCGCCCGGATCGATCTTGTTCTTGATGCCGTCGAGACCGGCCATCAGAAGCGCTGCAAAGCACAGATACGGGTTTGCCGACGGATCGGGGAAACGGGCCTCGACGCGCTTGGCTTTCGGCGACTCGGTCCACGGGATCCGCACACAGCCCGAACGGTTGCGGGCCGAGTAGGCGCGCAGAACCGGCGCCTCAAAGCCCGGGATCAGACGCTTGTAGCTGTTGGTCGACGGGTTGGTGAAGGCATTGAGCGTCTTGGCGTGCTTGAGGATACCGCCGATGAAGAACAGCGCCTCTTCGGAGAGGTCGGCATACTTGTCGCCGGCAAAGAGCGGCTTGCCGTCTTTCCAGATCGACATGTTGCAGTGCATGCCGGTGCCGTTGTCGCCGTAGATCGGCTTGGGCATAAAGGTGGCCGACTTCCCATAGGCCTGGGCCACGTTGTGGATGACGTATTTGTACTTCTGCAGTTCGTCACCCTGCTTGGTCAGGCTGTCAAAGATCAGGCCCAGCTCGTGCTGGCACGACGCCACCTCGTGGTGATGCTTGTCGACCTTCATGCCAAGACGCTTCATCGTCGACAGCATTTCGGAACGGATATCCTGGCCGTCATCGATCGGGTTCACCGGGAAATAGCCGCCCTTGACGCCCGGACGGTGGCCGGTGTTGCCCATCTCGTACTCGGTGTCGGTGTTCCACGACCCGTCGAGCGCGTCGACCTCATAAGACACCTTGTTGATGGTGTTGGAAAAGCGCACGTCGTCAAAGAGGAAGAATTCCGCCTCAGGCCCGAAATAGGCAACGTCACCGATGCCAGAGGATTTCAGATACGCCTCGGCCTTTTCAGCGGTGCCGCGCGGGTCGCGCTCATAGGGTTCACCGGTGTCGGGCTCGACGATCGAGCAATGCACGCAGAGCGTCTTTTCGGCATAGAACGGATCAATATAGCCGCTTTCCGTGTCGGGCATCAGCTTCATGTCCGAGGCTTCGATCGACTTCCAGCCGGCAATCGACGACCCGTCGAACATGAACCCTTCTTCAAGGAAGTCCTCGTCCACCTGGTCGGACATCACCGTCACGTGCTGCAGCTTGCCGCGCGGGTCGGTAAAGCGGATGTCGACATAGGCGACGTCTTCGTCTTTGATCAGCTTGATCAGATCCTTGGCGCTCATTTCAGAAAATCCCTTTCGTTTCTTGGGGTATTACAGTGCCTCCGGACCGGTCTCACCGGTGCGGATACGCATTGCTTGTTCGACGGGGCTGACAAAGATCTTGCCGTCGCCGATCTTGTCGGTCTTGGCGGCGTCGACGATGGCCTCGATGGCTCCTTCGACCTGATCGTCGTCCAGCACGACCTCGATCTTCACCTTTGGCAGGAAGTCCACGACATATTCGGCGCCGCGATAAAGCTCGGTATGGCCTTTCTGCCGGCCGAACCCCTTCACCTCCACAACGCTGAGGCCTTGAATCCCGGCGTCTTGCAGCGCCTCTTTGACTTCATCAAGCTTGAACGGCTTGATGATTGCCTCGATCTTTTTCATCGACCTCACTCCTCGTCATCCCTATGCGAGCCGTGCAGATCACTTCCGCAAGCGGGTCACAATCGGATAGGGTCGCTGAGGTTGGTGTGGTGCAGCCGATTATTTGGGTGCGCCTAATTTTTGTGCAAAACGCCCCTGATTTGGGCAGAAGTGAATCGAGGGTTCCATGACCGAGCTTTTGACCGCCGCGCAGATGCGCGCCATCGAGACCGCCGCCATCGACAGCGGCGAAGTCACCGGGCTCGAATTGATGGAGCGCGCCGGGGCAGGGGTGGTCGAAACGGTGTTCGAGGAATGGCCGGAATTGGGCGAGGGCGTCCACCGCGCCGTGGTGCTCTGCGGGCCGGGCAACAATGGCGGCGACGGCTTTGTCGTGGCGCGGCTTCTGAAGGAGCGCGGGTGGGAGGTGGAGGTGTTTCTCTACGGCGATCCCGCCAAGCTGCCGCCGGATGCAAAGACGAACTATGAGCGGTGGGGCGAGATGGGTGCCGTAGACGCATTTCCCGAAGAAACATGTGGTGACTTTCCTTCACGGTTTTCTCTTCACCAAGAACCGGAACTCGTAGTAGACGCGCTGTTCGGGACCGGTCTGACCCGTCATTTATCGGTCGGCACCTCGAAGGCATTGAGCGATTTATCGTCGGTCTTTCCGTCTGCGTTCACACGCTGGATCGCGGTGGATATGCCAAGCGGCTTGTGCAGCGACAGCGGGCGACTGTTGATGAGCGGTGAAGAGTCTTCGCACACAAATCGCTATTCCCTGACCGTCACGTTTCACACCGAAAAAGTTGGCCATCGGATTAGCGACGGTCCTGCGGTCTGCGGGTACGTGTCCCAAGTGGACATCGGTTTGAAACGGGACCGGTTGGTCATTGCGACTGTGAATGGCTCCAGGGCTGGTCGACCGAGAACGGTGCATTTGATCGGCGGGCCTGGTCAGCGCGTCTCAAAATCGATCGGTCATAAATACACCCACGGCCACGCGCTGATCCTCTCAGGCGGCACGGGCCGGACGAGTGCCGCGCGGCTGGCGGCGCGCGGGGCGCTGCGCATTGGAGCGGGGCTGGTGACGTTGGGGGTGCCGGGGTCGGCGCAGCAGGAGGTGGCCTGTCAGATCACGGCGCTGATGCTGCGGCGCGTCGACGATGGGGCAGGGCTGGCGGAGGTGTTGCAGGATGGTCGGCTCAACGCGCTCTGCCTCGGGCCGGGTCTGGGCGTGGACCGAGCGCGAGAGCTGGTGCCGCAAGCGCTCCGCGCCCCGGACAGGGACTCGGGAGCGCATGCTGGGGGAGGCCCCGGGTCAAGCCCGGGGCGCGCTGTCGTGTTGGATGCCGATGCGCTCACCGCGTATCAAGATGATCCCGCCACCCTCTTTTCCATGTTGCACGAGTCTTGTGTTTTGACACCACATGCCGGTGAGTTCCGCCGCCTTTTTCCAGACATCGCTGCCAAACTCGACGCCCCTGCCACAAAGGGCCCAGCCTATTCCAAGGTTGATGCCACGCGCGAAGCGGCGGCGCGGGCAGGGTGTGTGGTGCTCTTCAAGGGGCCGGACACGGTGATCGCCGCGCCGGATGGGCAGTGCAATGTCAACGCCGCCGTCTATGACCGCGCCGCACCGTGGCTGGCGACTGCTGGCTCGGGGGACGTGTTGGCGGGGTTCATCACCGGTCTTTTGGCCCGCGGTTTCGCACCCATGCAAGCCGCCGAGACGGCCGCTTGGTTACACGTGGAATGCGCCCGCCGGTTTGGCCCCGGCCTGATCGCCGAGGACTTGCCCGAGGAACTGCCCAAGGTGTTCCGTGACCTCGACTTGTAACGCTGCGCGCAGCGCTATATGCGCACCGGTTCAAGCGCCGCCGAGGCCACTTCCAGCCCGTCGGCATAAAGGATGTGCGGCGTGTCGAAGACCAGCTCAACCAGTTCCATCTCGACCAACCCCAGATCGCGGACAAACTCGCCATCGATCAGCCGTGACACCGGCACCAGTGCCCGGCTGGCAGCAAACAAAGCCTCGGCCCGCCAGTCGCGGATCAGGATTTCCTGGTTGGCGGCCAACACCGCGTCGCGGTCGGGCCGCGTGTTGCCCAGCGATCCGGCGGCGATCGCCACGGCGGCGACCCGCCGTTTGCCCCGACGCACCGCGCGCAAGGTCACCGCGCCGCTGTCGCGGGTGATCACCCGGTCGCCGGCGTTGAGGTATTCCACCGGCAAAGCGCCATCCAGCGTCAGCACAACCGTGCCAGCCGCCAGCGCATTGCCATTAGTTTCGGACAATATGTGCCGCGCGGGGAGTCCCCCGCCTGCACGCCGGACCGTTTTCGGTTCCATTGGCGTCTTCCCGTATGTTTACTGCCTCAGTCTTTTGCCTGACAATATGGCAATATCGGGTAAATGTCGCGCGTTTTTTCCAACGCGTTTTTCCCTCGCACTTGGTCAAACCCTTTGCTAGAGAACCGGGGTTGCGTCCCGGTTTACCCTTGGACGTGCGGATGCGGGTGTGGCGGAATTGGTAGACGCACCAGATTTAGGTTCTGGCGCCGCGAGGCGTGGGGGTTCGAGTCCCTCCACCCGCACCATGCTTATGTGCAACTAAAAGTAAGACTGAGCCTGTGGGGGGTGGCCCTCTTGAGGCGTAGTGGTTTCTTGCCCCACGAGCGTGTCTATAGCAGCCTTATTTCGGCAAACGGGGTGACCAGCGACCTCATGGACAGGGGCGAATTGCGATCCCGGGGGGCTGTTTGGCGTGATAGGGTACGAGGGACTGGCGGGCCTGTGCTGGGATCACGGCGAACAGGATCGACGCGGGTGTTCGCATGGTGGACAGTACGGAAAGGCATTTGGTTTGGCGTATTACACGGAGTTCTACAAAGACTGGCCGGCGGGATGGGATTTCGACATTTTGCAGCGCAATTCACCGGGCTATGAGGGGTTCCGCGAAAGCTTCATGGGGTATCTGCACGAAGAAGAGCGCTGGGTTGAAGACGCGTATTTCCGTCTTGAGTCCGCTCTTGTCTCGGTCGGTGAACGCTATCGCGACGAGGACATGCCGCGCGGGTTGACGGTTTGGCTCTATGACCAACAGCACTACATCTTTGGGTCCTTGTGTTATCACCGGATGGACAGCGACGGGTTTGAAATTGACGGGATGTCGGCCGATGAAAGCTATGACTGGGCCGAACGTGTCAGTTACGTGTTTCGGGCAGTCATTGCGGGCTATGACCCGAGGGTCGCGCAGTTTGAGCCGCCGAACCCGCTGATTTCCTCGAAGGGGTTTTGAACTAGCCGCACGCGGAGGCCTGGGCCGCTTACCAGCAGAAGCAACGGTGCCGACGAGAGGTTCGGCCCGCGCCTCTCCACGCGAACCCCGGCATACCGGCGCCAAAGACGCGGAAATTCGCTTGCACAGTTGCCGCTGCCCCCCTAAGACGCGTTGGATTCTGACCGCCGCGGACGCCTCTGCGGCCCTCATGCAATGGATAAGGACGACATGCAGGTCACTGAGACACTCAACGAAGGACTGAAGCGCGGCTATGCCATCACCGTTACGGCGGCGGAGCTGGATGAAAAGGTCAACGAAAAGCTGAAAGAAGCCCAGCCCGATATCGAGATGAAGGGCTTTCGCAAGGGCAAGGTGCCGATGCCGCTGCTGAAAAAGCAGTTTGGCCAGCGGCTACTGGGCGAGTCGATGCAAGAGGCCATCGACGGCGCGATGAACAAGCATTTCGAGGATAGCGGCGACCGTCCCGCACTTCAGCCCGAGGTCAAAATGACCAATGAGGACTGGAAAGAGGGCGACGACGTTCTGGTCGAGATGACCTATGAGGCGCTGCCCGACGTGCCCGAGGTGGATCTGGCGTCAATTAAGGTTGAGCGTCTGGTGGCTAAAGCCGATGACGCTTCGGTCGATGAGGCGCTGGCCAACCTGGCCGAGACCGCGCAGGATTTCGACGACCGCAAGAAGGGCTCCAAGGCCAAGGATGGCGACCAGATGGTGATCGACTTTGTCGGCAAAGTGGACGGCGAAGAGTTCGAAGGCGGGGCGGCCGAAGATTACCCGCTGGTGCTGGGCTCCAACTCCTTCATCCCGGGCTTCGAAGACCAGTTGGTTGGCGTCAAGGCGGGTGAGGAAAAGGCCGTCGAGGTCACGTTCCCCGAAGAATACGGCGCCGAGAACCTGGCCGGCAAGGACGCGGTGTTTGACGTGACCGTGAAGGCCGTCAAGGCGCCGAAAGCGGCCGAGATCGATGACGAGCTGGCCAAGAAGTTCGGCGCCGACGATCTGGAAGCGCTCAAGGGTCAGATCCGCGAGCGGCTGGAGGCCGAATATGTCGGTGCCGCCCGCGCGGTGATGAAGCGGGGGATCCTTGATGAGCTCGACAAGATGGTCGATTTCGACCTGCCGCCGAGCCTCTTGGATGCCGAAGCCAAGCAGGTCGCACACCAGCTTTGGCATGAAGAGCACCCCGAGGTCGACGGCCACGATCACGAAGAGATCGAGCCCACCGAAGAGCACACCCGCCTGGCCGCGCGCCGCGTGCGTCTGGGCCTGTTGCTGGCCGAGTTGGGCCAGCAGGCCGAGGTTGAGGTGACCGAGGCCGAGATGACCCAGGCGATCATGGCCCAGGCCCGCCAGTATCCGGGTCAGGAACGCGCCTTCTTTGATTTCGTGCGCCAGAACGCGCAGATGCAGCAGCAGATGCGCGCGCCGATCTTTGAGGACAAGGTCATCGACCACATCGCCGAACAGGCCGAGGTGTCCGAGAAAGAGATCAGCAAGGACGATCTGCAAAAGGCCGTCGAGGCGCTGGACGAGGAATAAACCCCCGTTTTAGCGCGGGTTACTGCGGCCGTGCCCTCGGGTGCGGCCGTTTTCATTGGAGGATGTGCGATGCTGGAGGATGGGTTTCACGACGTGCCGGAGGGGCGGGTTGCGGCGGTAGTCACGCATCTGGAGATGCCCGTGGCCGCCCCCTTGCGTGGGGCCGCCGCGCCGGACGGGGTGCGATTGCAGCATGTGCCGGGGATTGACGTGGAGCGTTACCTGACGCTCTTCCGGCGCGTTGGCGCGCGGGATTGGTTGTGGTTTTCGCGGTTGTCGATGGCGACGGACGCGCTGCAGGCCATCCTCGGTCACCCGGACGTCGCGGTGCATGTGCTGACCGACGGGGCGCAGGATCTGGGGCTATTGGAGCTGGACTGGCGGGAAGGCGATGCTTGCGAGCTGGCGTTTTTTGGCCTTGCGCCAGAACTGATGGGCCGCGGGGCAGGGGGCTGGCTAATGGATCAGGCGATTAGCCTCGCGTTTGCCCGCCCAATCCAGCGGTTTCACGTCCATACTTGCACGCTCGACAGCCCGCAGGCGCTGGGGTTCTACATCCGCTCAGGGTTCACGCCGCTGCGTCAGCAGATCGAGATTGCCCCCGATCCCCGCCTGAAGGGCCTGATCGACACGGACGCCGCGCCGCAAATCCCGATCTTCCGCCCCTAGAAACGAAAAAGCCGCAGGGTTGCCCCTGCGGCTTAGATCGTGTCACGAGCAAAGACGCTCAGCTGTCATCGTCGGCCCGCTCTGCGGCCTGGCCTTCGGGCGTTTCCACCTGCTCGGCCAGCTCGTCGTCGTCGCTGGCGGCCGAGCCGATGTCTTCAAAGAGCTCGGCAATCTCGAATTCGGCTTGCGCCTCTTCCTCGGCGGCCAGTTCCTGGATCGACTTGCCCGACGCCTGCAGCTCGGCCTCTTCGGGCGAGCGGGCGACGTTCAGCGCGATGGTGACCATGACCTCGGGGTGCAGATGCACCTCGACCTCGTGCAGGCCAAGTTCCTTGATCGGGCTGCGGATGATCACCTGCTTGCGGTCGATCGAGAAACCTTCGGCGGTGGCCGTCTCAGCCGCGTCACGGGTGGTGACGGAGCCATAGAGATTGCCGCCGTCAGACGCCTGACGAATCACGACAAACTGCTGGTCACCCAGACGGTCACCCAGGGCCTCGGCCTCTTTCTTGGTTTCGAGGTTGCGGGCCTCCAGCTGCGCTTTCTGGTCTTCGAACTGCGCGATATTTTCCTTGCTGGCGGTCAGCGCCTTACCCTGCAGCAGCAAGAAGTTCCGCGCGTACCCGGGCTTGACGTCAACCACGTCACCCATCTGGCCCAGCTTGGCCACACGTTCCAAAAGGATCACTTGCATGTCAGGTCTCCTTATTTCACGGCGTAGGGCAGCAGGGCGAGAAAGCGGGCGCGTTTGATGGCGCGGGCCAGCTCACGCTGCTTTTTCGCCGACACGGCGGTGATACGCGAAGGCACGATCTTGCCGCGCTCGGAAATGTAGCGCTGCAGCAGCTTGGTGTCCTTGTAGTCGATCTTGGGTGCGTTGTCGCCCGAGAAGGGGCAGACCTTGCGGCGGCGGAAAAACGGTTTTGCAGCCATGGGTTATCTCCTCTTCTTCAGGTTAACCGCGGCGCTCGCGGCGCTCGCCACGTTCGTCACGCTTTTGCATTTGGATCGACGGGCCTTCGTCATGCTCATCAACTTTGATGGTCAGAACGCGCATCACGTCGTCATGCAGACGCATCAGGCGTTCCATTTCCTGCACGGCTTCGGCGGGCGCGTCGCTGCGCAAAAAGGCATAGTGGCCCTTGCGGTTCTTGTTGATCTTGTAGGCCATCGTCTTGACGCCCCAATACTCGTTGGTCACGAGCGTGCCGCCGTTGTCGGCAAGGACGGTTCCGAAATGTTCGATAAGGCTTTCGGCTTGCGCGTTGGACAGATCCTGGCGCGCAATGAAAACATGCTCATAAAGCGGCATGCGTTCTCCATTCATTTTCAAGCGCATTTCAAAGGACAGGGTCTGATCCTTTCGCCCCTGCCCACGAGAGACTGCGCGGTTCATATGATCTGCGAAAGGAAGCGCCGGTATACACGCTTTGGCCTGTGGCGCAAGGGCCGGCACGCCAGCGCCGGGAAAACGCCGGGAGCTTTCCACGATCAGGCCGCATTTCCGCCCCGATCCTGCGTGATCTTTACCTTAACCCGCAGTGAGGAGACGCCACCATGACCGCCAAATCCGCAGATATCGCCGTCACACGCCCGGTGGAAATGAGCATTGTGCATCTGGTCATGCGGCTGGCGCTGATGCTTTTGGGCGCAGCGCTTTGCGCCTCTGCCTTTGGCCTCTGGCTGGTGCCCGCGGCCAGCGCGGTGCCGGAATTGTCGCTGATGAAGCTGGGCCTGTCGCTCTTCATGCTGATCAGCGGGCTGTGCTGCCTGGTGCTGGCCAAGGGTGCGCAGAAATCGTGATCCTACGCATCTGAACGCGTTTCTGTTCACAAACACACAGACCCTGTTGGCTTTCAGGCAGTTGAGAGATCGCCTCGGTCGCGCCACTTCCTGTCACACGCAACCCTGACAAAGGACATGTGACAGATGAAGAACCTCCTCCTCGCCACGGCGCTTGTCGCCGCCCCGATCGCCGCACAAGCCGATGCCGAAGCCTATGTGCTGGATGCCAGCCATTCGCAGATCCTCTTCTCCTATGACCACCTGGGCTATTCGACGACCTGGGGCATGTTCTCGGGCTTTGAAGGTGAGATTGCCTTTGACATCGACGATCCGGCCGCCTCGACCGTCGAAGTGTCGTTCCCCGTGCGCAGCATGCTGACCGGCTGGGAAGAGCGGTTCGCCCACTTCATGTCGGGTGATTTCTTTGACGCCGCCGAGACCGAGATGGTCACCTTTGTTTCGACCCGGATCGAAGTGACAGGTGACACCACCGCCGTGATCACCGGCGATCTGACCTTGAACGGGGTGACCAAATCCGTCGCACTCGACACCGTGCTGAACCAGACCGGCACCCACCCGATGGCGCAAAAACCCTGGGCCGGGTTCAACGCCACCACCACGCTGCTGCGCTCTGACTTCAATGTCGGCGCCTTTGCGCCCTTCGTCAGCGACGAGGTGCAGGTGCAGATCTCGATCGAAGCCATGAAGGCCGACGCCGAGGAATCCTGAGCCTCCAACCACCGCTCGAAATCCGGCCCCGCCACCCCGGCGGGGCCTTTTTGTTGCCGTAAGGTCAAGCACTTAGGCAGGCGGATTTCTGCACACAAGTTGTCGCAGGTCTGCAAATCGGCGCCGAATTATGCTATACTTGGAAGATGATGCAATCAGAGGGCGCGTCCGCCCGGCCGGACGTTTGCAAGACGCCATGACCCTGAAATACCTTCCAATCGCCGTGCCGCAAGCCCTTTGGGTCTCTTACCGCGCGGCCAAACTGCCCGAAGCAGCGGGGCCCCGCAGTGGCCGCGAAGGGGATGGCCCGCCTTTGCGCATGATGCTTCTGGGCGACAGTTCGATTGCTGGCGTCGGCGTGCAGCACCAGGATGAGGCGCTGGCCGGGCAGCTGGTCAGGCGGCTCTGCGACAGCCGCGAAATCCACTGGCGCGTGGTGGCGAAATCCGGGGCCACAACGGCCAGCACACTGACGATGCTCGAGGATGAGGACGACCACACCTATGACACGGTGGTGCTGGGCCTTGGTGTCAACGATGCCAAGAACGGTGTGGCCATGTCCGCCTGGGAACGGCGCTACCGCGACATCCTGGATATCCTGCGCGAAAGGCACGCCGCCGAGTCGGTGCTGATCTCAGGCTTGCCGCCAGTGCGGCAGTTCCCTTTGTTGCCCTGGCCTTTGAACGACGTTGTCGGCGCGCGGGTAGAGGCGTTTGACGCGATCTTGCGCGACCTCGCGGAAGAATATGACGAGGCGTCTTATGTTTCGCTCGAGATCGATATCGAAGCCTCGCAGATGGCCGAAGACGGGTTCCACCCTGGGCCCGAGCTCTACGCCGAATGGGCCGACCGCGCGGCGCGGCATTTCCCTCCAGAGCGGTCCTGACCCCGCGCTTGTCACTCCGTGGCGCGCTTGGCCGTCAGGG
>JASJCC010000049.1 GCA_030066175.1 Paracoccaceae bacterium | reverse complement strand
CCGTGATCTATTCGCTACGAGTTCTGAGCCAATGCTTTGGAGCCTTACCTTTTGGAACTTTTATCAGATCGTCTTGGCCCACCAACTCTCTCCTATCAAAAGCGACCACACTATCCTCAGCCAATCCGCCTGACCACGCCCCCACCTTTCGCTGGAGCGCGCAAATTCTGAACAGACCTTTGCGTGCGTCAATACAGAAGACGCGACAACGGCCTGCCACGTGATTGCCTGAGGATAGTGTGGTCGCTTTTGATAGGAGAGAGTTGGTGGGCCAAGACGATCTGATAAAAGTTCCAAAAGGTAAGGCTCCAAAGCATTGGCTCAGAACTCGTAGCGAATAGATCACGGTTGCCGTGAGGGCGATTGCTGAGAAGAAGACCTTAGGGCAACTGCCGTAATGGGCGGCCACGCGCCGCCAATCCCTGAACCCGCCGAACATGATATCGACGCGGTTGCGCCGTTTGTTCAGTAGTATGTATTTCTATCGAATTGGGTTGCGCTGGTTTTGACCGGGATGCACGCGCGTAGTCTTTCGTCAGTGAGCGCTTCGCTGAACCGGTCGGCGTCATAGCCAGGGTCCCCGAGATGCCAGTCGACATCCGGCAGACTGCTAGGCAACGCACATTCGCCGATTCAGTCGTTGACCTGACCGGCAGTGACGAACCGTTGCGCGCTTGGCGAAGGCTGCCAGTGGGCTTTCAGGTACGTAGCGTCGATCATCACCGTCTTCTCTTCGTCTTGCCAAGTGGCCGGTACTACCATCATCCGGGCGAAGATATCGTTGTCGCTCCTTCGTTTCCATAGGTTGTAAAGCGTCTGGTGCGGCCCATACGCACCGCGTTCATCGCTCCATCACAAACCATTGCGATTGAAGCAGATAATCCCTGTCAACACAGGCCTAGTGTCGACGCGGCGGTGTGCTGTGAGACTTGGGGAGGAGGGGTTCCAGACGCGCCATCTGCGCTTCTGTCAGAAAACATAGACATATTCGCCGCTCGGTTTTTGACCTGCGTAGCATAACACCAAATGGAATTCAGTGGTTCCTCACTCTAGTGTAACTGGTGACGCATCAATCACCGCCAAACCTGACAAGACGAATTTTTTTTCGGCGCCGCCGTTATGCATCTTCTGAAAACAGCGGTCGGCGAGGCATGGACTTCGTAGCAGGTCCGGCCGAATTCGGCGCAATACCACCGCCCAGTACGCGCGGTCTTGAGGTCCGCTCTGCCGGGATCTTCCTACCTTTGTCCAAGTGGTTCCAACTTGTGCCGACGGTTCAAAACCTTAACTCATTGCGCGTCACCAACGCTGGAGTGAGGAGCTTCATTCCGGACCCTTTGCCTTTTCGAGAAATTCTTGGCGATTTGGAGACTGATGGCGGGCGTTCACATCTGGTGGATTGCCGGCGCGGCCTTGCACTTTTGCTGGTTGAACGCTTGGCACGCGCTCATCTGGAAGGAGTTCGATACATTTTGTCTCCCAATAGTTCTTCCACGTTCTGACGAAACAGAGAGTCCTGCTTTGTGTCGCGCGGGTTGATCTTGGTTTCATTCTGTTGCCCTTCGCCCTGCAAAGTGCCAATCTCGAACACATAAACAGAAAAAGGGAGGGAAATATGTATGTTTTCAAGGCACTGATCGCGTCGGCCTGTGCGGCGCTGTATCTTGGGGTTTCGGCGGGCGCTGTTGCGGCTGAGGATTGCCACCGAGGAACTCTGGATGTGGCCTATTGCGACCGCAACCTTGACCAGGTGGCCGACCTGCCGACGGACCCGTCGGAATGGGTTGATCCGTCGACCATCATCTTTACCTACACGCCGGTCGAGGACCCGGCGGTCTATGCCAGCATCTGGCAGGGCTTTGTCGATCACATGGCCGCGGTGACCGAACGTGATGTGGTGTTCTTTCCGGTTCAGTCCAACGCCGCCCAGCTTGAGGCGATGCGCTCGGGGCGTCTGCATGTGGCCGGTTTCAACACCGGGTCCAACCCGATCGCGGTCAGCTGCGCGGGGTTCGTGCCGTTTGGCATGATGGCTTATGATGACGGGTCCTTCGGCTATGAGATGGAGATCATCGTTCCGGTCGATTCCGAGCTCACCTCGCCCGAGCAGATCGAAGGCCGGACGATGGCTTTTACCTCGCCGACCTCGAATTCTGGCTTCAAGGCGCCCTCGGCGATCCTGAAGGGGGAGTTTGGGCTGGTTGCCGATGAAAACTTCACCCCGACCTTTTCGGGCAAGCACGACAACTCGATCCTCGGCGTCTACAATGGCGACTACGAAGTGGCCGCCGTGGCGAACTCGGTCCTGCAGCGGATGGCGCGTCGCGGCGTGATCGAAGAGGGCAAGATCCGCACGATCTACAAGTCGCAGACCTTCCCCACCACCGGTTATGGCCATGCCCATAACCTGCACCCGGAACTGGTTGCCAAGATCAAGACCGCGTTTTGGACCTATGAGTGGGACGAGAACTTCAAGCAGGAGTTCAAGAAAGCCGACCGCTTTGTTGGCATCACGCACAAGTTCGATTGGGCGGTGATCCGCCAGATCGATGCGGCCAACGGCGTCAGCTACGACTGCAAGTAATCCACCGACCCTATCCCGTGTCGGGCCCGTCACATCCGACGGGCCCGGCATAATTCCGTTTTCACGCGAGAAAGACGCTCATGCTGCGCCTAGAAAACCTGTCCAAGCGCTATAAGACCGGCGACTTGGCCCTGAAAAATGTGTCGTTGGAAATCCCCGATGGGCAGTTGGTTGCGCTGATCGGGCCGTCTGGCGCGGGCAAGTCCACGCTGATCCGTTGCGTCAACCGGCTGGTCGATGCGACCGAGGGCAAGATCCATCTGGGGGACCGGGAAATCACCGGCCTGTCGATGGCCGAGCTGCGCCGGGCGCGCCGCCGTATGGGGATGATCTTTCAGGAATATGCGCTGGTTGAACGGTTAACGGTGATGGAAAACGTGCTGTCCGGCCGCCTGGGATACGTGAATTTCTGGCAAAGCCTGTTCCGCAAATTCCCCAAGGAAAACGTGCGCGAGGCTTACCGTCTGCTGGACCGCGTCGGCCTGATGCACATGGCGGACAAGCGGGCTGATGAGTTGTCCGGCGGCCAGCGCCAGCGCGTGGGCATCTGCCGCGCCCTGATCCAACACCCCGAGCTTTTGCTGGTCGACGAACCCACCGCCAGCCTCGACCCCAAAACCTCGCGCCAGATCATGCGGCTGATCCGGGAGCTTTGCGAAGAGCGCGGTCTGGCGGCGATCATCAACATTCACGACGTGGCCCTGGCCCGGATGTTCTCTGAACGGGTCATTGGGCTGAAACTGGGTGAGATCGTCTATGACGGATCACCTGACGGCCTCACCCCCGATGTGCTGACCGAGATCTATGGCGAGGAAGACTGGGAAGCCACCATCGAAAAGGTCGAGGACGACGACGAGAGCGAAGCCAGCGATGACGGGCGGGCCGCATGAGCGACGCATCCACCCAATACGCCGATACCTGGAAGAAACCGCCCTTCATCAAGAATTCGGTGCTGCGGTGGCTGATCTACCTGGGCACGGTGACGTATTTCTTCGTCGCGCTCTATACGATGGAGGTGAACTGGCCCCGCGTCGCCGAGGGCATCCCGCGCGGCATCGACATGCTGAGCAAGTTTTTCCCGCCGGATCTGAGTGACTCCCGTGGCGTGATCCTCGATGGCATCCTCGAAAGCATCTGGATGGCGATCATCTCGACCATCGGGGGGATCCTGCTTTCGGTGCCCATCGGGCTGGGGGCGGCACGCAACCTCGCGCCGACATGGATGTACCTCTTCTGCCGCAGCATCATCGCCGTGTCGCGCACCTTCCCCGAGGTGATCCTGGCGATCTTTGCGGTGAAGTTCTTTGGCTTTGGCCCGTTTGCCGGCTTTGTGGCGCTGTCGATCGGCACCATTGGGTTCTTTGCCAAGCTTCTGGCCGAAGACATCGAGAACATGAGCAAATCCCAGGCCGAAGCGGTGCGCGCCACCGGGGCCTCCTGGCTGCAATGGGTGAACTACGCCATCCAGCCGCAGGTCTTGCCGCGGATGATCGGTTTGTCGCTTTACCGGCTCGACATCAATTTCCGCGAAAGCGCGGTGGTCGGCATCGTCGGCGCGGGCGGGATCGGGGCGCATCTGCTGACCTCGGTCCAGCGCTATGAATACGCCACTACGGCCACCATCCTGTTTTCCATCATCGGCATCGTGATCGCGCTCGAATACACCTCGGGCTACTTCAGAAAGTGGGTGCAGTAATGCCTATGATCCAAGCAACCGACGGGCCGATCTGGCGCAAGCGGACGCCGCTGAAACAGTGGCTGATCTGGGGCGGATGGCTGGTGGGGCTGTGCATCGCTGTCTACGCTTGGCAACTCATTTCGGAAAAGACCATCTGGATGTTCGTCTGGGACGCGCCGCGGCAGATGGCGGATATCGGCACCCGCATGGTGCCCCCGGATTGGAGCTATATGGACAAGCTCTGGCGCCCGGTTTGGGACACGCTGAACATCGCCACCATTGGCACGGCGATTGCCATGGTGCTGGCGGTGCCCATCGCGTTTCTGGCCGCGCATAACACCACGCCGCACAAATCCGTGCGTGCGGTGATGCTATTCATCATCGTGGGCACACGCTCGGTCAACTCGCTGATCTGGGCGCTGCTTTTGGTGGTGATCGTCGGACCGGGTGTGCTGGCGGGCACCATCGCCATCGGCTTCCGGTCCATCGGCGGATGCGCCAAGCTGATCTACGAAGCCATCGAAGAGATCGACCAAACCCAGGTCGAGGCGATCGAAGCCACCGGCGGGTCGCGCGCGCAGCAGATGGTCTATGGCATCGTACCGCAGATCCTGCCCACCATCGCCGGTGTCGGCGTGTTCCGTTGGGACATCAACGTGCGCGGCTCGACCATCCTGGGCATCGTCGGCGCCGGCGGGATTGGAGTGCAGCTCAACGCCTCAATCAACGTTCTGGCCTGGACGCAGGTCTCGATGGTGCTGATCGTCATCCTGGGCACGGTGTTCGTCTCTGAATACATCTCGGCCAAGGTGCGCGGAGCCATCATCTAACATGGCACTCCGAGATACGGACTGGGCGGTCGCGCAATATGAGGCCGTGCGCGCCCTTCTGCCGCAAGCCAAGATGCCCGAGCAGGCCAATCGCGCAGCGCACCTGGAAGAGATCGCCGACCAGTTCGATGTCTTCATCCTAGATGCGTTCGGTGTCCTCAATATCGGCGAGACCGCGATCCCCGGCGCACCGGAACGGGTCAGGACGCTGCGCCAGATGGGCAAGCACCTGCGCGTGCTGACAAACGGCGCGACCCATCCCGCGCAGGTGTCACATCAGAAGTTCGCGGCTTTGGGCTTTGATTTTCGCCTCGAGGAGATTGTGTCGAGCCGCGATGCCCTCAACGAGGCACTCAAAGCCCGGCCGGAAACCGGCACATGGGGCGCCATGGCGGCGGCCGGATCGCAGTTAGAGTCTTTGGCCGTGCCTTGCGCACCTTTGGGGTTTGATCGCGCCGACTATGACGCAGCCTGCGGGTTCCTCATGCTGTCAACCGCGGAATGGACCGAGGCGCAACAGGCCTTGCTGCATGACAGCCTTGCAGCAAACCCCCGCCCCGTCATGGTCGGAAACCCCGACATCGTCGCCCCGCGCGAAGAGGGCCTGACCTTGGAGCCGGGCTACCACGCCTACGAGCTCATGCGCCAGCTCAACATCCGCCCGCAATTCTTCGGCAAACCCTTCGGCGCTGTCTACGACCTGGCAATGACCGGTCCGCCCAAAGTCGACCCCACACGCGTCCTGGTGGTCGGCGACACGCTGCACACAGACATCCTCGGCGGCGCCGCCCGCGGCTATCGCACCGCTTTGGTCACTGATCACGGGCTGTTTTCCGGCATGAACACCGCGCCTTACGTCGCGCAGACCGGCATTGTGCCCGACTACATTGTCCCGACCACCTGACGCGACTACAGCGTGAGCCGCTTGAGAGCACAATCCCACACCACTAGTCTGGCTGTGATCACGGGATGGGAGAGCGGCATGGACCTGACAGAACGATGCGCAATCGCGCAGCGGATCGCGGAAGAGGCGGGGGAGCTCGCGCTAGGCTACTTCCAGAGGCCAGACAGTTTGCGGATCGATCGCAAGGGGCACCAGGATTTCGTCAGCCAGGCGGATCGTGAGGTCGAACGCCTGGTTCGCACCCGGCTGGCAGAGGCGTTTCCCGACGACGGCATCGTTGGCGAGGAAGACGCGCCGGTGGCAGGCACCTCTGGCTTTACATGGGTGATCGACCCGATCGATGGCACCACAAATTTCATCAACGCCATCCCCGCCTGGACGGTGGTGCTGGCCGGGGTCAGTGGAGGCAAAACGCAAGTCGGGGTGATCCACGATCCCTGCCACGAAGAGACTTTCCTGGCCATCCGCGGCGAAGGGGCGACGTTGAACGGCGAACGCCTAGTGGCGCCATCAGGTCTGACGCTGAAAGACGGCACGACCGGGATCGGGTTTTCAAATCGCGTCGGGACCGAAGGGGTTATGCTGCTGATGCAAGACATCTTAAACAAAGGCGGGATCTTTCTGCGCAACGCCAGCGGAGCTCTGTCAATCGCCTACGTCGCAGCGGGGCGCCTTCTGGGCTATGTCGAAGAGCATATGAACGCCTGGGACTGCCTTGCTGCGCAGTTGATCGTCGAGGAAGCCGGCGGCGGGGTCGAGGATCAGAACGCCGACGCAATGATCAAAACAGGCGGCCGCGTGGTCGTGGGCGTACCGGGTGTGTTCGAGGAGTTGGTGCGGCTCTCTGATGCCGCGTTTGGAGGCTCGGACCGGTAACAAAACGGATTGGCCCGCAACAAGCGCAGGGGAGTCTTGGCGCGAGACTCAGCGCTTTTGGAAAGACTAACTACCACGCACATCAACTTGAACTGGGGTTTAGCCGCCTGCTCTCATAAGCAATGCGCGCAAGTTCGATGCGCGGCACATCGGTTGGAATGACATCGCCCGGCAAGGCACAGGCGTCATAGGATGGCCACGCATCGCCCGGGTCGCAGACTTCGGCATAGTGAACCAGAGACAGCTCGCGTCCGCGGGCGATCTGGTCGAACACCGGGGTCACCAGCACTGGCGGGGTAGTTCGGGTTAGTCCGGGCAGCTCGGCTGCGAAGAGACGCGCGACCGCAGCCGCAAGGCTTTCATCGGTGGAGAGCAGCACGGTGCCCGGCGGGTGTAAGAGCCCAGCATAGTGCCGGTCATCCGCGGCGCGCCGGGTGAGGATGACACGCGTTAAACCGTCCCGCCGAAACAGCGGCACCACAACCAGCGTCGGCGTGACAACGAGCCGTGCTACCGCTTCGAACAGGCGTTGCGGCAAGTGGCCGGGCGGCAGCTGATCAAGCTGGTCTGCCAACCACGCGATGTCGGCGTTGCCTGACGCCATTTATGTGGGCCGATCCGGCGGGATCAGGACGGGGCCGATCTCTTTGAAGCTCACCTTCACTGCGCTGCCTTCGTCAAGCGGGTTCTGCACGTCGTCATGCACCGCGAAAAGTGAGCCAAAAGAGGCCTTGATCGAGTATTCCATACGCACACCGACATAGGTGGCCTTGGCGATTGTCGCGTCAAAGCCGTCGCCGGCATTCAGCACGATGCGCGAGGGGCGGACGGCCATTTTCGATGGACCAGGTGGCAGGCCACGGGACGGCAGGTGGTAGCGGTAGCTGTCGACGGCGATTTCGGCGGTGTCGCCGTCGACCGAGAGGATCTCGCAGGGGATCAGGTTCGCCTCGCCGATGAAGTCGGCAACAAAAGCGTCGGCGGGGGCGTCGTAGAGCTGGCGGGGCGTGCCGATCTGGGCGATCTGGGCGTTGCGCATCACGACGATCTCGTCGGAGACGGCGAGCGCCTCTTCCTGGTCGTGGGTGACGTAGACGACGGTGAGGCCGAGGTCCTGCTGGATGCCTCGGATGTCCTCGCGGACCTGGCGGCGGAGCTTGGCGTCGAGGTTGGAGAGCGGCTCGTCAAAGAGCAGCACCTGCGGTTCCAGCACCAACGCACGGGCCACGGCGACACGCTGCTGCTGGCCGCCGGAGAGCTCTGACGGCAGGCGGGCGTCGTAGCCCTTGAGCCCGACAAGCTCGAGCCCGGCATGGGCGCGGGCGTGCGCCTCGGGTTTGGGAAAACCTGAAAACCCAAGGCCGTAGGCCACGTTTTCCAAGACGCTCATATGCGGGAAGAGCGCGTAGGACTGGAACACCATGCTGACATCGCGGTCGGTGGCGGGCAGTTTGGTGACGTCCTTGTCGCCGATCAGGATCGTGCCGGCCGTGACCATCTCAAGCCCGGCGATCATACGCAGCATGGTGGTCTTGCCGCAGCCCGACGGGCCAAGCAGCGTCACCAGTTTGCCGGCCTCGACATCGAAGCTGACATTATCGACAGCGGTGACCTCTTTGCCGTAGGCCTTGGTCACGTCGCGAAAGGCGACCGGGGCGGCCTTGCCGGTGATCTGGGTGTCAGCCATGGGTCATCTCCCCGTCACGAACTGGGTGCGCCGGCCGATCTGGGTGCGGCCGACGATGAATTGCAGGAAGGCCACCACGCTGAGCATCACGAAAATGAGCGTCGTGGAATAGGCGATGGCGAGGCCGTAGTCGTTATTCTCTACCCGGCCGATGATGTAGCTGGTGGCCATGTTGTATTCGGCGCTGACAAGGAAGATCACCGCTGAGATCGCGGTCATGGCGCGCACAAAGCTGAAGACGAGCGCAGCGAGGATGGCGGGGCGGAGAAGCGGCAGGATCACCTTGCGGAAGGTCTGCCAAGAGTTGGCGCCGAGGGTGAGGGAGGATTCGTCGAGACTCTTGTCGAGTTGGGACATGGAGGCGATGCCCGCACGGACACCGACGGGCATGTTGCGGAATATGAAGCTGACGACGAGGATGATGCCGGTGCCGGTGATTTCGATGGGCGGGACGTTGAAGGCGAGAATGTAGCTGACGCCGATCACGGTGCCGGGGATGGCGAAGCTGAGCATGGTGCCGAACTCAAACGAGTCTTTGCCGGTAAAGCTTTGGCGGGTGAGCAGGTAGGCGGTGGTGAGGCCGACGGCGGCGGTGAGCGGCGCGGCGGTGGCAGCGATGAAGACGGTGGTGAAAAAGCTGTCCCAAGCCGAGCCCGACCAGTGCAGCCCATGCTCATTCAGACCCACCGAGAAGGCGGTGATATAGTGCTTGAAGGTCAGGTTGTTGTTAACGCCCCAAAGCTCCACGAACGACCCATAAACGATCATGCCGTAGACGATGATGGTGAAGGTGCCCCAGATCCCGGCGATGGCAAAGACCGGCCAGGCGAGGCGGCGCGGCATCAGCGGGTGCACGCCTGAATCACCCTTGCCAGTGACGGTGGTGTAGCTTTTCTTGCCGAGCCAGCGGCGCTGCGCGAAGAAGGCGCTCAAGGTGAAGAACAAAAGCACGATTGCAAAGACGGCGGCGCGGCCCTGGTCGTATTGCGCGCCGACGATGGCGAAGAAGATCTCGGTGCTCAGCACGTCGTAATTGCCCCCCAGCACCAGCGGATTGCCGAAATCGGCCATGCTCTCGATGAAACCAAGCAGGAACGCATTGGCGAGCCCGGGGCGCATCAGCGGTAGGGACACGGTCTTGAAGGTCTGCCATCTATTCGCGCGGAGGGTCTGCGCGGCTTCCTCCATCGACGGAGACACGCCCTCGACGACACCGATCAGGACAAGGAACGCGATGGGCGTGTAGGCCAGCGTCTGCGCGATCATGATGCCCGGCAGACCATAGAGCCAACGGGTCGGCTGGGTGCCGAAGAGGTCGGCGACAAAGGTGGTGACGGTGCCGGAAAGGCCAAAGAGCAGGATCAGCGCGAGGCCGATCACGAAAGGCGGCGTGATGATCGGCAGCACGGTCAGCGCGCGCAAAGCGCGGTTGTAGCGGAACCCCGACCGGGTGACGACCAAAGCGAAGGTGAGCCCGAGGCAGGTGGTCAGCGTCGCCACGCAGAGTGCCAGGAACAGCGAGTTCAGCGCCGCCCCGCAACGGGCGCCCCAGAAACATCCAAGGCCCCAAAGCCGGTCATCAAAGAATTTCGAAAAGAAGGCGCCAATCGCATAGCCGCCATCATCCGTGATGAAGGCCGCAATCAGCATCCGGGCGATGGGGAAAAAGACAAAGGTGGCGACGATGACGATCACGCCGCCGATGGCGCTGACTACAAAGACATCGCCGTTGATCGCACCGCGCGCGGCGATGCCTTGGGTAAGCAGGAACAGGAAGGACGATGCCAGCAGCATCGCGCCGTAGCCCATGCCGAACTGGCGATCCCCCAGATCGCCAAAGAGCGCCGTCAGCCAGGCATAGTTGAACCCTCTGATGCCAATGCCAAAGCCCTGCGCGATCAGCCAGGCAAAGCCCGCCGCCCCCGCGATGATCAGAACAGGCGCATATAGCGGATCGGTCTTGCGTCGCCCCAGCATCACCAAAGGTGCCAAAAGCGGCAACAGCAAAGGCGCCAGCCAGAGCTTTTCGCCTTGCGCGATCAGGAAGGCGGCGGGCGCATAATCCTCGTCAAACGGGTAGCCATCGATCAGCCACTGGAACGAAAAAAAGCCGTCCTCCACCCCGTACCACGGCAGCAGGCAATAGCCGACCCACCCGGCGGCGATCCAGAAGATCAGGACCGGGTGGGTCGTGCGTTCAGAGGCGGCGATGCGCATCTGCGCTTACTGCGGCAGGGTCGAGACCTCTTCATCCCACTTCTGCAACAGCCGCTTGCGTTCGTCGCTGGAGCCATACTTGGCAAAGTCGTAGTCGATCAGCTTGATCATCGACATGTCCGGCGCCGAGGGCGAGGTTTCCGCGTTCACGTTCGACGGCACCTGGAAGGCGTTGACCTGCAGGGCAAGGTTCTGAGCCTCGGGCGACAGCGCCCAGTCATAGAACGCCTTGGCCTCATCCAGATTGCGCGCGCCGTCGATGATCGACATCGAGCCGATCTCGTACCCGGTGCCTTCGCAAGGTGCGACGACCTTGATCGGGAAGCCGGCGACCGCTTGTTTCACCGCATCATGCATAAAGACGATGCCGATGGTGTTCTCGCCACGCCCCGCGGCCTTGATCGGGGCCGAGCCGGACTTGGTGTACTGGTTGATATTGGAATGCAGCCCCTTCATGTAGTCAAAGCCGCCATCTTCGCCAAAGATCTGCACCATCGACGCCAGCGTGGTGTAGGCGGTGCCCGACGAATTCGGGTTCGCCATCTGCACATGGCCCTTGTATTCGGGTTTCAAGAGATCTTCCCAACAGGCAGGCTCGGGCAGATTGTTGGCCGCAACCAGATCGGTGTTAAAGCCATAGCCAAGCGCGCCCGAATAGATGCCGATGGTCTTGTTGCCGGCACTTTCGGCCTGGGCGATGGCCCAGGGATGCAGCTGATCGCGCATGGGTGACATGTATTCCATCGTCAGCCCCTCTTCCGCGGCCTGCAGATGCGGATCCCCCGTGCCGCCCCACCAGACATCCCCTTTTGGGTTCGACGCCTCGGCGCGGATCTGGGCAAAGGTTTCGCCTGAGGACTTGCGGGTCATGTTGACGTCGATCCCGGTCGCTTCCTCAAAGCTGCGCGCCATCAGCTGGCACCAGTCCTCCTGCGCCGAACAATAGAAGGTCAGCTTGTCGGCCTGAGCAGCGCCGGCGGACAGCGTGAGTGCAAAAACCGATGCACCAAATGCATATTTAATTGATTTCATTGGATCCTCCCTGGGTTTTTCACCTTTTTGTACCCACAGGTTAGGAGCCCGATAGCCGCGCCGTAAAGCCTTAATATTGGAACGATGAACCCTGTGGTGCGGGTTTTTGGCGGTGAGGGGATGCTGGTAGGACGGCGTTTCGCGGCGAACAGGAAATATCTTGAAGAGACGTTCGGGTTCCGAAACGACGACCGTTTCCAACACTTAGCGTCCAATCCTTCCCTTCGCTTTTTTGCGCACCGTTGGCTCGAAGCAGCTTTGAGGCACAGCAACGGACCAGATCTATCGAGGGTTATCTGAACATCCGGATAGAGTCAGGTCGCCTAGCAACATAACACCAATAGTGAAGTTCATTTTCCGCCCTTTAAAACGCATTCTGCCCAACGGAAAAAATGCGAGTATCGGCTCTCTCCGGTGTTTCACTGCGGTTTGCACCAACGACCGCTTAGTGCCGGAGCGTCGTCAACGTCGGTTGCAGCCTGCGTCGAGATGGTAACCTTGGCCTGCAACTCGTTTGAAGCTTCGACGTCCGCGAACGACGGGTCTTCGTTCCAAACGGAAACTGAAGTTGGAAAGGGACCAGCGGCGATGGTGCCAGATACTGGGACGATGTTGCGCGTTTGGAAGCCGCGGGCTCAACGCGCGGTTTCTCTGCCAAGTCAAGGATTTGCCTGGAGTGATATGGTGGAGCCTAGGGGGATCGAACCCCTGACCTCTTGCATGCCATGCAAGCGCTCTCCCAGCTGAGCTAAGGCCCCGAATTGTGCGCTGGATTACGCAATGCCGCGGGCAGGTTCAAGCGGAAAAACCCCCGCGCGGCCAGATTCTCGTGTGCTCAGCTGTCGTCGTCGTCGCTGGCCACGTCGGCGATATCGTCGAGCGACACGTTGTCGTCATCCTCGTCTTCGAGAACGCTGTCATCGTCGAGTTCCACATCGACATCATCTTCATCGTCCAGTAGATCGGCGTCTTCGGACTCTTTGACCTTGGCCTTGGTGGTGGCCGCGTCGGCGGCATCGGCGGCGATCATGCTGCGCTTGCCGGTGTCGAGGTTGACCACCTCACCGGTATAGGGGCTGACGATCGGGTCGCGGTTCAGGTCATAGAATCGCTTGCCGGTGGTCGGGCACACACGTTTGGTGCCCCATTCTTCCTTGGGCATGGGGATCCCCTTTAACTCTTGGGTCGTGTCGACAATCCGGGCCAATTGCCATACCACGAAGGTGGTGTCAAAGCCTTTGGCAAACCGGGCATTCAGGCAGGGCATATGGGGCAGATCACGCTGGACGGCAACCCTCCGATCACGGTTTTGCTGCGTCGTTCATCGCGGGCGCGGCGGCTGTCGCTGCGCCTGTCGCAGCTGGACGGGCGGGTGACGCTGACCCTGCCAAGCCACGTGCCCGAGGCCGAGGGCCGCGCCTTTCTGCGCGACAAGGAACCCTGGCTGCGCCGGCATCTGGAGCAACGGCAAGAGGATGTGCCCGTGGCGCATGGCGCGCTGTTGCCGGTGGAGGGGGTGGTGCGTCTTGTTGCTCCGGGGGCCGGGCGGCAGATCGCTTTGCAGCCCGATGCGCTGCACGTGCCCGGCGCGCCCGATCGCGTTGCCTCGCGCGTCAAGGGCTGGCTGCGGGCGCGGGCGCGGGACCGGCTGGCCGAGGCGTCGGATCGCTATGCGTCGGCCTTGGGCCGGCCCTACGCGCGGATCACCTTGCGCGACACCCGCTCGCGCTGGGGGTCGTGTACGTCTGAGGGCGGGCTGATGTATTCCTGGCGGCTGATTCTCTGCCCGCCCGAGGTGCTGGATTATGTCGCCGCGCATGAGGTTGCGCATCTGGCCGAGATGAACCATTCGACAGCCTTCTGGCAGACCGTCACGCAGCTCTATGGCAACTGGCAGGCGCCGCGCCGCTGGTTGCGGGAAGAGGGCAAGCACCTGCACCGCTACCGCTTCTGAGCGCGCGGATCAGACGATGTCCAGCACGTAAAGGTCCGTCTCTGCCCCCGACAGGTCACCATCCCGCGCAAACCCGGCCTTCTCCAGCACCCGGGCCGAGGCCGGATTGTCCCGCGCCACGCCACCGATCAGCCGCAGCGGCCCTTGCGCCACGTCCACCAGACCGCGGACCAGCTCGCTGGCATAGCCCTGGCCCCAGGCCGCCTCACCCAGCAGATAGCCGACATGCTGGACCGGCACGTCCCCGGACCGATCAGGGTCCGCAAGGATCAGCAGTCCCAGCAACGCCCCATCCTCGCGCTCCAAAACCAGCATCACCTGGCTTTCCGCCTGCCGCGCCGCAACCCAGGCCGACAGATCGTCATCGGCCTCCGGCCACAAGGGCGGCGGCAGATGCGCCAACACGGCCGGGGTCAAGAGATCCCGCAAACCGCGCCGCAGCGCGGCCTCCTGCATCCGCGGTGTCCAATCCCGCACGCGTAACCGCTCCGTCTCAAAATCCCGCATCCGCAGCCTCCCCATTCCCCTCCTTGTACCTCCCCGCCTTTGCGCCTAGGAGGGCAAAAACGCAGCGGGGGAGGAACGCAGATGCAGAAAACCGTCGTCAACAGCTGGAACGAATGGGATCCGCTGAAGCACGTCATTGTCGGCCGCGCCGATGATTGCCACATCCCGCCCGAGGAACCCGCGCTCGACGCCAAGGTGCCCGAGGACAGCGACATGCGCGGCCAGTGGGGCCGCCGCCCGCAGGACACCATCGACCGCGCCAACGAGCTCTTGGATGCCTTCGCCGCCCAGCTCGAGGCGCGCGGTATCCGCGTCGACCGGCCCACCCCCATCGACCACGCGCTGCCCGTCACCACGCCGGATTTCCACACCGCCAGCCAGTTCGGCTGCATGCCGCCGCGCGACGTGCTGCTGACCGTGGGGTCGGAAATGCTCGAGGCGACGATGTCCTATCGTTGCCGCTGGTTCGAATACCTCAACTACCGGCCGCTGATGCAGCGCTATTTCGATGAGGATCCCAACTTCCGCCACGAATGCGCGCCGAAACCACGCCTGACCGACGCGGATTACCACCCCGACTATCTCAGCGAGCACATCGGCGTAGAGAAGCGCCTGCAATGGACGGCGGACAAGTTTTTTGTCACCACCGAGGAAGAGCCGCTTTTCGACGCCGCCGACGTGCTGCGCTTTGGCCGCGACCTGGTGGTGCAGCATGGCTTTACGACGAACCTCAAGGGGATCGAATGGCTGCGCCGGCACTTCCCCGATCATCGCGTGCACGCGGTCAACTTCCCCGGCGATCCCTACCCGATCCACATTGACGCAACCTTCACCCCGCTGCGCCCGGGCCTGATCCTCAACAACCCCCAGCGCCGCCTGCCCGATGATCAGCGCAAGATGTTCGAGGCCAACGACTGGCAAATCCTCGACGCCGCCCAGCCCGCCCACAACACGCCGCCGCCCTTGTGCTATTCCTCGACCTGGCTCAGCATGAACGTCCTCGTGCTCGATCCCAAAACCGTCTGCGTCGAGAAATCCGAGGTCCACCAGGCCGAACAGATGGATAAACTGGGGATGGAAGTCATCGAAGTCGACCTCCGCGACGCCTACGCCTTCGGCGGCGGCCTGCATTGCTGCACGGCCGACGTCTACCGCGAAGGCGGGTGTGCGGATTACTTCCCGGTGCAATAGGGGGCTGGTCTGACGCTTGCGAGGGGCCGCTCTGAGGAACAAGGCTGCCGTTCGATCTGCCAGGACGTCCGTCCGCTTTGGTAACAAATTCAGATGGTTTTTGATTAGCGAAGCAGGGCTCACTGCATAATCAAAATCCTTGGCGCGGTCAGAATTCCAACTTCATGAAAATCAGGAATTTCTGGACTATTTCGTCGTTCTCGCTTCCCGGGTAGGCATCAGTGTCGCGAAAGCCGAAACTTCGGTACAGGCGATGCGCGGAAGGCATATAAGTCGCGGTGTCTAGAAATAGCCGATCATAGCCAATTTGCCGAGCTTCCTGGAGAAGAGTTCCAATCAGCTTATGACCAACACCTTGTCCGCGAGCCTCTGGTACCACGTATAGCCGTTTGATCTCACCAGCACCTTTGCCAAGCTTCTTCAGCAGAACCAGTCCAACGAGAGAACCAACTTCATCACGCGCCATTACGAGGCGGCCATTGGGCGGCATGTAATCGTCGAGACTGTCCAATGTGTTGGACAAGTAATCTTTCAGGTCCAGAGAAATCCCTGAGACTTTCTCGAATTCTCCAATGTCCCATTCAAGGTAGCGACGCGTTATTTCCGCGACCCCGCTCAGGTCTCTTTCTGTCTTGGCATATGATATGGTAGTCTGCATCTCTATCCATTCCGCTTGGCCAAAACCGTAGGACTAACCGACTCGGTGCATGTTCGCTGCATCTTCAAACGCCTTTGACCAAGACAAAAACGCAGCTATTCGTCAACCGAACCCTCGGTTAGGCACGATAGCGATCATCGATAGCAGACAATCGTACATCCTGCAGCAATCTACATGCGGGGCTCAAAGCGGCCATTGCATAATCTGGCTGCTTTGCAAACTCGTATGTCGAAAAAGCCGAACAGATGGGCAGGCTTGGCATGGAAGTGATCGAAGTCGAGCTCCGCGACGCCTAAGCCTTCGGCGGCGGCCTGCACTGCTGCACCGCCGACGTCTATCGCGAAGGTGGGTGTGAGGATGACTTCCCAGTGCAGTGATCCCGGGTTGCTACAACGCTGACAGGATATCGCGCATTGCAGGGGATGCAGGTCGCGATGGCGGGGTCTCGGGCGAGGAAGCCCGGCTAACTTGTCTGCGCGTGTCAGGCGGCGTTGGGCTGTGTGTTTGGCACTGTCAACCGATTGATCCCCTGCGCGGCCAGCGACGCCACCAAGGCCTCAATGCGCACGTCCTGCACCGCCACACCCTCCCGCAACGCCAAACCGGCGGCGGTGCCGGTGGCTTGGCCCATCGCCATACATTGCGGCATGCCGCGGACCGAGGCGAAAGCGACCGGGTCTGCGCACAAGATACGCCCGGCGAACATCAGGTTCTTGATCCGAGCCGGCAGCAGTGACCGGAACGGGATGGTGTAATAGCTGCCCTTGGCAATGGCGGCCTCATGCGTCATGTCCCCGTCCGAGCGCATCACGTCATCAATCGGGTTGTCGCAGGCGACGATCCCGTCGGGGAACTTGGTGGCGCGGGCAAGGTCCTGCCCGGTAACGCGATAAACGCCTTGAAGCTTGCGCGTCTCCCGCACCCCCACGGTTGGCGACAGCATCGCCATATGCGCCGCTGCAAACCCCGGCACATCGCTGCGCAGGAACTGCGCCAGTTGATGACAGCGGCGCCGGCCTTCCTGCGTCGCCGCGGCCACGGCCACCGGATCGGTCCCATCGACACCGCGGACATGCACGGAATTGCAGAACACAGTGCCGGGGTGAAAGCCGCGCATCAGGTAGAGCTTGGCGAGGTCAGGATGCAGCCGTCCCTCGGCCACGCCGCGGGCGGCATAGGCCTCGAAATACGGATCAGGATCGGCAAAGGCTGCCTCCCAATCGACCCCCAGCATGTGGAACGAGATGGTCACCGCCATCATGTTGCCCGACGCATCGCCCAGCACATAAGGCACCCCTGCCTTGGCCGAGATGTCGCCGTCGCCTGAGCAATCGATGACGATCTTTGGCACCACCTCAAACGCGCCGTTCCGGTCGCAACAGCGTACCCTTGCGATCCGATCCCCGGCCATGACTGGCTCCAACGCCATCGCCCCCAGCCGGACACGCACCCCGGCCTCTTGCAGCATCTCGAACATGGTCAGGGTGGCGAGGTCGTGGTCATAGATGATCTCGGGGCCGAAATTCTCCAGCGTACAAGCGCGCTTTTCGGCGGCAGGAGGGTCCATCGCGGCGAGGAGCTCGGTCAGCTCTTCGATCAGCCCGCCGATGATCTGGTCCTGCGGATAGCCGCCGCCCCAAGGCATGCCCGGGCAAAACGCCATCACCCCGCCGATCTTGGTCGTCGCCTCAATCAGCGTCACCCGCAACCCCTGCCGCCCAGCCGCCACCGCCGCCCCAAACCCAGCGGTGCCGCCGCCAATCACCAGGACATCGGTTGCTTCCTCTTTGGTCTGCATTGATCCACCTCTGCACACCCCTCGTTGCGTTCACGCTGACGCCCCCTCTGCGCTGCGTCAAGCCGCGCAGTTCGGTGCCATAGACCCGCTACGCAATCAAAACGGCCCACCCCGCACACAACCCCCGGTGTGGTGGAAGCAGCGGAAATGTACCTACTGGTTAATTTTTGGCCGACCCTTCGGCAATTCGGGTTAACTATTCTTAAAAGGGAGATTCTCACGTTGAGGAGGAGCAGCCGGGTGTCAGCAGTCGAACTACGTCAAAAATACAACCCCCGGTTCAAGGGGCTGAGCCGGTATTCCAACCTTCGTGGGTGGGTCATCGTCGGGAGTTTTGTCGGCCAGATCGTGCTCGCCGCCGGGCTGGGGCACCTGGTGATCGGCACCGGCCTGTCAGCATGGTCCGTCCTGCTCGCCGCCGCGCTGATGCTCTTTATCGGCACGCGCCTGCGGGCGCTCAACAACATCGTGCACGAAACCTCCCATGCCAGCTTTGTTGAGGACCGCGCCCAGAACGTCCTGATCGGCAAGGTCTGTTCGGCGCTGACGATGGGCAGCTTTCTCGACTACCGGGATGAGCATCTGTCGCATCACAGCCATGTCGGCGATTACCAAAGGGATCTCGACTTTCAGGGGATCGAGCATCTGGCCCTGCATGACCCGCTGACCCGGCGGGTGCTTTTGCGCCACATCTTCACCCCGCTGATCGGCCGTCATCTGCCTTATTACCTGCATCTGAACCTGTCGCGCCGCGATGGCGCGCTCTACAGCGGGCTCAAGGGGGCGATCCTTCTGACCGTACTGGCGCTGGCGTTCATGGCGCCGCTGACCGCGATCCTCTTCCTGATCCTCCCCTTCGCGCTGATCTATTCCGCGCTGAACTACTGGGCGGATTGCATGGATCATGCCGGCCTTGTCGGGGGCGCGGATGAGCTCGACAAATCCCGCAACATCCTCGCGCCGCGGGCCATCGGTTGGCTGTTTTTCCCGCGTTACGACAGCTATCACCTGGTGCATCACCTCTTTCCGCACGTCCCGGCGCGCCACCTGCCGGCCACCCACCAGCTGCTGACGCATGACGCGGTCTACCGCTCGAAACCTAACGCCATGGGGGGCGCGCCGATCACAGGCCTGCCAGAGTCGCTGGCCAACGCCACACCGGGGGAATAGGGCCCCCGGCAAAGCCATTGACGCAAAGCGGCGGTTTGTGATCACATTACGGGATGCAAGCCGTCAGCCGCCCACCGGAAACCACCCCCTCCGCGCATGACCGCGTCTATCGCGGGCTGCGCACCCGCATCATGCATGGCCAGATCGCCCCAGGTCAGGCACTCACCCTGCGCGGCCTCGGCAAGGAATTCGAGGTCTCGATGACCCCCGCGCGCGAGGCCGTGCAACGGCTGGTCGCCGAAGGCGCGCTGTCGATGTCCTCCTCAGGCCGCGTCTCGACCCCCGAGCTCAGCAACGAACGCATCGAGGAACTCGCCGCCCTGCGCGCGCTGATCGAGGTGGAACTTGCCTCCCGCGCCCTGCCACGCGCGCATATGGCGCTGATCGACCGACTGCAGACCATCAACACGGCGATCTCGGATGTGGTCAGCAACCGCGACGCGGTGGGTTATATCCGCACCAATCTGGAGTTCCACCGCACGCTCTACCTGCGCGCCCAGGCCCCCGCGATGCTGGCGATGTGCGAAACCGTCTGGCTGCAGCTGGGCCCCACCATGCGCGCGCTATACGGCCGGTTGCGCCGGACCGAGGCGCCGCAATATCACCGGTTGATCATCGCAGCCCTCAAGGCTGGGGACGAACCCGGGCTGCGGCTCGCCGTACGCTCGGACGTCACGCAGGGGCTGCGGATGTTGGCGGGGTAGGGCGATGGAATGGGCCCCCGCCTTCCTGACGATCGGCGCGCTGTTCCTCGCCGGTCTCGGGGCGGACGCCTTGGGCCATCGCACCCGCGTGCCGCGCGTGACGCTGCTCTTGCTGCTTGGCATCGCGGCGGGCCATTCCGGGTTCGACCTGATCCCGGAAAAGCTGCAGGCGGGCTATGCGCCGCTTTCCGTGCTGGCCCTGACCATGGTCGCCTTCCTCTTGGGCAGCAGCCTTAGCGGCAAGACCCTGCGCAAACAGGGCCGGGCGATCCTCTGGGTGTCGGCGGCCATTGTCGTGATCACGCTGTTGGTGGTCACCACGGGGCTCTGGGCGCTGGGCCTGCCGCCCGGTCTGGCGCTGATCCTCGGCGCCATTGCCACCGCGACCGCCCCTGCCGCGATGGAGGAAACCCTGCGCGACGCCCATGCCAAAGGCCCGTTTGCCAAAATCCTGCACGGAGTCGTGGCGATCGACGATGCCTGGGGGATGATCGTGTTCTCCCTCGCCGTGGTGGTGGCCGGGATGCTTGAGGGTGACGGCTATTCCGCCCATGTGATGACCCACGCCACCTATGACATCCTCGGCGCTCTGGCCCTGGGTGCAGTTGTCGGCCTGCCCGCCGCCTACCTGACCGGGCATCTGAAAAAGGGTGAACCGATGCAGATCGAGGCGCTGGGTCTGGTGTTCCTCACCGCCGGTCTGGCGCTCTGGCTTGAGGTATCGTTCCTGCTCGCCGGCATGACGGCCGGCGCGGTGATCGTCAACATGGCGCCGCATCACAACCGCGCCTTTCACCAGGTCGAGCGGATCGAGCGCCCGTTCCTGATGATCTTCTTCCTGCTCGCCGGCGCCACGCTGGAGATTGACCAGCTATGGGCGCTGGGCTGGGTCGGCGTCGCCTATGTTGTGCTGCGCATCATCTCGCGCCTGGCCGGTGGCTGGGTCGGCGGCGGCCTCGCCGGGATGGACCCGCTGCAGCGCCGCTGGGTCGGCCCCGCGCTCTTGCCACAGGCCGGCGTCGCGGTCGGCATGGCGCTGGTCGCGGCGCAAGCCTTCCCGCATCACGCCGCGCTGATCACCACGCTGACCATCGGCACCACGGTGATCTTCGAGCTGATCGGCCCGATGACCACCACCATCGCCGTCCGCCGCGTGCAGCAGGGTTAGAGCGTCACGCGCCTGCCGCGCTCAGCGCCATATCCATCAGCGATTTGATCTGGGACGTCCCGGTTTGCGCGATGATCCGGCCCAGCTCCTGGTTGCCCTTCAGGACCACCAGCGTCGAGCGCCGCGGGATGTTCAGCGATTTGGCCAGCTCGGAGCGGCCATAGGTGTCCCAGTCCACATCGATAAAGACGATGTTGGCTTCATAAGCCGGGTTCTCGGCCTTGAGGCTGGTCAGCACCCGCTCCTGAGCCGCGCAAGTGCTGCACCAGCTGGCGGTGAAATCGAGAAACACCGTGTCACCGGCGGCGAGGTGTTTCTGCACCAGCCCCGGTGTGTAGCGCATCGGCGCGGCCTGCGCGGCCAGCGGCAACGCGGCCGCCGCAGCGGTCAGGGAAAGGAAATGACGACGGTCCATATCAGGCTCCTATCATTGCGATTACAGGGAAACGGAAAGGTCGATCAGCCAGGCCGGCAGGGTCTGGATCAGCCAGGCCTCGATCACGTGATGCCAGTTGAGCAGCAGCGCCGTGCCCACCAGGATAAACGCCCCGCCCAACGCCGGCCGCGCGGTCAGCGCCATCTGCCGCAGCCGGGCCGAGTGGCGCCCAATCGCGCCGCGGGTGCCATAAGCGAGCCCCAGGATCAGGCTCGAGACACCAGCGGCGAAAAACACCATGATCGCACTGGCCCACGCCAGATCCTGGCCCTGGCTGGCCAGCGAAATCGCCCCACCCAGCGTGGGGCCGATGCACGGGCTCCAGACCGCGCCGAGCAAAAGACCACCCAGAAACTGCCCCCGCAGGCCGTTGCGATCCAAAGTGTCAATCTGCGCATCCGCCCGCGCCGACAAGCCCGCGGTGGCCGTCGACATCAGCGCCGCCCCCTGCGGCAGCAAGAGCGCGAGGCCAAAGAGCACCATCAACCCGGCCCCCACCCGCGCAATCACATAAGTATCCAGCCCAATCGCCGCCCCAAAGGCGGTGATGCCGACGCCCAGCACCACAAACGACAGGCTGAGGCCCGCCGCCATCGCCACCGGCCCCCAGCGACTGGCCTGCAAAGCGGTCGCCAGCACAATCGGCAACACCGGTACGACACAAGGGTTGATCAACGTCAAAAGCCCCGCGCCATATGCAAACAGCAATTCCATGCCTCTGCCCTACGCGCCCTGGCCCCACCTTGTCACCCAACGATCCCCTGACAGAGCATCACGACCCTGTGCGCTATGTTTCTTGGCAAGCAGGTTTTTCTGCGGCTTCGATGCGCGCTGGCAAAGCCCTGAAATAGGCGAAATGACCCATCATGGACACCCTAGTGGTCGCTTCGCGTACAACACTTCAATCGACGTCCTGACTGCGGGAGTTACGAAACGCCGCCAATTGGTGTCAGGTCGTCATCTCACACTTTCCGCGCCACCAACAGGGCAAGCGCGCCGAGGACAGCGACAGCGACCATGGCCAGCGCCGCGCTCTCAACTCCCGCAGTGGCGCACCAGGCGACGGTGGCAAACCCGCCGGCGCGGGCGAAGGTGATGTCGAGGCTGGCCGAGAGCGCTTTGGTGCCGTCCGGCGCATAGTGCAGCACCATTTGGGTTGACGGCGCGTTGCTGGCGGCGAACCCGAGGGCGATCACAACCGCTGAGGCGCCGATCCAGACGATATCGCCGCTGAAAAACGCCATCGGGAAGCTCGCCGCGATCAGGAACGGCGCGCCCAACAGGATGCGGCGCGCATAAGGGCCGTCGACCAGATTGCGCAACCCCATGCTGCTGAGGGAAAAGGTCAGCCAGAAGATCGTCAACACGACGCCAGTGGCCTGCAGATCATGGCCGGCCTCGGCCAACCAAAGCGGCGTTCCGAAGAGGTAAAAGGTGATCGCGCCGTAAGTGGTGGCGATATAGGCAAACATCAGCCAGAGGTCGCGCGCCCGGATCAATGCCCGCACGTCGCGTTGCGGCGCTGTGATCGCCCCGGCGGATCCCGCGCTGCCCGTCGCCAAAAGCGCCGCAAGGGAAACCACGGCAAACAGCACAAACACCGCCTGCCAGCCGGTATCGGCCACAATGGCGCTGAACAGGATCGGGGTGAAGGCCGCCAAGAACCCCGTAAGGCTGCCCCAGAGTATCAACGCTTTGCCCGGACGGTTCGCAAACGCGCGCGTCAGTAAGACCGGCACAAGGGGCGAAAAGACCCCCGCGCCAAAGCCCTGCAACACCCGGCCGGCGATCAAAAGCTCATAGCTGCCCGCCAGCGCCACCACGGCCGCCCCGGCCGAGAACGCCAACACGCCAAGGGAAAAGACCTTGCGGATGCCAAACCCGTCCCCAAGCCAGCCGCCCAACAGCACCCCCGCCGCCACCGCGGCCCCATATGCGTTGAACACCCAGGCCAGCTGGCTGTCCGACAGCGCAAAAGCCACCTGGATCGCCGGCAGCAAAAGCGGCGTCAGCGTCAGCTCCAGCACAAAGGCAGCGCTTGCCGCGATTGGGCCGACCACCGCCCAAAGCGGCAGCCGCTCCGATGCTATCGACCGCGTGTCCGTCACCGCCTCTTACGCCCGCCGCGCGGTGGCAGGGGAGATGGACGGCGGCTCACTCGCCAGAAGCGTGCCGATATCCGCGGCGTTCAACCAGCAGAGCGTGTCTTCATCCGTGATCTCATTGCGCGGCCCGCGCCAGACACCCGGTTCGATCTGGGTAAAGCCGTAACGCGGCGCCAGACCCCGTGCCGCCAGCCGTGAGGGCACCAGGCCAAAGACATAATCCGGTGCCCAAAGCTGTGTGACAATCTCATACCCCGTCCGCGACAAGAGCGGCACAAAATGCAGCCGATTGCGCCCGCCCCGTCCATGCCCCAGCCAGAAATCCCCCTGATAAACGACCCGCCCGGTGATGACGTCGAGCCCCGGCGGACCGGTGAAGAGCGTGCGATCCGGCTCGGGGCTCGTCCCCGGTGTGATGTACTTCAACCGGTGCGTGCGCAGATGCTCGCGTAGCGTGACCTCGTTCATGTCCAGTAGCCGAAAAGCCTGGGTATGGACCAATGCACCATCCGGGTTGAACCCGGCAATCCAGAACCCGTTGCTGTGGTCGATATAAGACGCCGCGATGTCGAACATCGGATACATGGGATCACGGCCATCCTGCGCCAGCCGCAGCCGGCGATAGTCTTCAAAATCGTCACCCACCTCAAGCCGAATGCCAACCGACTGAAAGTCCGCAACCACGCGGGAAATGGACAGGATCGAGGTGAAAAGCTTGGCGGCCGACATGGCGGATTGTCCCTGAATCACTGGCTCCGGCCCGCCTCACCGCGCAACGAACGAGTTGGACATGGGCGCCCAAACTAAGGTGCGTGGGGCCGATATGCCAAGAGGAAATGCAGCGGAACGTTAACATGCCCGTGTCGCAACGCGTGACATCGCCGTTTAACCATCAGCGTTGGGTGTGAACCGCAGTCGTCGACATCACCGCAACCCCCTGCGGTAGCAAGAGCGCGAGGCCAAAGAGCACCATCAACCCGGCCCCCACCCGCGCAATCACATA
>JASJCC010000048.1 GCA_030066175.1 Paracoccaceae bacterium | reverse complement strand
TCGACGCGGCCACCGGCGGGCTGGACGCCAAACACCCGGACATCGTCCATGATGCAAGCCACCCGGATCAGCCGCGCACCGCCTTCGGGGCGATGATTGCCGCCTTGCGCCAGCGCCGCGCGGCGGGAGCCCGGCCCTTCAGCGGGCTTTGCTGTGACAACCTGCAGGGCAATGGCGACGTGCTGCGCCGCACGCTGGTGTCGCTGGCCCGCATGTCCGACCCGGACCTCGCCGACTGGATCGACACGCAAGGCGTCTTTCCCAACTCCATGGTCGATTGTATCGTGCCCGCCACCGGCCCCAAGGAACGCGCGCTGGTCCAACAGTTCGGCATCGACGACGCCGCCCCCGTCACGCATGAGAACTTTCGCCAATGGGTGATCGAAGACCGCTTTGTCAGCGGCCGGCCGGATTGGGACGCCGTCGGCGCGATCTTTACCGAGCACGTGCACGATTACGAGACGATGAAGATCCGCATTCTGAACGCTGGGCATCAGGTCATCGCCAATGTCGGCGAGATCCTGTCGGTGCCGACGATTGCGGGGTGCATGGCCGATCCCGACATTCACGCCTTTTTCCTCAAGGTCGAACGCACCGGGATTGCGCCCTATGTCACCGCGGTGCCCGAAACGACGCCCGACGCCTATGTCGAGCTTATCGAGCGGCGCTTTGCCAACCCGGCGATCCACGACACCACCCGCCGCGTCGCCTTTGACGGTTCCTCACGCCACCCCGGGTTCGTGCTGCCGATCCTGCGTGATGCGTTGAACGCTGGGGGGGACATTCAGGGGCTGAGCCTCGTTGAGGCGCTCTGGGCACGGATGTGTGCCGGCACGCGTGAGGATGGCAGCGTGATCGAGCCCAATGATCCAAATTGGCAGAGCCTGCAGACAACAGCGTTGACAGCCCGCGATCATCCGGTTGCCTGGCTGGCACAAGAAAACCTCTACGGCGATCTGGGCCGCGACGCGCGCTTTGCCGAGGCGTTCGGCAAATGGCTGGCGATCATCTGGCAGAACGGCGCCCGGGCCGCTTTAACCCAGTACGTGGCGGGGTAACCCGCGCCGGTCGCGGCACTTCACTTGATCTTGGTCATTCCGCCAGCCTTGTCGCACAGGCAGACTGCTGCGATAGGCACATTCCCGCGGGTTCCCATGCGCAGCCATCGCTCCCTGACCATCATCGCAGGCCTTCTTTTCATCACGGCCACAGGCGCCACCATGGCCAGCCAGATCATCATCGAGCCGGTGATGCAAAGCGCCGATCTAAGCGCTCAGCTGGTCGAAAATCGCAACCTCTTTGTCCTGAGCGGCCTGCTGGAGGTTACAAACGCGCTGGCCAGCGCCGGCATCGCCATCGCGCTGTTCCCGATCCTTTGGCTTTGTGCTCAGGGACTAAGCGTCGCCTATCTGGGCCTGCGTCTGGTTGAGGCGAGCGTTGGGGTCGTCACCGCCGCCACGCTGCTGAGCCTGACTTCGGGCGCCGCGCTCCCATTGGCGCATGCGCTGCACACATGGGGCTTTCTGCTGGTGCTGATCGTCTTCAGCACCAGCACATTTGTGCTCTACCCCTTGCTCTTCACCTTCCGGCTGGTCCCGGCGGCCCTATCGCTCTGGGGGCTGATTGGCGGGGCGATGCTGTTGCTCTCTTGCCTGCTGATCGCGTTTGGGCGGATCGAGGCCGGCGCAACCATGGACACAATCCTGTCGCTACCGATCTGGATTAACGAAATGGTGCTGGCGCTCTGGCTGATCCTGCGCGGGGTCGATCTGACGCACGTAGCGCCCGAAGTCGAGACACCCGCCCATGCCTGATCTTGCCCCCCACGCGCTTCGCCGCACCGGCATCATCGTCGGCACGCTCTTCATCATCGCGACAGGGTTCCTGTTTCTGGGCGAGGCGTTCTACAAACAGTATCTCGATGCCCCCGACGCACTGACCGCCATTGCCGGCAACAGGCCGCTAGTGGTGCTGGGGCTTTGGATTGAGCTGATCTGCATTCTGTCCATGCCCCTAATCGGCGCCTTCATCTTTCCGGTGCTGCGCCTTTACAGCACTGGCATGGCTTTGACCTATTTCTTCTTCCGCGCGTTGGAGGGCGTAATCCTGATCACTGTCGCGCAAGTGAACAAATGGGCGATGGTCAGTCTGAGCGAGGCCTCTGCCGCCAGCGCGGACCCCGCAGGGATCGAGGCTGCGATGGCGCTCATCCGGGCGCAGAACGCCTGGGGTGACACGGCCGGCACGCTTTACAACATCATCTTTGTCTGCGGCGCCTTGTGCCTTTACGCGGTGCTGTTCCGCGCCCGGCTGGTGCCGCGGTGGATATCCGTCTGGGGGCTGATATCGGCCACGGTTCTGGGCGTACTCGCGCTATCCGCCGTTTTCACGCGCTTGCCACCAATGTGGGAAGTGGCGCTGATCGCCCCTTTGGCGCTTCAGGAAATTGTCATGGCGCTATGGTTCATCTTCCGCGGATTCGACGTCTCGGCCTTGCGCGACGCGCCGGCGAAGTGAGACCGCAACTTACTCGTGCCGCAATGCTTCGATCGGGTCGAGACGGGCGGCGCGGCGGGCGGGGAAATAGCCAAAGACGATGCCCACAAGCGCCGAAAACCCAAAGGCCAGCAGGATGATCAGCGGATCGGGTGTGAACGGGATCGACAGCCAGTTTGCGCCGAGAATGGCCAGCCCCAGCCCCAGGGCGATCCCCAAAAGCCCACCGATCAGTGACAGGATGATCGCCTCGACCAGGAACTGCATCAGCACCTGCCGCGCCTGCGCGCCGATCGCGAGGCGAATGCCGATCTCACGAGTCCGCTCGGTCACCGACACCAGCATGATGTTCATGATCCCGATGCCGCCGACCAGCAGGCTGACCGCGGCGACCGCCGACAGAAGCCCGGTGAGGATGTCGGTGATGCCCGACAGCATGGTGGCAAACTGCTTCATGTCGAGCACTTCGAAATCATCCTCTTCGCCGCGCCCGATCCGGCGCAGATCGCGCATCAGCAGGGTGATGTCGTCCATCGCCTCTTCGACCGAGGCGCCATCGCGGACCGATAGGAACAGCGTCGTGACGTCAGTATTGCCGGCGATCCGGCGGTGAAACGTTTTGATCGGCATGATGACAAAGTCATCCTGGTCACTGCCAAAGGTCGATGCGCCTTTGGACTTGGTCAGACCCACCACTTCGCAAGACAGCGTCTTGATACGGATCGTCTCGCCCACCGGGTCAGCATAGCCAAAGAGGCTCTCACGCACGGTTTCGCCGATCACGCAGACCGATTTGCCTGATTGCAGATCCGCCGGATCGAAAAAGCGGCCGCGATGCAGATCCCACCTTGCGGCTTCGAAATAGCGGTTGTCGGTGCCGACGATGTCGGTGCGCCGGCTTTCATTGCCAAAGATCGCCCGCGCCCGGCTTTGGCTGATCGGCGCCGATAGTGCCACGTCGGCGATCTCGGCCTCGACGGTGTCGTTGATGCGCAGGGTGAACATCGGATCGGCGGTACCGCCCGGGCCACCCTGCATGGTGTCCTGCCCCGGCAAGACCATGACGACATTGGTGCCCAGCTTTTCCACATCCGCGGTGACCTGATCGGTCGAGCCCTGCCCGACGGTGACCATGGCGATGACCGCAGCGACGCCGATGACGATGCCGAGCACTGTCAGAAACGATCGCATCGTGTTGCGAAAGATCGCCTGGATCGCGAGGCGGATGGTTTCCCATAGCATCTCAGGCCGCCTCCGCCTTGCGCGTATCGCGCTCGATCCGGCCATCGACCATCCAGATCAGCCGGTCAGCGTAATCGGCCATGTCGGCCTCATGCGTGACCATGATGATGGTCAGCCCCTCGTCGCGGTTGAGCTTGAGCAGCATCTCCATGATCTCAACGGAGGTCTTGGTGTCGAGGTTGCCTGTTGGCTCGTCGGCGAGGATCACCTGCGGGTTGCCGACAAGCGCGCGGGCGATGGCGACGCGCTGCTGCTGGCCGCCGGACAGCTCGCTGGGGTCGTGATAGATGCGTTCCGCCAGCCCGACCTTGGCCAAGGCCTGCGCCGCCGCTGCGTGCCGTTCCGCCAGGCGCATACCCTTGTAGATGAGCGGTAATTCCACGTTGTGCAACGCTGTGGTGCGGGGCAGCAGGTTGTAGCCCTGGAACACAAAGCCCAGGTAATGCCGTCGCAGCAAGGCGCGCTGATCCTGGCTCAGGCCCGCGACCTCGATCCCGTTAAAGCGGTACTGCCCGCTCGTGGGGGAATCGAGGCAGCCGATCACGTTCATCGCCGTGGATTTGCCCGACCCGCTTGGGCCCATGATGGCGATGAACTCGCCCTTTTCGATGGTCAGGTTGATCCCATCGAGCGCATGCACCGCAATCTCACCCGTGCCATAGACGCGCGAGATGTCGATGAGGTCGATCAGCGGCGGCTCAGCCATCGCTTTGATCCGTGATCACCAGATCACCTGTGGCCAGCGGCCCCTCGAGGATTTGCGTGATCCGCCCGTCGCTATCACCGGTCAGCACCGGGATTTCCTTGGCCACCCCGTCTGCAAGGATCCACAACGTCTTTTCATCCCCTTGCTGCACATCGTCAGGCCGCGAAGGGATCAGCATTCCCAACAGCCCGCTGCGCTCTTCTTCCTCTTCCGCGCTGACATCCCGCTGCGGCGCGTAGCGCAGGGCCGCGTTGGGCACGACCAGCTCATCTGTGATTTCAGCCACAACAATATCGGCGGTCGCCGTCATGCCCGGCCGCAGCAGCAGATCGGAATTGTCGATGGTCAGGATCGTCTTGTACGTGACCACCCCGTCGATGGTTTCCGGTGCAAAGCGCACTTCGACAATCTCGGCCGGAAAGCGCCGTTCGTCATAGGCGTCGACGGTGAATTCAGCGGTGTTGCCGACGCGGACGCGGCCGATATCGGCCTCGTCGATATCCACCTGCAGCTCCATCTCCGTCAGGTCTTCGGCTACGGTGAAGAGCACCGGTGCCGAGAGCGAGGCCGCCACGATCTGCCCCGGATCAACAGACCGGTGCAGAACCACGCCTTTGATGGGCGAGCAGATGCAGGCCTTGTCGAGTTCGGCGGTGTAGAGATCAAGATTGGCCTCGGCCAGAACCTTGTCGGCCTCGGCAGACTGAAGCTCGGCCTGGGCGCGTTTGAACGCGGCCTGTTGCGTGATAAAGGTCTGGTGCGGGGTGAATCCGCGCTCATCCAGATCACGTGTCGCTTCGAATTTCTCGCGCGCATCTTCCAACAGCGCCTGCGACATGGCGATCCGGGCTATTGCGGCGTCGAGGGAGGCCTTGGCAATGGCCACCTGCGCCTCAAGCTTGGTGGTGTCGAGCTGCGCCAGCACGGCGCCGACCTCGACGGTGTCGTTGAAATCCACCTCGACGCTGGCGAGCGTGCCGGAGAGTTCGCTGGAAATCTCAACGAGGTTGGTGGGCTCCACCGTGCCCGTGGCAGTGACGGTGACGACGAAGCCTTGGCGCGCGACCTCGGCGGTGGTGTATGCCACCGTTTCCGTCCCTCCGGCGCGATTGAGATAGACCCACCCTGCCCCGCCTAGCAGAACAAGGGCAGCCACAAGGGCGATCCAATTGCGTCTTGCGTGGCCCTGCTTTTCAAGGCCAAGCGTCTGCGCGATGTCTTTGGACGTGTCGGTCATGCGGGCACCCGGATACGAAATGAGAATTCACCGTATCATCCCGTTGTGGTTGCAGGCCTTGATCCTGATCAGATCACGGCGGTCACGCGAAACGGGGTCAGGTGTGTCTCAGCTTCGGCGCCGCGCTGCGTGTTTGTGCAGCTGGGTGCGGAATGCCTCGGCGTCGGTGCCGTTCAAAACCGCCTCTTTCAGCAACACTTGCTGGGATTTGGGGGCCAGCCCGTCAACCGGCGGGTCGCGGTCGAGATTGGTGGGAAAGGCATAGCCTTCAGCCGTGGCCGCGATGACCGCGTCCAGCGCGTTTTCGCTGATCTCCCCCGCGCGCCAGGCCTGTTGCAGCGGCTGTAGAGCGATTTCGGACATGCGCGCCCGGTCCACCGATTCCATCGCGCGGCCAAAGGCCGAGGACACCTGCAAGAGGTTGACCATGCGCTGGATCCCCGTGCTGGTGTTCGCGCCGGCGGCGTGGAACAGCGCGGGGTTAAAGAACAGCGCATCGCCCTTGCGCAGGGGCAGTTGCACGTGCCGCGCTTCGAAATACCCGCGGAAATCGTCGCGGCGAAAGGCAGCATAGCCTGGGCGGTAGAGTTGGGAAAACGGCAAGAGCTTGGTTGGGCCGCTTTCGAGCGGCATGTCGCAATGGGCAATGCCCCCCTGCAAGGTCATCAGTGGTGACAACTCATGCACATGCGCTGGATAAAGCGCGCTGACCTCAGCCGTTTGGAACCCCAGGTGATAGTCGCGATGCGCCTGTTGCGCTTTGCCGCCCGGGTAGACCAGGTTGACCTGCGCTGTCATCTGGTAGCCAGGGCCGAGCCAGGCCTCACAGATCGCGTCGATGGCGGGACTGGCAAAGTAGCGCACAAAGGCATCGGGCGCGTCCTCACAGAGCTTTTGCAGGGAATTCCAGATCCGATCATTGGCCCCAGCCGCCGCGAAATGATCGGCGCCCTGCCCGTTCGCCGCCTTTTCGCGGGTGATGATCGCGTTGTAGACCGCCGTGGCCTCGTCGATCGCGTTGGTATCGGCACAGGCGCTTTGCAGCACCAGAACCCCCGGGCCGCTCAACAGCACCCGCGCCCATTCGGCCATCAAGGTGCGCCGCTGCCCTGCGTCCTCCAAAGACGGGCGCAAGGCGGCCATGTCGTAAACCGGCACGTTTTTTGGCGCCGCGCTGGCCTGCGGGTAATCGCGCAAGGTGACCTGTTGCTTGGTGAGTGCGGCGAAGTCCTCAAGCCGGCAAGCGTCGGCATGGTAATAGCCGCCTAGGGATGTGCTGGTCGGGATCATCGCCGTCACTTTGCCTGTGTCCTCACCCAGCATCCCGCACGGCGATCCAGTCATGGGCGGGATCGTTCTGGAACCGCCATTTGCGCAACGGCCCGGCCATCACGTTGAGGTAATACATCTCATAGCCATAGGGGGCCGCACAAGGGTGATGGCCGCGCGGCACCAGCACCACATCGCCATCCTTGACGGCCATCGTTTCGTCCAGCGACCCGTCCTCGGTATAAACCCGCTGCACGCCAAAGCCCTGTGCCGGATTGAGGCGGTGGTAATAGGTCTCTTCCAGATAGGTCATGTGGGGAAAATTGTCTTCGTCGTGGCGGTGGCTGGGATAGGAGGACCAGTTGCCGTCAGGCGTGAACACCTCGGTCACCAGAAGGCTGCCGGCCACATCGCGGTCTTCCATGGCGATGTTGTTGATATAGCGGGTGTTCTGCCCCTTGCCGCGCGGGGTGAGCGTGATGTCGTCGGGGCCGAGTCTTTGCGCGGGATAATCGCCCGGTGCGGGCGCCGAACAGACCGCCAGAACACACGGCGTTGTGGCCTGGGCCGTCCAGTCGCTGCCCCCCGGAACGTAAAGGCAATGCGGCGGTGTTTTCTCGAAGACCGATAGCCGGTCGCCCATCTCGCCGAAATCCATGCCCGCCGCACTGATCTGCGCCTTGCCCTCGACCAGAACCAGGATCACCTCGCGGTCGCCCGTGGCCTCAACCGCCGTCTCCCCCTCTGCCAAGTGATAGAGGCCAAAGCCGACATAGCCCCACCCGGCGCTGGCGGGCGTGATGTTATGCAGCTTGCCCGAAACACCTTGTGGTTTGACCAGCAGGCGGCTCACACAGTGCCACCCAGCGCGTCGTCGAGCTGCGCCAGCTCTTGGCCGCCGGCCATCATGTCCTGCAGCTCATCCGGGGTGATCTGGCCGCGCTGCGCCGTACCCAGCGTTTGGCCGCGATTAAGCACGGTAAAGCGATCCCCGACCGCCAAAGCATGCCGGACGTTGTGGGTGATAAAGACCACCGCCACGCCCTGTTTGCGCACCTTGTCGACCGTGGCGAGCACGTTCGAGGTTTGCCGCACACCGAGGGCCGAGGTCGGCTCATCCAGGATCAGCACCTTGGCGCCGAAATAGACCGCCCGGCTGATCGCCACGGTCTGACGTTCACCACCCGACAGCGTGCCCACGGCCTGATCGGGGCCGCGCAGGTTGATGCCCATCTTGCGCATCTGTTCCATGGTGATGCGGTCGGCGAATTCGCGGTCAAAGAACGGCACACCGGCGATCTTCTTGGTGGGCTCATTGCCCATAAAGAAATTCCGGCTGACCGACATCAGCGGGATCATCGCCAGATGCTGGTGCACCGTGGCGATCCCGGCATCCATCGCATCGCGCGGGTTGTCGAAATTCATCGGCTTGCCTTCAAAGATGATCTCACCTTTGGTGGGCTTGTGCACGCCGGACATCGTCTTGATGAAGGTCGATTTGCCGGCGCCGTTGTCGCCCAAGAGGCAATGGCATTCGCCGGGATAGACCTCCAAAGACACCCCGGCGAGCGCGATGACCGCGCCAAAGTGCTTTTCGATGTCCTTCATCTGGATGATCGGGGCGTGTTCGGTGCGCGAATTCATATCAACGTTCCCCCGTGATCATGCGGCGAATATAGGTGTTGAGGATCACAGCGCCGAGCAGGATCACCCCCAGGAACACCCGGAAGAGCGAGCTTTCGACCCCGGCGAAGAACAGCCCCTGCTGCACCACGCCAAAGATCAGCGCGCCTAGGGCGGCCCCGATGACCGACCCGTAGCCGCCGGTCAAAAGCGCCCCGCCGATGACCACGGCGATGATCGCCTCGAATTCTTTCAACAGCCCCCGGTCCGCCCCGGCCGAGCCAAACTCCATCACCTGGCAGGTGGCAAAGACACAGGCGCAGAAGGCGGTGAACATGAACATCAGGATCTTGACGCGGTTGACCGGCACACCCGAATTACGCGCCGCTTCGGCATCGCCGCCAGAGGCGAAGATCCAGTTGCCAAACCGTGTGCGCGTCAGCAGCACGTGGCCAAAGATGATCAGGATGATCGCCCAAACGATCAGCATCGGGATGCCGTCTACGACGGGCTGGCCGGCGCGGGTGCCGCGTTCAAAGGTGGCGATGATCCCGGCATCGCCCAGCCACTGGAACACGCCGCCAAAGATCTTACCGCCAAAGATTGGCGCCAGCCAGTCACCTTCAGCCGCGTCGCGAATGCCGCCAATGATGGTTTTGCGTTCGATGGTCTGCGGGATGTAGATGGTGAAGCCGCGCAGGATGAACAGGAACGCCAGTGTGACGATAAAACTCGGCAGCCCGGTGCGGATAACGATAAAGCCGTTGAGCGCCCCAAGGGCGAGGCAAATGACAAAGGTGATCAGGATGGCAATCCAGATCGGCCAATTCAGCACCACGCCGAAAACCGCGATCATCATCCCGGCAAAGCCGATCATCGACCCGACCGACAGGTCAAACTCCCCCGCGATCATCAGCAGACAGGCGCCAACGGCGATGATCATGAACTGCGCCGACACGATCGACCAGTTCAGCACGCCCTGGCTGTTGAACATGCCGCTGTCGAACGCGAACAGAAGGAAAAAGGTGAAAACGGCAACGGTGCCCACCATACCGCCCAGCTCGGGGCGCATGAAGAACTGGCGCAGCGACGATATTTCCTTGATGCGCTCGTCGTTGTTGGCGGTGTCGGACATGGAATGATCCCACCTTTGAAATCTATGAGAAACGGCGACCCCCTAGGTGAGGATCGCCGCGAGATAGGTTTGGATCAGCGGTATTCGCCCGCGAACTCTTCGACCTTGGCCAGACCTTCCTTGGTCACAAAGCCGGGGCCCGAGTTGATATTGTTGCCCGGCAGAACGCCGTAGCGGTCCCAGTTGGCGAGGATCACAACCGGCATATAGGCCTGCAGGAACGGCTGCTGGTCGATGCCCCAGTTGATGACGCCACCCTTGATGGCGTTGACGATCTCTTCGCCGAGGTCAAACGTGCCGAAATGGATGTCACCCGCCATGCCGTTTTCCTGCAGCGCGGCAATCGTCGGGTCGGCCGAGACCGGGCCCAGCGTCAGGATGCCGTCCACGTCGGGATTGGCCGACAGATAAGCCAGAACCTTGTTCTTGATTTCCGCCGGGTCAGTGCCGGAATCCATCATCGCGTCACCCAGATCGATGCCCAGGCCTTCGGCATAGCCGCGGCAGCGCTCACCCACGGTGGGCTGCTGGATCGCGTGGTTCACGCAGAGGAACTTGGTGACGCCTTCGCCCTTGGCGCGCAGACCCGCGGCGAAACCAGCGTCATATTCGGGCTGGCCGACATACATTAGAGCCCCCACTTCGCGCGCCTGGTCCGGCGTGCCGGTGTTCATGATGATGACGTCGATGCCCTGATCGACCGCGTCCGCAATCGGCCCTTTCAGCACGTCAAAGTCCGCGAGCGTGGTGATGATCCCGTCGGGGCCAGCAGCGGCGGCCTGCTCGATGATCCGGGCCATGTCGGCGATGTCACCGGTCGGCGGGTTGCGGTATTCCACTTCGACGCCAACCTGTTCGCCGGCCAGCGCGATGCCGTTCTTGATGGTGTTCCACCAGGTGTCGCTGTCAGGTGCGTGGCTGACCAGCACGTAACTCAGCGACCCATGGCCTTCGGCCTGCGCCGCCAACGGCGCGGAAAGCAGCGCGGCCCCAACGGCCAGCGACTTCAGAACTGTCTTCATGATTTCCTCCCAGACATTCCATAGCGTGTCTTAATCGGGCCGGTTTCCCCGCCTCGTGGGCGAAAGCTAAGCACAGGGTCGAAAAAAATGCAACCGGTTGCAAAGTCTGCGTTCACTTTTCTTGCGCCCTCTCTTACTGTGCCTGTGCCATGAGGAAATCGACATGCCTGTGACGTTGAAAGAGGTGGCCGAACGCGCCGGCGTTTCGCGATCCGCGGTGTCACGCACATTCACCGAGGGCGCGTCGGTGTCGCAAAAGACCCGCAAGAAGGTGGAAAAGGCCGCCACCGAGCTTGGGTATCGGCCTAACGCGCTCGCCTCGTCCCTGACCACCGGGCGGACCAAGCTGATTGGGCTCATCTCCAACAATTTCCACAACCCGCTGTTTCTGGAGGTCTTCGATCTTTTCACCCGCAGCCTGCAGGACCGTGGATTGCGTCCGCTGCTGGTGAACCTGACGGATGAGACGGACCCGGCGCACTCGATTGAGCTGCTGCGGCAGTATTCCGTCGATGGCGTGATCGTCGCCTCTTCAACCCTGTCGCCGGAGTTTTCCAAGGCGTTCCGCGATGCGCGTATCCCGGTGGTGCATTCCTTTGGCCGCTTTGCCAGCGCACCGCATGTGCATGTTGTGGGCATCGACAACGTGGAATGCGGGCGGATGGCGGCGCGGACGTTGCTGGCGCATGGCTACCGCAAATTGGCATTCCTTGGCGGCCCGCGCGAGGCAACCTCGACCACCGACCGGCGCAAGGGGTTTTTCGAAGTGCTGGACGACACGCCCGGCGTCGAGGCCAGCGAAAGCTATGCCACCGCCTATTCCTTTGATGCTGGCCGGGCCGAGATGCTGAACCTGCTGCAAGATGACCCGGCCGAGGCGTATTTCTGCGGCGACGACGTTTTGTCGATCGGCGCGCTGAGTGCGGCGGGCAGCATGGGTCTGCGCGTGCCCGAAGACATCGGGATCATCGGGCTCAATGACATGGAAATGGCGCGCTGGGAAAACATCAACCTGACCACGATCCGCCAGCCGATCCGGCAGATCATCGACAGCTCGATCGAGCTGGTGGTCGCCATGCTGGAAGACCCGGACCGCTACCCCGAAGCGCGGCTGTTTTCTTGTGAGGTGATCGAACGGGGCACGCTGCGCCCGCGCTGAACCTTAGCGGAACATCGGCGGGCGGGCATCCACCCAGGCGCCCTGATCCTGCGCCGAGGCCACCGCCGCATAGACCGCCGCCATCGAGCGCAGGCCGTCTTCGGCTGTCGGCAGATTGCCCTTCGCCTCACCCCGCAAACGCGCCGCAAAATCGGCATAGATATTAGCAACCGCCAAAGGGAAGCCTTCGGGATGGGCAATCGCCACGCGTGAAAGGCGCGCGGCGTCCTCCGCCAGCCCCTCTTCGCCCTTTTCGATGATCTCGACACGGCCGCCCAGCTTGTGGAAATAGACCTGGTTGGGCTGTTCCGAGGCCCAGCGCATCCCGCCCTTTTCGCCAAAGACCTGGATGTCCAGCCCATGCTGACGGCCCAAGGCGATGGTCGAGGTCCAAAGCCGCCCAACCGTGCCCTTGTCGGTGCGGAAGTTGACCATCGCGTCATCCTCCAGCACCCGGCCCGGCACGGTCGAGGCGAAATCGGCCGACAGGGTGCGCACCTCATCGCCGAGGATAAACGACGCCAGATGTAGCGCGTGAATGCCACAATCGGCCATCTGCCCCGACACCCCAGCCTGCGCCGGATCATAGCGCCAGCGCACGCGCGGATTGTCGGCATCGTCCCCAGCCGCGTGGTGCCCGTGGCTGAAATTGGCAACGACCGTGCGGATCGCCCCCAGCTCACCCGACGCCACCATCGCCTTCATCTGGCGGATCATCGGGTAGGCGCTGTAGCAGTAATTCACCGCGCAGATCTTGCCGCTCGCCTGCGCCAGGCGCACGATCTCTTCACCCTCCTCAACGGTCATCGTCATCGGCTTTTCGCAGAGCACATTGAACCCGGCCTCGAGGAAAGCCTTGGTGATCTCAAAATGCGTGTTGTTGGGGGTGGCGACGGTCACCAGGTCAATCCGGTCGTCGCGGTTACGTTCACCCTCCAGCATCTCTTGCCAGTTGCCATAGGCCCGGTCCGCCGCGATCCCCAGCGTCTGCGCATATGCCTTGCCCCGTGCCGCATCCACGTCCAAAGCGCCGGCAGCAAAGGAGAACAGCCCATCCGCCTGCGCCCCCAGACGATGCGCCGGCCCAATCTGGCTGCCTTCACCGCCGCCGATCATACCCCAGTTCAGCTTGCTCATCCGCCCGGCCCCTTACTCAAACCCAATGGAGCGCAGATACGCCCGGTTCACCTTAGCATCGCGCAGCGGATCGGTATCAGGCAGGGTCGGATCGCAGTCCTGCTCCACCGTGCACCAGCCGTCAAAGCCTTTCTGCAGCAGGATCTCGCGCACCCTTGGGAAATCCACATCGCCGTCGCCAAGGTTGCAGAAAATGCCCTGCCCGCAGGCGTCGTAAAACCCGGTGCCTTCGGCAATCACATCCGCTTTGACAGTCGGGTCGATGTCCTTGAAATGCATATAGCTGATCCGCTGGATATAGCGCTCCATAAACGCCACGGGATCAAAGCCGGCATAGGAATGGTGGCCGGTGTCAAAGCAGATCTTGAGGATGCTCTCGTCAACCTCGTCCAGCAGGCGGATCAGCTCTGGCTCAAAGTCCATGAAGCCGGCGGCATGGGCGTGCATGCCAACGGTCAGCCCGTATTCCTCCGCCCCCATCCGCGCCACATGCGCGATCCGGTCGCGAAACGCCGCCCATTCGGCATCGTCCATCTGTTCGGCCGCATCAGCGCGGCCCGCGGTGGGCGCACGACGGGGCGAGATCGAATCGATCAGCACCAGATGTCGCGCGCCATGCGCGGTCAGCGCCTTGCAGGTGCGGATCGAGGCATCGAGCACCTCATCCCATTTCTCCGGGTCGTGAAACGGCCGGAAGACAACGCCGCCAATGAGCTCGAGATCATGCTCGGCCAGGGCCTGGGCCACTTGCGGCGGATCCTCGGGCATGAAGCCGACAGGCCCCAGCTCGATCCCCCGATACCCCGCTTCGGCGTTTTCGCGCAGCACGTCGCGCCAATCGGGGTTGCGCGGGTCCCCCGCAAATTCGACGCCCCAGGAACAGGGGGCATTGCCGATCTTGATGCTCACGGCGTGGGCTCCTTTGTTATGTGTCTTGAACGGTCGCCCAGCCGCCGCCGGCATGTGAGGCGCGGATTGCCTGGGCCACGCGCGACACCGCCAGACCGTCGCGGAAGGTCGGCCATTTCGGCGCGCCGCTCTCGATCGCCTGCAGAAAATCGCGCGCTTCGATGATGATCTGATCCTGATAGCCGGTGCCGTGCCCCGGCCCCTGGCAAAAGGGCAGGTAATCGGGATGGGCCGGGCCGGTCAGGATCTGGCGAAAGCCGCGTTCTGCCTCGGCCCCGTCGGCCTTGTAGAGCCAGAGCGCGTTCTGGTCTTCCTGGTTGAAGCGAACCGCGCCCTTGGTCCCGGTGACCTCATAGATGTAACCCATTTTGCGCCCCGTCGCGATGCGGCTGAAGTAAAGATGCCCCATCGCACCATTGGCAAAGCGGCACATCATCTGGGCCTGATCGTCGTTGGTGACTTCGCCGCCGGGGCGGGTTCTGTGGACAGTTTCCACCTCTCCCATGACCTTGGTGATCGGTCCCATCAGCGCCAGGGCCGCGTTGATCATATGCGGGGCCAGATCTCCGACAGTGCCGTTGGCATCGCCTGATGTACGCCAAGTGGCGGGCAGGTCGGGATCAGCCAGGAAGTCTTCGGTATGTTCGCCGCGGAACCAGGTGACCTCGCCGATCACGCCCTCGGCGATGAGTTGGCGTGCGTATTGCGTTGCCGGTGTCCGGACATAGTTGAAGCCGATCATGTTCACAGCGCCGGCGGCCTCGGCCGCAGCGACCATGGCCTCGGCATCCGCCAGCGACGCGCCCAGCGGTTTTTCGCAGAACACCGGTTTGCCGAGCGCAAAGGCCGCCTCGGCGATGGCGCGATGGGTTTCCTGAGGTGACGCGATGACAATCGCCTCGACACGGTTATCGGCGACCAAAGCCTGCCAATCCTCGGCCGCCCGGGCAAAGCCAAACGCCTTGCGATAGCGTTCTGCCGAGGCGGGGGAGGAGGCCGCCACCATCTCAAGCCGCGGGCGCAGGCCGGTGTCGAACACCGCCCCCACCGCGGCATAGGCCACCGCATGGGCTTTGCCCATGTAGCCACCGCCGATGATGCCTATGCCGATCTGGGTCATGTGCGGGTCCGAAAAACAGATTGCAACCGGTTGCAATAGCGGTATCCTTGAATGGTCCGCAGGGTCAAGGGGTTTGACCCGCTGCCATGCACAACACCGCCCGCCCGAAAGGAGAGCCCCGATGAGCGACGACACTATCCGTCTGACGACGGCCCAGGCGATCATCCGCTTTCTCAACGCCCAGTTCATCGACATAGACGGCGAACGCCAAAGGGTTTGCGGCGGCGGCTTCGGCATTTTCGGCCATGGCAATGTCACCTGCCTCGGCGAAGCGCTCTACGATCACCGGGACGCGCTCCCACTCTATCGCGGCCAGAACGAACAAAGCATGGGCTTCGCCGCCGCCGCTTACGCCAAATACTGGCTCCGCCGTCGCTTCATGTTCGCCACCGCCTCCGCCGGGCCGGGCACCGCGAACTTGCTGACGGCCTCCGCCCTTGCCCACGCCAACCGCCTGCCGATGCTGATGCTTTGCGGCGATACGTTCCTCACCCGCCTGCCCGACCCGGTGCTGCAACAGCTCGAGCATTTCAACAACCCCGCGCTTGGCCTCAACGACGCCTTTCAGGCGGTCACCCGCTATTGGGACCGGATCACCCATCCCGCGCAGGTGATCCAATCGCTGCCCGCGGCACTTGCCACCATGCTGGACCCCGCCGATTGCGGCCCGGCTTTCATCGCTTTGCCACAGGATGTGCAGGGGTGGGCGTATGACTACCCCGTCGCGTTTTTTGCCGAAAAGACTCATCGCATCCGCCGGGTCACCCCGGATGCGGATGAAGTGGCCGAGGCCGCAACGCTGCTGACATCCGCCAAACGCCCGGTGATCATCGCCGGCGGTGGTGTGCAATACTCGGGGGCCGTCAAAGAGCTCACGCAATTCGCCGAAGCCCACCAGATCCCGGTGATCGAAACCATCGCCGGGCGCGCCAACCTGCTGAACGACCATGAACTGAACATCGGCCCGGTGGGGGTGACCGGATCGGACAGTGCCAATGCGGTGGCCGAGGCGGCGGATGTGATCCTGTCGGTCGGCTCGCGCCTGCAGGATTTCACCACCGGGTCCTGGACCGCCTTTGCCAAGGACGCGCGGTTTATCTCGCTCAATGCCGCGCGGCATGATGCGGGCAAGCACATGTCGCTGCCGGTCGTTGGCGACGCGAAGCTGGGGCTTCAAGAACTGGCCAAAGCAATGAGCGGCTACGCAGCCCCGCAGGACTGGCTAAGCTTTGCCCAAGGGGAACGCCGGAAATGGGACGCTTACGTTGCTGAAAACGTCAAACCCGGCAACCGTCCAAACTCTTATGCGCAGGCCATCGGCGTGGTGAACGCGCTTTGTGACAAACGCGACCGCGTCGTGGCGGCCGCAGGCGGGTTGCCCGCCGAGGTCACCGCCAACTGGCGCACGCTGGATATCGGCACGGTGGATGTGGAGTTCGGCTTTTCCTGCATGGGCTATGAGATTGCCGGCGGCTGGGGCGCGCGGATCGCGCAATCGGAAAATGAACCGGATGCCGACACCATCGTCTTTACCGGCGACGGGTCGTATCTGCTGCTCAATTCCGACATCTATTCCTCGGTCCTGTCGCAGAAAAAGCTGATCATCCTGGTGCTCGACAATGGCGGCTTTGCGGTGATCAACAAGCTGCAGAACAACACCGGCAATGAAAGCTTCAACAACCTCTTCACTGACGCCCCCACGATCCCCGAAGCGTTTGCCGTCGACTTTGTCAGCCACGCGGCCTCCATGGGCGCGAATGCCGTCTATGCCGACAATGCCGAGGACCTCGCCAGCGCGTTCAAGGCGGCCAAGGCCGCGGACAAGACCAGCGTGATTGTGATGAACGTCGACGCCTATGAAGGTTGGACGACCGAGGGCCACACCTGGTGGGAGGTGGGCACGCCCGCCGTGTCGGAACACGCCTCGGTCCGGGAAAAGCACCTCGAGATCGAGGCCAGCCGCGACCGTCAGAGAAAGGGCGTCTGATGCGCGCCCTAACGGGAGACATCGTGCCATGAGCGCCGTGCTAAACGGGATCGCCAAGCGCAACTTTGTTGTGGTGGGCCGCGTCGGGATGGACCTGTCGCCGCATCCCCCAGGCACGCGCACCCGCGACGCCGAAAGCATGATGGTCGCCATGGGCGGCAGCAGCGCCAATATCGCCGCCGGTCTGGTCAAGTTCGGCTGTGAGGCAGCGCTGATCACTTGCGTGTCGGACGACGCGGTGGGCTGGTATTGCGAGGCGCAGCTCGATTACTACGGCGTTGACCGCACCCATGTGCGACGCATCCAGGGTGAGGAACGCACCTCGCTCGCCGTCTATGAAACCCGCGTGGAAGAGCACCAATCGGTGATCTACCGCAACAACGCCGCCGACTTTCAGATGACAGTCGCGGATGTCGAGGCAGTCGATTACGCCCGCTACGGCGCACTGATCACCGCGGGCACCGTCTTTGCGGCTGAGCCGTCGCGCACCGCCGCTTTCCGCGCCTTTGAGCTTGCCAAGGCCGCAGGTCTGCCGATCATATTCGACGTCGATTACCGCCCCTATAGCTGGCCCTCCCCCGAGGTCGCCGCCGATGTGCTGTCCCGTGCCGGTGCCTTGTCGGACGTGATCGTCGGCAATGACGAAGAGTTCGGCTTTATGGCCGGCGATTTCGCCAAGGGGTTGGCCAAGGCCCGCGATCTCGCCACCACCTCCGCCATCGTGGTCTACAAGATGGGCCCCGAGGGCGCAGTGACGTTCTCTGACGGGCAGGAAACCCGCACCGGGATCTACCCGGTTGACGCCCTGAAGCCCACTGGCGCAGGCGACAGCTTCATGGCCGGTCTGCTCTCGGGCCTCGCCGAAGATCTGCCGCTGCGCGACGCCGTGCTGCGCGGCTCGGCCTGTGCGGCCATCGTTGTCAGCAAACCGGGCTGCGCGCCGGCCATGCCCAACCACGAACAACTCGCCGCCTTTCTGGCCGCAAACCCTCATCCAACAGAGGTCTGACCGCCATGCATATCCCCCCGTTTGACAACCAAAACCAGCCGATCGTCGATATCGACAACGACGTGGTGCCACTGAACTACTTCAACATCGTCAAGCTGAAGAAGGGCGAAAGCTTTGGCTACAGCGTGCCGGGGTTCGAAACCTGTATCGCCCCCGCCACCGGGTTGATCGACGTGACGGTGGGCGGTTTTGAGGCCAAGGAAATCGGCGGGCGCGGCGTCGATGTTTGGGATGGCGAGCCCGAGGGGGTTTATGTTCCCACCGGGGCGGAGGCGCGTTTTACCTGCCTGTCGGACGAGGCCGAAGTCTTTGTCGCCGGAGCCAAATACGACGAGGTACTTGAGCCCTTCGCCGTGCGCGCCGATGAGATCGACCTGGTGCAATACGGCTCCGACGACACCAAGACACATCGCAAGATCAAGCACATCCTGGGCCAGAAACAGCATGGCCGCGTCGGGCGGCTCTTGGTGTCCGAGCTTTTTACCGTGGGTGCCGGCGGCTGGTCGGGCTTTCCCAGCCACAAGCATGACACTGACAACCTGCCCGGTGAAACCCGGCATGACGAGACCTACAACTTCCGCTTCAAACCCAGCTATGGTTCGGGCCTGCAGATGCTGCAGCGCGAGGATAACGAACCGGGCGACGCTTATCACATCGTCAACGGCTCAACGATCTGCATCGACAAGGGCTATCATCCCTGCGCGGTGCTACCGGGGTATGAGATGTATTATTTCACTATCCTCGGCGGCCTCAGCCAGCGCAGCCTGGTGCAGCATTTCCAGCCCACGCATGCGGATCAGCTGCACACCATCCCCGGGATCATGGACATGGTGGCCAAGTTCAAATGACCCTCGCCACCCTAAGCGAGGTGCTGCAACCCGCCCTCGCCGGCGGCTATGCCGTGGGCGGGCTGGTCTGCCTGGGGTGGGAGGATATGCGCGCGTACACGCGAGCGGCCGAGGCCGAAGGGCTGCCGGTGATCTTGCAGGCGGGCCCCTCCTGCCGCAAACACACACCCCTGCCGGTTCTGGGCAAGATGTTTCGCCATCTGGCCGAGGAGGTCTCGGTCCCCGTCGTGGCGCATCTGGACCACGGCTATACGTTCGAGGAATGCCAAGAGGCGCTCGAGGCAGGCTTCACCTCGCTGATGTATGACGGCTCCCGCAAGCCGCTGCAGCAGAACATTGATGAAACCGCGCGGATTGCCGAGATGGCCCATGCCGCCGGGATCTCCTGTGAGGGGGAAATCGGCTTTGTCGGCTATAGCGAGGGCGCGGCGTCGCAAGGCACCGACCCGGATGAAGCCGCGCGTTTTGCCCGCGAAAGCGGTGTGGACGCGATGGCGATCTCGGTCGGCAACGTGCATCTGCAGCAAAACCGCGAAGGTGGGTTGGATGAGGCCCGCATCCGCGCCATCGAGGCATTGACCCACGTCCCGTTGGTCATCCATGGCGGATCGGGTGTGCCGGTGGCGCAGCGCAGCGCCCTGGCGCGGACCTCCAAGATCTGCAAATTCAACATCGGGACCGAGCTGCGCATGGCCTTTTGCACGGCCTTGCGCGAGGCCTTGGCCGCTGATGACCAAAGATTTGACCGCGTGCAGATTCTGTCGCAGGTCGAAGCGCCCATCGAAACCGCCGCGCGCGCGGTGCTCCGCGCCCTTGGCCCCGCCTGAGGAGATACCATGCTATCCATCGGACTATTGGGCTGCGGCCGCATCGGCCAGGTGCACGCGCTCAGCATCAGCCGGATCGACAGCGCCCGCCTGACCGCCGTCGCCGACGCGGTGCACGAGGCGGCGCAGGCTGTGGCGGAGCGTTATGGCGCCGACACTCGCGAGGCGGATCAGATCATCACCGCGGACGACATCGACGCGGTGATCGTCGCCACGCCGACAACGCTGCACTACGATCAAATCCACGCGCTGGCGCAGGCCGGCAAGGCGATCTTTTGCGAAAAGCCCATTGACCTTTCGTCAGACCGCGCGGCGGAGTGTATGGCGGCGGTTGAAGCGGCCCGTGTGCCGTTCTTCACCGCCTTCAACCGGCGCTTTGACCCCAGCTTTGCGCATTTGCAGGCGCAACTGGCCGCCGGCGCCATTGGCGAGACCGAAATGGTGGTCATCACATCGCGCGACCCCGCGCCGCCACCGATCAGCTATATCCAAAGCTCGGGCGGGCTGTTCCGTGACATGATGATCCACGATCTCGACATGGCGCGTTTTTTGCTGGGCGAAGAACCGGTCGAGGTCTTTGCCAGCGGCGCCTGCCTGGTCGACCCCGAGATTGGCGCGGCCGGCGATGTCGACACCGCCGCGGTGACGCTGAAGACGGCCAGCGGCAAGCTCTGCCAGATCAACAATTCGCGCCGGGCGAGCTATGGCTATGATCAGCGGATCGAGGTGCATGGCTCAAACGGCATGCTGCGCGCGGCGAACCAGCTGGAGCATATGGTCGAACAGGCCGGGATTGCAGGCTTTGCCACAGCGCCCAACAAGCATTTCTTTCTCGAACGCTATGAGGCCGCGTATCTGGCGGAGATGCAGAGCTTTGTGGAGGCCATCGTGTCTGGCACCGCACCCGCGCCAACGATCCGCGACGGGGTGGCGGCACAGCGTTTGGCGGATGCCGCGGCGCTGTCGTGCGAGACTGGCAAGGTCGTGATCCTGACGCCCTGACGGTTTCAGAGAAACGCGCGCAACACAAGCTGGCGGGTGAAATGCTCCATCCCCTCGCCCGGCGCCATGTGGTTGATATCGAGAAACAATTCGGGGGAAAGCTCATACCCCTCAGGAGAGATCAACGGCAGCCCGGTCTCTGCCGTGACGCGCTGGAGCAAGGCCTCCATATGCGGCCCCGGCGCCTTCTCGGGCGCGCCTGTGCTGTGCAGCGGATGGATCCAGACGATCACACGCTCGGCGATCTCTTGCAGGATCTGCGCGCCTTCGATCCACTCGGCCACGCGGGTGTCATCAAACGGCACGCGGCCGCCATAGATATCCGCAATATCGAAATCCCGGTCCCGTTCCCACACCGTGCGGCGGCGCTTTTCGATGCGTTTGGGGTCAAAGGCCACATCGCCGCGCGCGGGCCCGTCCCAGGTGAATTCCGCTGACAGAGGAATGTCATGGCCCGTCAGAACCGCCCCTTCGAACACCGCCTGATCCAGCGCGATGTCCCCCGCGGGCGGCTTGGTGGAGACAATCACGGGGTCAAGCTCGTAAAGGATCGTGTCATGCCGCAGGCCCGCATCGGTCGAGATATCGCGCAGGTAGCGGCAGATGCGCGTGATCCCCCGCACGTTCAGCGCCGGCAGGCCGGCCATCAGCACCGACCGCACATCGCCCTGATCGCGCAGAAGATCGCGGATCACCGTGCCGCGCAGGCCCCGCATGGTTCCGGAGGACCCCACCGCCGTGACCAAGGGATGCGTCGCTGCGTCCAGCGCCGCTGGGGCCTTGCGGACAAACTCCAGCGCCCTGTTTGCGCGGCCCAGCTGGTTCGCAGGCACAGCGTCCAAGGCATCTTGCCCGACCTTGCCGCTCTCCAAAGCGGCCACCAGCGCCGGGTAAGGCATGTTGGCCAGCTGCGCCACGCGGTCTTGATCCAGTTTCAAACCAAAGCGCTCTTCCAGAAACAACGTCAGCTGCACAAAATCCATCGAATCGAGCCCCGCCCAAAGCAAGCTTTGCGCGGAGCGGGTTTTGTCAGGGTTCAGCGCCGGTTTGATCCGCCGGATCGCGGCCATAAGGGTGGCGTCCACGTCGTCTGAGGCCGGATCATCGCGGGCCTCGTCGGCCAGCCGGGCGGCAATCGTCTGGGCGATGGCCTTGCGATCCACCTTGCCGCTGGCATTCTTCGGGAACGGCGCCAGCCCCAGCACATTGACCGGGATCATGTAGCTGGCCAGGTCTTTTGCGAGATTGGTCAGATCGACCTCTGGCGACGGCTCGGTCGTCTCAACAACCGCCAAAGTATGCGTCGGGTTCGGGCAGTCCGGCGGCCAGGCCAGAACCACCGCGTTGGCGCCATCCACCAGCGGGCTGAGCGCGGTTTCGATCTCCCCCAGCTCGATCCGGTAGCCGCGGATATGCACCTGATCGTCACTGCGCCCGCGGAACTGCAACAGCCCGTCGCGCCATTCGGCAAGGTCACCGGTGTCGTAGTAGATGCCCACTCGCCCTGGCAAAGCGACGAACCGGTCAGCCGTCAGATCAGGCGCGTTCAGATAGCCGCCCGCCACCTGCGGCCCGCCGATGAGGAGCCGGCCAATCTGCCCCTCCTCCAGCGCCCTGCCCTGATCGTCCACCACCAGCATACGCGTCCTGCCCAGGGCCGTGCCGATCGGCGTTGTACCCTCGCGACCCATATCGCCGGGAACGGTGTAACGCGTGCAGGCAATCGTCGCCTCGGTCGGGCCGTACCAGTTTTCCACCCGCCCGTTCGGCACCGCCTGCACCCAGTCGAGGGCTAGGTCGCGTGCCAGCGCCTCCCCGCAGAAGAGCGCCTTGCGGATCGTCGGGAAGGCACCCGCCCCCATGCCGAGGGTCTGGCGCAGGATGTAGCCCAGCGACGGGACCGAGAACCACTGCGTGATCGCCTCACGCCGGATGTAATCGGCCGGGCGTTTGAGATCACTGTCGCTCGCCACCGCCAGACGCGCACCCGTGCTGAGCGCGATAAAGAGGTCGTGCACCGACAGATCAAAGGTCAGATCGAAGGTCTGGGAAAACACATCCTCAGGGGACGGTTGCAGCGCCTGGGTGGCGGCATCGAGATATGCCGTCAGGTTGCCATGCGAAATCGGCACACCTTTGGGGGTTCCGGTGCTACCGGAAGTGAACATCATATAGGCGATGTCGGTCAGCTCTGGCGTGACGGGCGGTTCAGCCAGGTCAACAAAGCTATGGCCATCGATCTCGGCAGCCCCCAGCGGCAGGCGCTGCGGGCCGTCACCTTCCCCCAGCATATCGAGCACCCGGCCCGTCGCGGTGTCGGCATGCACCAGAAGGCTCAGGCCCGAGCGGTCGACAATCGCGCGATTGCGGGCGTCCGGGAAACGGGCGTTCAGCGGGACATAGGTTCCGCCTGCGAGGACGGTGGCGATGATGCCGACATAAGACGCGATATCGCGCCCGGCATAGATTCCGACCACCGGCTGTGTCGCGCCGGCCAGGCCGCGGATGCGCCGGGCGAGTTCTTCGGCAGCGCCGAAAAACGCATCATAGCTCCAGCTGCGTTCGCCGATTGTGATCGCCGGCCGGTCGGCATGTTGCGCCGCGGCACGCGCGATCCGGGCGGCGAGGCTCAGCGGCCAGTCACCCGGGGCAAAGCCGTGTGTGTCCACCTGGGCATAAGGCAGGTCGAGCGCCTGGCCCAGGGTATCCAGCGCGGCGTGATGGCGTTTGTTGGCGATGCGGAAAAGCGGGCTCCACTGTTTGTTGGCCCGCCGCTCGAACGGTTCCAAAAGGCTCGGCCAGACCACGTTCCAGCGTTTCTCCGCGTCCTTCGCCGGCAGGTCGCGGGCATAGCCGAACCGGTTCATCAGATCCCCCAATGTGGCCTCGACCGCGCGGATCTGCCCGCGGCTTAGCGTCTGGCGGTATTTACGCGCATTGCCGGCCATCACCGGACGCGACAGGTTTTCCCAGGCGGCCTTGCGGGTGGAAAAATCCTGCACGTTGTCGCGGGCATGGAAGGACAACATTGCGTCTTCGAAGGGTTCGTCCAGAAAGGCGCAGAGCGCGCGCAAAACGGCCTCGGGCCGGGCAATCAGGTCCTCATAGCGCTGCAGGAAGACGCGCTCGGGCCCGAAATACCCGAGCATCCGCAGGCCGAACGTTTGGTCGTCGGCCCAGATCCGCAGCGCGTTGCGGATCGAGCCGAACTTGTTGCCCAGGCGCCCAGGTTTGAGGTTCTGGGCCGAGGCCAGATAGTCGCGCGGGTCACGCACCTGGAACACGAACTTGCAGTCGGGAAAGCTGTCGATGACCTGCGGCGCCACGTTGAAGAGATTGTTTTCCTTGATGAATAGGTGGGTCTTGCCAGAGAGGTCTCGGATCGCGTCATAGACGGCGCGGGTTAGCGGTTGCAAGGCGAAGGGGGTCACGGCGCGGGCGGCTTGCATAACCTGTTGCGCGTCCTCAGGCGCGAACCGCTTGTTCAGCGCGACCTCGAGGCTCTGCAGCAACAGTCCCCGCGCGGTGCCCTCGCTGTCCCCCGGGCGCATCGCGTCGGCGCGGGCCACCACGTCGCGCAGGAAATGGATGGGATGTGGTGCTGCGATGGCCGGATGCGCGTCCATCATCACCCGGATCAGGTTGGACCCCGACCGCTCTGAGCAGATCAGAAAGGTGGTCTTTGCGCGGCTCACGTCTGCGGACCTTCTGCAGCGGTTTTGCGGCCGAGCACGTATTTCAGACCGGAGGGCGCGCTGAGCCACAAGGCCTTGGCATGCAAGGGCCAGTAACGCGCGGCGCGCCAATTGTCAGGGGCCTTGATCACCAGCCGATCGCGCTTTTCCGCCAAAACGCGTTCATTGGCAGGCGGAAAGAGATGCTGGCGGGACCAGTCCACACTC